>CAXUHL010000156.1:1764-7363 GCA_964250745.1 uncultured Acidobacteriaceae bacterium
GCGTCCAGGCCCGTCGTCGGGATCGCCGGGATTGCGAACCCGTACGGGAACGCGCCGCTGCTGCCCAGTCCGTAGATAGGCTGCGTCGCGTTGCCCGTGTTCTGCCCGAAGGTCGGGAACACCCATCCCGGCGGGTTGCCGCGCAGCTGGTCCAGCACCTGCCCCAGGCTGATCTGCTCGTAGTAAATCCCCGTGCCGCCATGGATGGTCGTGAAACGGCTCTTGGTCGGAGCCCAGGAGAACGCCACGCGCGGCGACCAGTTGTTTCGCAGAGCATTGGGGTAGATGTTGTTGGCCGCCTTGATCGAGGCGTTCGCGAATTGCGCATCGATCGCCGCGGGCGATCCGAGCAGCTTGGTCGAGTTCACCGGGATCGCGTTCGCGAGCTGAGGCAGCGACCGCGTGTAGAGGAAGGAAGACGGGTTGCCGAAATCGTCCCAGCGCAGGCCCAACTGAACCGTCAGGTTCGGCAGCACCTTCCACGAGTCCTGCGCGTATACCCCGTAGTTGTTCACCTGCGCTCCGAAATTGAACGGCTTCAGCTGCGCCGTCAGCGGATCATAAGCGATCCCGTTCTCCTGATAAACCTTGTCCTGCACGAAGTCGACCAAGCCGTTGTTGAAAGAGAAGGACGGACGGACATAACTGCCCGAAAAGTCCGCCGAGTCGTTCCCGTGCGAGATCTGCACCCCGAAACGCAGGTCGTGCTTGCCCCGAACATAACTCACGACATCGCGCCAGCTGTACTGGTGCTGGGCGAAGCTGCCCGGGCCGAAGCCGCCGCCGAACGCCGGGTCGTTCGGCCCGCCCACCGCGTAGGTGTTGTTGATCGCGATCTCCGGCACCGTCGGGGTGGGCGCGGTGCGGTTGCCCACCACGCGCTTGTAGGCGAACGACGCCTCGTTCAGGATGCTCGGCGTGAAGATATGCGTGTAGTTGATCGAGTACAGGTTGCTCGAGGTCGGCTGCACGCTGGTGAACGCGGGCCGCGGGTCGATCAGCTGCGGCGTGTGCTGGATATTGAAGTAGTACGCATACACGCGGTCCTTGCCGCCGCGAAAGTTCTGGTCCAGCCGAAGGCTGTACTGCAGGCCGTTGTTGTACGGCGAGGTCGTCTGGTTGACGTTATCGATGAACGGGATGTTGCAATTGCCCGTCGGCGTCGCGCACTGGGTCGCCAGGTCGGCGGAGGTGTAATACCGAACGCTCTGCACGTTGATGCCCTGCGAGGGATAGCGGGTCAGCAGCTGCGTGCCCAGGGTGTTCGGGTAGCGCTGCTGCGCCAGCGCTACAAAAGCCGCGTCTTCGTTCGGGAAAATGTTCGTGCCGGCCGGGACAGTCGCCGCCAGCGCCTCCACGGACGCGAAAAAGAAAGTCTTGTCCTTGTAAATCGGCCCGCCCAGCGTACCCGAGTACTCCAGCCGCTTGTACGGCGAATTCCCGTTGGGCCCGGAGAAGAAAAACCGTTGCTGCAGCTGCTGGTTGTAGAAGCTGACCTCGCCCGTGCCGTGGAACTTGTTCGCGCCGGACTTGGTCGTCAGCGCCGTCGTCACGCCCGCGCCGCCGTAAAATCCCGCCTCGAAGGTATTGGTCTGGAGCGTGATCTCCTGGAGCGAGTCCGGGTTCGGCGTGATGTTGTTCGTCCCACCCGTAATGTTCGAGTCGCTCTCGATCCCGTCAATCACATACAGGTTCGACCCCGCGAAATGTCCGTTCGCGTTGGCGTTCGGGGTTTCCTCGTTGTTGAAGTTGTCGAGGTTCTGCGTGTAGCCGCTCACCCCCGGTGCCGCGTTCACCAGGTTCAGCGTCCCGCGATTCTGCAGCGGCAGCGTCCGTACCTGCTCGGTGTCGAGCGTCACCTGCACCCGGTTCTCCTCCGGGTTCAGCGCGGGCCCCTGCGAGGTCACCTGCACCTGCGTCGCCTCGTTCCCCACGGCCAGGTGGATATCCACGCCGGCGATCTGCGAGGTCGTCAGCGTCGTGGACACGTTCGCCGTGCTGAACCCCGGCGCCGAGGCCTGCACCGTATAGCTTCCCGGCGCCAGGCTCGCGAAGCCGTACGTGCCGCCCCCGCCCGTCACCGTCTTGAAGACCTGGTTGGTGTCGGTCTTGGTCAGCGTCACCGTCGCGTTCGGGATCACCGCGCCCGAAGGGTCGGTGACCGAGCCCTGCAGCGTCGAGCTGAACTGCGCGAACGCCGTCGCCGAGCATGCCGCGATCGGCAGCAGAGCGACCGTCGCGCGCAGCAGCAGAGCTCCGGCGAGGGACAGGAAACGTTTGCTGGGAAAGGTGCGTCGCGAATCGTTCATTGCGGCTCTCCAAATGGGTACGGCTGCGGTTCAGGCTTCTTTTACGGTCGGAAAGCATCGTAGGCTCGCCGCGACGGGTTCCGCAAGGCCCGCGGCAGGCAGGGTACCGTTCCCATCAACACAGCATCACGGCGAAAACCGGGCCTTCACGGCCCGGTTCTCGCCCCGCTTCCCATAAGGCCTCTTACTGCAAGGCCCACTTCTGCGCGTTCGACCCGTTGCAGCTCCAGGTCTGCACCGGCGTGCCGGAGCTCGTCCCGGAGGACCGCACGTCCAGGCACAGCGTGCTGTCCCCAGCCGGGTGGAACAGGTAAAGCCCGCCCGAGGCCTCCGCGTTCCAGGCCTGCCCCGCCGACCCGCTGCAGGGCTGCAGATTGACCGCCGCGCCGCTGCCGCCGGTCGCCGTCACGCAGTATGCCCCGTAGGAAACGGCGATGTTGTACGCCCCCGCCGGCTGCACGCCGTTGTTGGCGAACACCCACCGCTGCGCCCCGGAGCCGTTGGCCGCCCAGATATCGATCTGGTTGCCGCTCGCGGTGCTCGACAGGAAGTCGTCCAGCACCAGCCCCGGCGAGCTGGCCGGAGCCAGCACGTGCGCGCCGTTCAGGTTCCCGGCGGACGGCGGCGCGAGCGTGTCAATCAGCGCCTGGCCGTTCGGGCTGCCCCACCCGGTCACCAGGTCGTAGCCGCCCACCGCGTTATAGCTCGCGGTGCTGTTGCCGTCGTTGCCCGCCGTGATGTCGTGGAAGTTCGCGCCGTAGCTCCCGCTCAGCCCGATCGAGTAGACGATCGGATTGAGGAAGCCCACCGGTGCCCTGCCGTTCGCGGCCGCCTGCTGGTTCGCGAGCGCCAGGAAGCCCGCCCAGCGCGGCGCGGCGAAGCTCGTCCCGCCCAGCCCGCCGGTACACGCGTTGCCGTTTGCGCAATACCAGTTGTCGGTATTGCCCTCCGCCGCCACGTCGGGTACGTTGCGCAGGGTGGTCGAGCCCCCGTTCGCCCCGTTGATCACCCCGGCCATCTGCTGGAAACTCGGAATCGCCACGTTCTGGTCGTTGATCCCGCCGCTGCTGCCCACCCAGGCCGTTTCCGACTGCCAGCCGCCGCCCGCGCCGTTCGTGTTCAGGTCCGTGCCGCCCACCGCGGTCACGTACGGGTCGTCCGCCGGAAACTCGAACGCCTGCGAGCCATCCCACGCGCCGCTGTCGCCGGAGGCCGCGAATAGCGTCTGCCCCTGCGCCGCGAACTCCTTGAAGATCGGGTCCTCCGTGGCCGGGTCGGCGGGCGAGTACAGGATCGACGCGCTCAGCTGCTTGGCAACGTTCGCCGTGGCCATCGCGTTGAACACGTCCATCGCGTTCGCCCCGAAGTACTCGATGACCGCGTTCACGCCGGGGGCCATCGACAGCGCCGCCACGATGTCGATCACCGGCTCACCGTCGTCGCAGCCGGCGCCGCAGTTGTTCACCGTTCCGTCCGTCGAGTCGTTCCGCACCACCGCCGGATTGAACGGCTGCCCCACGTTGTTGTAGTAGTTCTGGACGTCGCTCAGGTTGTAATTCAACCCGTAGAGCCCGATGCTCTGCCCCGCCCCGTTCAGCGGGCCATTGCCGTAGTAGGCCGCGCGGAAGTCGCTCGCCAGGAACTGGCTGCCCGGCCCGGACCCGGTCGCCTCCCTTTGCACCGCGGTGTTGGTCTTGTAGCGCAACATCGGCCGCGGGACCGAGTAATCGTCCAGTCCCTCGATGTGCCACACCTTCACCGGCAGGTCCAGGGTCGGCTGGCGGTCCGGAGCGAAAAACGAACGGTTCTCCGACGGGTGCCGGTACGTCCCCATCGTGACGTGGAAGGCCTTGTTCACCTGCGCCGCGGAGGCGTCGACGCCCACCAGGAAGCGGTTCGCGGTCCGCGCGCGCACCGTCATCCCGTTTGCCTCGGCATAGCGCACCACCGCCTCGTAGTCCGCCGGGCTGGGCCCGAACCGGTCCGTGAACTGCTGTACGGAAAGCCACTTGTGGTATCGCGGGCTCGCCGGGTTGTACAGCTCGGCAAGAAGGCGGTCCAGCTCGGCCTCGTTGCGAAGGGGCAGCGCGATGGACAGCTTGAGGGTTTTCGCCGGCTCCAGCTGCCGTACGAGCGACGCACGCCGGGCGGCCACCGCGTCGCGCACGTTGCGGGTCATGGGCGCTTGCAATTGCTGAGCGCCGGCGTTGCACACGAGCCCTGCCGCGCATACAGACGCGACGAAGGCTGAAGAAAAGCTTATTGATTTCCGCATGGGGGGAGGAGGCTCCTGTGGGGGCCAAGGCAGCGGCAAAGCGTGACAAGCGAAGCAAAACGGTGGGAGCGGAAACTCGCTCCCACCGACGCACTAGTAGTTGCGAAAGTTCGCGGAGAACTGGAAGCTCGTCTGCGCGATCCCGCTGCACGAGGGCGAAGCCCACGTCTGGTTCGCGCAGCCGCCGTTGTCCCGGGCCAGCGACCACATCGCGATCCGGCTCACGAAGCTGTTCGCGTGCGCGAAGTTGATCACCGTCTGCGCGTCGTTCAGGTTGAAGATCTCCGTGTTGGTGTCGTTGACCCCGATCATCGGCGTGATGCCCACGGTCGACGCCAGCCCGGCCGCCTGGATCTGCTTGTACGTCGCGCTCGCGGCGTTGGTGGCGTCCAGCCCCATCTGCGCGCCGTTGTCCTGCGACGAGCCGTAGTCCATCGCCATCACGTTCACCATGTCCAGCGCGAGCCCGTCGGCCTTTGCCGACTTCAGGATGTTCACCCCGCTGTCGATCAGCCCGGTCGGCAGCACCGGCAGCGTATACGAGATCACGAGCCCCGGGTTAGCCTTCTTCAAGCCCACCAGCGCCTGGTCGCGCGCCGTGATCGAAGCTTGATTGGTCGTCGCGCCGCCCTCGATGTCGAAGTCCAGCAGCTTGACCTTGTACCGGTCGATCACCGTCTGGTACGCGGCCTGCAGCTGCGCCACGTTCTGGCAAGCCACCGCCGGCTCCGTTCCGGTCGCGCCGCCGAAGGAGACGATTACCTGCACGCCCGCCGCCTGGAGCTGCTGCACCACGTGGAGAATCGTGTCGCCGTTCGGGAAGTTGTCGGTCGGCAAGGTGCCGCCCAGCCCGCCCCAGCCTACCGAGCAGCCGTTGGTCGCCACCACGAAGGCCAGCGTCACCGCCTTGAAGCCCGCCTGCTGCTGGTACGCCACCAGGTTCTCGTCCACGCTGATGCTCATGTCCACATAGGGCGCGAAGAGATTAGTCAACCCGGCGGGGGGAGTCGGGGTC
>CAXUHL010000157.1:0-1982 GCA_964250745.1 uncultured Acidobacteriaceae bacterium
GTATGCGCCTCGGCCTGATCGCCCCGGAGTTCCCGCCCGAGCACGGCGGCATGCAGATGATGGCGCTCCACCTGGCGCGGCACCTGGCCCGGGTGCACGAGGTCGTTGTCTGCACCAGGGCCGGGGTCCGGGAGGCGGGTCCGTTCCAGGTATTGACCAATTTGCGAGGCCGCACCCGCGAGGACCTGCCCGCGCTCAACCAGGTTCCGGTCGACCTGTGGCTGGGCATGAATGCCGGCTACGCCGCGCTCGCGGGCGAACTCAAAGCCCCCGCTGTCTTCTACTTCCACGGCAACGACTTTCTCGACCCCTGGACCGTGTCCACCCCTTTGTGGATGCGCGCATTGCGCAAGGCCGGGGTCAACGGGCCGCACCGCCGCCTGGCCACCGACGGGCTGCGGGCCGGGCTCAGCCATGCCCGCCGCATCTTGACCAACAGCGTGAACACGCAGCGGCTGCTCCATGAGGCCTATCCCGGCATCGAGGCGGTCAAAGTGTCAGTCTGCCCGCCCGGCGTGGGGGACGCGTTCTTCCAGCCGCACGAAGCCGGATCCGGGTCAGGCCCGCTGCGTCTGCTCAGCGTCAGCCGCCTGCGCCGGACCAACCGGCGCAAGAACATCGCGGGCGTGCTCGGGGCGATCGCGCTCTTGCGCGGGCAGCTCGACCTCCGCTACACCGTGGTCGGCGACGGCAATGACCGGCCCGCGCTCGAACGGCTGACGCGCCGTCTGGCCCTGGGCGATCAGGTCCGGTTCACGGGCCGGGTCGGCGATGCCGAGCTGCTGGCCGCGTACCGGCAGCACGACCTGTTCGTTCTCCCCGTCAAGCCCTCCCCCGGCGACGTGGAAGGCTTCGGCATCGTCTACCTCGAAGCCAATGCTTCCGGCATGCCGGTCCTGTGCTCGGACGAGGGCGGCCCGGTGGACGCGGTGCGCGACGGCGAAACCGGCATCGTCGCGCACACGTCGACCCCGCGGGCGATCGCCGACGCGCTGCTGCGCTTCACCGCGAACCGAGACCGCTTCGATGAGGCAGCCCTGCGCCGGTTCAGCGAGGGCTTCCGGTGGGAGCACGCCGCCGCCCGCATCGAGCAGGCCCTGCTCGCGTAACCGGGAACCTTTCTAAGAGCGACGAAATCGGGGGTCATCCTGCGAGGGTGTGTCCAAAGTCGGCCCGCGGCAAGAAGGGTCTTCCTGAGCGCAGCGAAGGACCTGCTTTTGCGGCACTTCGGGAACAAAGCGGACCGTTCGTCGCGAAGCGCTGCCGCTTCGCTCAGAATGGACCTTGTTCAGAGTGTTCACGGGGATGTCCGAAAATGGACGCCCCTGTCCGGAAATGGACGCTTTCGTCGCGCGTTCACGGCCGAAACAGCGGTTTTGCAGGGTTTCCGTTTGGCCCTCCACGTGCGAACAGGAGAAGCAGGCGCGCCCACGCCTTCGGAGGCCACCCATGCTGTCCTTACTCGCCGACCTTCGCTACGCCCTGCGCCGCCTGCGCCAGTCGCCCGGCTTCACGCTCACCGCCGTGCTCACGCTCGCGCTGGGCATCGGCGCGACCACCGCGATTTTCACCCTGGTCTACCAGGTCATGCTGCGCCCCCTGCCGGTCGAGAAGCCGGGACAGCTTTATAAGATCGGTAAGGAGCTTGAGTGCTGCGTGGACGGCGGCCTGCAGAACGACTGGCGCATCTTTTCCTACGACCTGTACAAATCCTTTCGCGACCGTACGCCGGGTACGGAGGGCATCGCGGCGGTGCAGGCCGGGCAGACTCTACTCAGCGCCCGGCGCGCCGGCAGTTCTGTGCAGGCTCAGCCGCTCTCCGTGCGCTTCGTCTCCGGCAATTACTTCTCGCTTCTCGGCGTAAGGCCTCATGCGGGTCGCCTCCTTCGCCCCGAGGACGACCGCGAAGCCGCCCCGCCCGCCGCCGTGCTGAGCGACACGCTGTGGCGCACCAAGTTCAACGCCGACCCGCGCCTGGTCGG
>CAXUHL010000157.1:1992-2330 GCA_964250745.1 uncultured Acidobacteriaceae bacterium
CTACACCGTCGTCGGCGTCGCCGCGCCCGGCTTTTTCGGGGAGCGCAACGAAGCAGGCCCCCCCGACCTGTGGATCCCGCTTGCCCAGGAGCCGGTGCTCGAACCCGAACGCGGGCTGCTGCGCCTGCCCGGCTCCCACTGGCTCGATTTGCTCGCGCGCATCCCCGACCCGCGCCGGGTCCCGGCTGTCCAGCAAGCCATCCAGGGTGAGCTGCTCCAGTGGCTCACCGCCAACCGCGGCACCATCGCCGGAACTACGACCGACAAAGAGATCGCGCGCCAAACCACGGAGCTGGCACCCGCGAACACAGGCATCACCGACCTTTCCGACGGCTATG
>CAXUHL010000157.1:2340-3546 GCA_964250745.1 uncultured Acidobacteriaceae bacterium
AGCTGCTGCAGCTGGTCGCCGCGTTTGTACTCCTGATTGCCTGCGCCAATCTGGCCAACCTGCTGCTGGTGCGGGGAATCGCGAGAAAACAGGAGCTCGCGATCCGCTCCGCCCTCGGCGCACCCCGCCTTCGTCTGGTCCGGCAGACCCTCATCGAGGCCGTGCTGCTCTCGCTGGCCGGCGGAGGCGCGGCCCTCATCATCGCCTATTCCGGGTCGCGGGCAATTCTCGGGCTCGCCTTCCGGAGCACCGTCACCCTCACCCTGCCGATCGACCCCGCTCCCTCCCTTCCCGTTCTCGGGTTCGCGCTTGGCTCCGCGCTCGTCACCGGGCTCCTCTTCGGGCTCGCCCCCGCCTGGCTCGGCTCGCACTCCAACCCGGTTGAAGCCCTGCGCGGCGCGAACCGGAGCACGCGCGACACCGGGGCCCGCCCGCAAAAGGTGCTGGTCATTCTCCAGGCCGCGTTTTCGCTGGCCTTGCTCTCGACCGCCGGTCTGCTCATCGGCAGCCTCCGTCAGCTCGAACATCAGGACTTCCGCTTTCGTCCGGAAGGCAGACTGATCGCCTTCATCGACCTGCAAGCCGCCGGGTATAAGTATGAGCAACTGGCGGGCTTGTACCGGCGCTTCGACGACGCGTTCGCTCGTCTGCCGGGCGTCCGTAGTTTCGCCTACGCCACCTATACGCCCATGGCTGACAACAACTGGGCAGGCGGCGTGTCGGTTCCCGGTGCCGCGCCGCTGTCGGGGGTGGCCAGCTACAGTGCCGTAAGCCCCGGCTTCTTTTCAGCGGTAGGCACCCGCCTGCTCTACGGACGTTCCTTCACCGCGCAGGACACCGCGACCAGCGCCCATGTCGCTATCGTGAACCGAGCGTTCGCAGAGAAATATCTCAAGGGCAAGCAGCCCCTCGGAGAGCATTTCGGTCCCAGCGGTCCTCGCGCGGCCGAGTACACCATCGTCGGCGTCGCGGACGATTCCAAGTACGGCAAACCGACCCAGCCCGTGATCCCCATGTACTTCACGCCGATCACCCAGAGCGTTGCCTTTACCGACCCGCAGTACCTGGGCGACGAGAACTTCAAACACTTCGCCGGGAACCTGGTTCTGCACTATCGGGGCGATCCGGCTGCCGCGTCGGCCCAGCTTCGGCGCGCCCTCGCGCAGATCGATCCGAATATTCCCATCTTTCGGCTGCTCACCTACG
>CAXUHL010000157.1:3556-6573 GCA_964250745.1 uncultured Acidobacteriaceae bacterium
GGGCTATATGGGGTTACCGCGTACTCGGTCGCTCGAAGGACGAGCGAAATCGGGCTCCGCATGGCTCTGGGCGCAAGCCGGGCCGGGGTGGTGAGGATGGTCCTGCGCGGGGCATTGGCGCAGGCGCTCGTGGGCCTCGCGCTCGGGTTGCCGCTGGCCTACGGAGCGGCCCGTTTGCTGGCCCACACGCTCTACCGGACCTCGGCGTTCCAGCCGCTCGTGCTCTTCGCCGTAGCCGGGCTGCTGCTGCTTGCCGCGCTGCTTGCGGCGCTGATTCCCGCGCGTAGGGCGGCTTCGGTGGACCCGGTGGTGGCGCTGCGCTCCGAATAGGTCTCTTACCGGAACAGCGCCGCGATCTCCGCCCGGTAGCGCTCGGCGAGGACGCGGCGTTTCAGCTTCATGGAAGGGGTCAGCTCGCCGGAGTCGATAGCCCACTCGTCGGCGACCAGCGCCCACTGCTTCAGCAGTTCGTGCGGAGCGAGCGTCTTGTTCACGGTCTTGACGGTTTCGCGGTAGCGGGCCTGGACCTCGGGGTGGCGGACGAGCTCGGCGCGGTCGGCGAAGGCCAGCTTGCGCTCGCGGGCCCAGGGCTCCAGCAGCTCGAAGTTGGGGGCGACGAGCGCGGCGGCGTGCTTCTCGCGGTCGCCGAAAACGGCGGCCTGGGCCACGAACGCGTCGGCCTTGAGCTTGCCCTCGATGGACTGGGGCGCGATGAACTTACCGGCGGATGTCTTGAGCAGCTCCTTCTTGCGGTCGGTGATGGCGAGGAAGCCGTCCGCGTCGAGCGTGGCGATGTCGCCGGTCAGGAACCATCCGTCGGGCGTGAAAGCCTCGGCGGTAAGCTCGGGGGCATTCCAATAGCCGCCGAAGACGCTGGGACCCTTGACGAGCAGCTCGCCGTCCTCGGCAAGCTTGACCTGGAGATTGCCGAGCGGCTTGCCGATAGTGCCGAAGCGGTAGGCGGCGTCTGTGTTGACGGCGATGACGGGCGAGGTTTCGGTGAGGCCGTAGCCCTCGTAGAGACGGATGCCGGCCCGCGCGAACCAGTGCGCGGTGTCCGGCCCGAGCGGCGCGCCGCCCGCGATGAGGTACTTGACCTCACCGCCGAAGACGGCCCGGACTTTCGAGTAGAAAAGCCTGTCGGCGAGTCCGTACAGGGGGCTCGTGGGGCGGCGGCCGGCAAGGATGCTTCCCTCATGCCTCTTGCCGGTGCTCAAGGCCCACTCGACGATGGCCGTCTTGAGCTTCGACGCGCGGGCGCGCCGCTCGATCTCGCCCCGAACCTTCTCGAGCACGCGCGGCACAGCCACCAGCAGGGTGGGGCGAATAGTTTTGAGCGCGGGCATGAGCCGGTCGACCGCCGGAACGTACGCGATGGAAAAGCCGAGCGCGTACAGGCAGTAGTCCACGTGGCGGGCGGTGACGTGCGAGAGCGGCAGAAACGAAACGGTGCGCTGCGGGCCCTCGAAGTGGAACTCGCGGAGCGAGTAGGAAACATTGGAGGCGAGGTTGCCGTGGGTGAGCATGACGCCCTTAGGCTCGCCGGTGGTGCCGGAAGTGTAGATGATGGAAGCGAGATCTCCGGGGGCGATGGCCTGGGCGGCGGCGTCGAAGGCGGGGTCGCGCTCGGGGCGGGCGGCTTTCGTCAGATCCGTAAACTTTAGAACGCCGGACTCGCCAGTGTTGTCCATCACGATCTCGTCCATGACGATGAGGTGCTCGACCGAGCCGGGATCGATCTTTTTGAGTTGGGCGGCGGTGGAAACGACCGCCGCCCGCGCGCCGGAGTGGGCGAGCAGACGGCTGATCTCGGCGGCCTGCAGCGTGGGAAAGAGCGGGACGTTGACCAGGCCCGCGGCGAGTGTGGCGAAGTCGACAGCGGCCCATTCCCAGCGGTTCTCGGCGACCAGCGCGACGCGGTCGCCCTTGCGGAGGCCGAGCGCGGCAAAGGAGGCGGCGAGCGCGCGGACGCGTCCGTAGAACTCGAGCGCGCTCAGGGTGGTCCAGGAGCCGTCCTTCTGCTGGATGCGGACGGTGTCGAGGGAGCCCGAATCGGCGACGGCGAGGAAGATGTCGTTGAGAGTGCGATAGCTGGGGGCGCTGGGCATACGAGGGCGATTCTACCGCCGCGCCCTCTGCTGATAGGCTCTCACCATGCAAGTACTGGTGGAGATCCCCGATGAGTTCGCCGCCGACCTTTTGCCGCCGGGCCAGGACGCGGCGCGCCTGTTGCTGGAGGAGTCGGTAGCGTCCGCGTACCGTGCGCACCGGGTCTCGATGGAGCAGGTGCGGCGCATCCTCGGTTTCGCGACCAGGATGGACGTGGATGGGTTTTTGCTGCGGCACGAAGTGTACGATTACACGCTCGAGGACCTCGACGCGGACATGGCAGTGCTGGAACGTCTGAGAACAAAGACGCGGGCACTTGAACGGTGATCGTTGTCGCCGATACGAGTCCGCTGAATTACCTGATCCGCCTGGGACTTGTGGATGGACTGCACCGGCTTTACGACCGAGTGCTGGTTCCGCAAGCCGTACTTATGGAAATGAGACATCCCGGCGCGCCGCAGGCGGTAAGGGCATGGGCGCAGTCCCCGCCGGCATGGCTCGAGATGATCGAGGTAGAGCGGCTCGACAGGACGCTCGCTTCCGGTCTCGGTAACGGTGAACGGGAAGCGATAAGTCTGGCGCTTACCCTCGATGCGGATATTCTGCTCATCGATGAGCAGCTGGGGCGAAAGGAGGCGACAGCCAGGCGGCTTCGGCCTGTCGGCACGTTGGCGATCGTGCTCGAAGCGGCCCTGCTCGGTGAGGCCGATCTATCCGCGAGCCTGGCATCTTTAGAGAGGCTCGGCTTTCGCGCTTCGTCGTCAGTTCTCGCGGAGATCCGTTCCCGCTTCGCGAAGCGTCTCAGTCGCGGCAACAAGTAGGTTTTTGAGCAGCGTCAAAAACAGCGCCGCCGCACCCCCGGGGGCGCGGCGGGGGGGGGGGCAAAATTTGGGCGCCCCCGGGCCCCC
>CAXUHL010000157.1:6583-7288 GCA_964250745.1 uncultured Acidobacteriaceae bacterium
CGCCTGCGGCAGCGGCGTGAGGCGGACGAGCTTGGGCGCGAGCCGGTCCCAGTCGCCGAGGAGCCAGGCGGCGCGGGTACTCCCGGTCTTCTCGTGGTGCAGCCCGATCAGGGCGCGGATGCTCTCCCGCGCTTCCCCGTCGAGCGTGGCGAACGGTTCCGGTTTAAGAAACGAAGCGTGATAGCGTCCGTCGGCCAGGAAGCGCCCGTCCTCGTCGAAGACCCAGGCCAGGCCGCCGGTCATGCCCGCCCCGAAGTTGATGCCGGTGCGGCCCAACACCGCCGCGGTACCGCCGGTCATGTACTCGCAGCCGTGGTCGCCGACACCTTCTACTACCGCGAGCGCGCCGGAGTTGCGGACGGCGAAGCGCTCGCCCGCGCGGCCGGCGGCGAAGAGCGCCCCGGAGGTCGCTCCGTACAGGGCGACGTTGCCGAGGATGACGTGGCGGTCGCTCTCACGGGCGGCCCTGCCCTGCCCGCGCAGGATGACCTCGCCGCCCGACAGACCCTTGGCGACGAAGTCGTTGGCCAACCCCTCCAGCACCAGCGACATGCCGTGCGCGGCGAATGCGCCGAAGCTCTGGCCGGCGGTGCCGAACAAGTCGAAGCGCAGGGTCGGGTGCGTTTCGTCCCCGGCGTGGGCGCGGCGGGCCTGGCGCAGGGCAAGCTCGCCGGCAAGGCGCGCCCCCAGGGTGCGGTCCTTGTT
>CAXUHL010000158.1:0-1298 GCA_964250745.1 uncultured Acidobacteriaceae bacterium
GGGATCGGTGTGCCCCAGTAGCGCTGGCGGCTCACGCCCCAATCCTTCAAGCGATACGTGATGGTCGCCTTGCCAAACCCTTCATTCGCGGCAACTTGGCTCAGTTGCGCGCGCGCTTGATCGCAAGGAAGCCCGGACCACCGGCCGGAGTCGACCAGCACCGCCCCGTCCTCGGAGTCGGCGAGCACGGGCAGTGTGTTTTCCGCGCCCGGCACCTCGACCACCTGACGAACAGGCAGGCCGTACTTGCCCGCGAACTCCCAGTCACGTGCATCGTGCGCAGGGACGCTCATGATGGCGCCCGTGCCGTAGTCGGCCAGGATGTAGTTGGCGATCCAGACCGGCAGGAGCTCGCCCGTGAAGGGGTTGCGGGCATGGTGGCCGGTGGGCGCGCCGTGTTTCTCGAGCGCGGCCATATCGCCGCCCTCGCGGGCAGCCCGCTGCTGCTCGAGCATGGCATCCACCTCGGCCTGGAGTTTCACGTCCGCCAAAGCCCAACCGCGGACCAGGGGGTGCTCCGGCGCGAGCTGCAGGCTGGTCGCGCCGTAAATGGTGTCGAGCCGCGTGGTGAAAACCGTGATCCGCTCGCCGGGCTGCCCTTCGACCGCGAACGACACCTCCGCGCCCTCGCTGCGGCCGATCCAATTGCGCTGCATCGTCCTGACCTTCTCGGGCCAGCCGGGCAGCGCGTCCAATCCGTCGAGCAGCTCCTGCGCGTAGGCGGTGGTACGGAAAAACCACTGTTCCAGGTTGCGCAGCTCCACCGGCTGCTCCTCGTGCCGCCAGCAGCAGCCGTCCACCACCTGCTCGTTGGCCAGCACGGTCGCGCACAGCGGGCACCAGTTCACCTTGCTCTGCTTGCGGTAGGCCAGGCCGCGCTCGTACATGCGGATGAAGAACCACTGGTTCCAGCGGTAATAGTCCGGCAGGCAGCTGGCGAGCTCGTTGCGCCAGTCGTAGGCCAGGCCCAGCCGCTGCATCTGGCGCTTCATGGCGGCGATGTTGCTCAGCGTCCACGCGCGCGGGGGCATGTCGTTCTTGATCGCCGCGTTCTCCGCCGGCAGGCCGAAGGCGTCCCAACCCATGGGGTGCAGCACGTTGAAGCCCCGCATCCACTTGTACCGGGCCAGCGCGTCGCCGATGGCGTAGTTACGCACGTGGCCCATGTGCAGTGCGCCGGAGGGGTAGGGCAGCATCTCCAGCACGTAATACTTTGGTTTGCCGCTGCCGGGTGCTTCGGCCGCGTACAGCTCGGGGTCGGCGGCCCAGCGGGCGGCCCACTTGCTTTCGATTTCCGA
>CAXUHL010000158.1:1398-7287 GCA_964250745.1 uncultured Acidobacteriaceae bacterium
ATGAGGTAGTTGGCATGCACCACGGCCGGGTTCACGTCGTGCTCGGCCCGCAGGGCGCGCATTTTGGCGGCCACCTCCGGGGCGACCGGGGCCGCCCGCCAAGTCCGCGGGCTCGAGGTGAAGATCTGGAAGGTGTTCGCGCCCAGCTCCGCGGCCCGTTCCACCGCCGTATGCGCGCCGCCCGCCGTGCCCAGGTGAATGCCGATTCGCTTCAGGCCCATAGCCCGTATTCTAGGGGCAGCCATGCGTACCCTCCTTACCGCCGACGCGCTCGTCACCGAACACGGCCTGCTTCCCGACCCCGTCGTCGTCGTCGAGGACGGGGTCGTCGCCGAGCTCGGCACCCGCCTGACGCAGGAACTGCCCGCCGCGGCCGCGCACCGGGACTATCCCGGCGCGACGCTCGCGCCTGCTTTTCTGGATGTCCACACGCACGGAGCGCGCGGGCGCGATGTGATGGAGGGCACGCCGGAGGCCTTCGCGGCGGTGGGCTCGTTCGTCGCCCGGCACGGCGTTGGGGCGTACCTGCCCACCACCGTCACGGCGGGCAAGGACAGCACGCTCAAGTCGCTGGCCGGCATGGCGCGGGAGCTGGCCCGCGCGCCGGAGCCGGGCCGGGCGCGGCCGCTCGGCATCCACCTGGAAGGCCCATTCCTGTCGCACCCCAAGCGCGGCGCACACCCGGCGCACGATCTCCTGGAGCCTTCGATTCCCTTCTTCGACCGCATGTTCGAAGCCGCTGAGGGCCGGGTCACGCTGATGACGATTGCACCGGAGCTGCCGGGCGCGCTCGCCCTCGTCGCCCACGCGGTCGCGCGCGGGGTCGTCGTTTCGCTCGGACACAGCGATGCCGGAACCTCGTTCGCGGAAGAAGCGATGGCGGCCGGCGCGCGCTCCGCCACCCACTGTTTCAATGCGATGCGCCGGTTGGACCACCGCGACCCCGGCATCCTGGGCGTCGCGCTCACCTCAGACGAGCTGTGGGCGGAGTTGATCTGCGACGGCTTCCACGTCGCGCCGGCGATGGTGAAGCTGTTCGCGCGCGCGAAGGGGGCCGAGCGGGCCATCCTCATCACCGATGCCATGGCCGCCGCGGGCATGCCCGACGGCGCATACAAGCTGGGCGAGCTCGACGTACGCGTCGCGGGCGGCCGCGCCATCACCGGGGAAGACACGCTTGCCGGGTCCACCCTGACGCTCGACGCCGGGCTGCGCAACTACCTGCGGGACGCGGGCGTGCCGCTGGCCGAGGCGGTGCACGCCGCGACGCGGAACCCGGCGCGGATGGCCGGGCTCGACGCGGGGGTGCTTCGCGAAGGCGGCCGCGCGGACCTGAACGTCCTCGCGCCCGATGGGGCGCTCCTGGCGACGTACCTGGGCGGCGCCGCGATTGCTTAATGCGTGAGAAAACCCTGCACCACGACCGCCAACCCCAGCGCGCCGAACACCATGCCCAGCGACCAGTACAGCCGCTGCCGGGTGAGCAGCGTGATCGAGGTCACCACCAGGCCGATCTCCAGCAGGGCCTCGCCCAGATCGAAGCGGCCGGCTTTCCGCTCCGCCGCCTCTACCCGCTCCTCGAACCGGTGCGCCACCTCTTGCGACTCGTCAAGATCGTGCGCCCACTTCGCCATGTGCGCCTTGTAGGCCGCGACGGTCGCCTGCGCGCCGGGCTGGTCCCGCAGGGCGAGCGAGCTCAGGAGGTCCACGCCGAGCTGCGTATCGTTCTGGCGAATCTTCTTAGCCTGGTAAAGCGCCCACTGGTCGCTGGCTCGGGCCTGGTTCAGCACGGCCTCGGTGTGCTCGCGATGGCCCAGCACGGTGACCACCGCCACCAGCACCGCCAGCACGGACATGGTGAAGCTGATGGGCTTGAGGCTTGGGCCGCCGGTCTCGTGGCTCGCGTGCCCGGCCGCATGTTCGTGTTGTTCATGCAGTTCCTGAACCTCATTGGCTTCCATGCCGGAATTGTACGGCGAAGGGCAAAAAAGAGGCGCTGGGCATGGAGCCCAACGCCTTTCGGTGAAACCTGTGGAGAAGCTTAGCGGAGCGCCGCGTTGGAGGCGTTCACTCCGTTGGGGAAGAAGACCCCGCCCTTGCCGGCCGCGCCGCCGCCGTACACGATGCTGAGCACCTGCGCGGGTGTCCGCGGCAGGACCCGGCCTGTGGCGATCGGTGCATCGACGATCGTGGATCCGAGCAGCTTCAGCGTCGGATAGGTGACGGTACTCACGCCGATGTCGTCGTTGTTGGTGCCGTCGAGTTTAGCGCGGGTCGCCGCGATCGCCTGCGAGATCGTGGTTGCCGGGGCGCCGGTGCGGAAAATCTGCGTCCGGACCGCACCCGCGTGGTACGCCTCGACCGCGTGGATATCGAGCGCGGCGGCCAAAACGGCCGAGCTTTGAATCAACGGAGCCGCTCCCAGATATGCGCTCACACCGACGTCCTCGAAGATGAACGAGCCGAGGAGGAAATTGGTTTCATTCGCGAACGGATCGAAGCCCGCGCCCAGCCCGGCGGCGTTGGCGAGCACGTTGAAGCTGGTGTAAAGGTCGATATTGGGCTGCGCCACCGCGTTCGCGCCCAGCTGCGTGCGCAGGAACCTGACGTGGTTCAGCTCGTCGTTGGCCGTCTCCGCGGCATAGGCGGCCAGCTGCGGCGTGGTGAAGGTGACCTTGGTGGTGGTCGGCTTGTACGCTACCGCGCCGCCCGCGCCGGTGGTCACGGTCGCGGCCCCGGGCAGGCTGGTGATGCCCGTGGTCAGGGTCGCGCTGATGGGCGCGCCGGTCAGGGCAAGCGAATAATACTGCGCTTCCAGGTACTCGAGGTTGAGCGCGAAGTTGAGGATGTCGTTGTCGGTGATCGTAGGGGCCGCCGTCTGGGCTTCCGCCTTACGGGCCAGCGCCAGGCCGGCCAGCGCGGCACCGCCCATCAGGAGGGCGGACCGGCGGCTCGGGATCGTTGTTTGCTCGACTGCCATGGATTCCATTGTTTTCTCCGTCTTTGAGGGGGCCTGTTACAGGACCGACGCGGTGATATTGCCGTTGAGACCGCTCGGGAAAAAGCCGCCCTTGGTCACGGGGCCCGGCGTCGCGTTCAGGTACACGATGTGCAGCACCTGGTCGGGCGCGCGATTGTAGGCGAGCGAGTTGGTCGTGTCCGCGGCGACGATGGAAACGACGCCGTTGGTCGACAGAGGCGTTTCCGCCGCGCCCGAGATCGAGCCCGAGACCGCGGCGCTGGCCTTTCCGCGCAGGGCCGAAATCTGGTTCGCGTAGGTGATGTACGGGTCGCCCAGGTAGGCGAGCAGGGTGCGGATCAGCCCGGCGTGATACGCCTCGACCGCCACGATGCTCCCGGCCGCGGCCAGGTAAGTCTTGTTGGTGAGCAGCGGGCCCGCGCCGTTGTAGGCCGTCACGCCCACGTCCTCGAAGGTGAACGAGCCGACCACGAAGCTGTTCTGGTCGGCGAACGGGTTGAAGCTCGCGCCGATGCCTGCCGCCGAGGCCGCCGCGTTGAACCCGCCGGTGAAGTCGATCGCCGGGCGGCTCACGGGCGTCGCGCCCGCCGCGGTGATGGCGCTGCGCAGGAACTGCACGTGCAGCAGCTCGTCGTTGGCCACCTCCACCGCGTACTGCTGGATCGCGGTGCTGGTGAAGGTGACCTGCGCGCCGCCGGTCACCGTGCCCGCGCCCGAACCGGCATCGGTCGCCGACAGGCCCGTGCCCGTCGCCGCGCGGAGGTAGTACTCCGCTTCCAGGTACTCCAGGTTGAGCGCGAAGTTCAGGATGTCCACGTCGTTGTATGGGGTCGGCGCGGGGGCCGGCGTCGCGATGGTGCCCGGCGAGCTGGTGCAGCCCGCGGCCAAACCGGCCGCTGCCGTGACACCCACGCCCGCGCCCACGCCGTGGAGAAACCTGCGGCGCGAAACCTTGTTTCGTATGACTGACTCGATGCTGTCCATGGCCTTCCATTCCGGCGCGGTGTCGAGGGGATCCGCGGCCGCTGTTAGTAGAACGTCGCACACTGCGCGACGGATTGCACCATGCAGGAAAAAGGATTGTCCCGGCATGGGGCATGGCCGGAACATGCGCGTTTCCCGCCGCCGGGGTTCCGGCGCAGAAGAAACTTACCATGTTCGCCGCACGGGGCGAAAGTGCGGGGTACACGCTTGCACACCGGGGTCCATCGCACGCTTGCCGGCGCGAAAAAACCACACGGCGGTACTCTTGCCGGGAAACCCATTCGGCCCCAATCTGGAGCTCGCATGGCATCCCCGGCCACCTCCCTCGCCCGCGTCGCGCCGCCCGTCTCCCCGGCCGCGCTCGCCGCCGCGCTCGAGCGGTTCCTGACCGACAATCCGCGGGCCTGCATCGTGGAAGAGGGCGCGGTGCTGTTCGACCTCGACGGCTGCCGGTGGACGCTGGACGCCTCGAACGGCCGCTGCGTGCTGCAAATCTGGAGCGAGGAGCGCAACCTGGTCCGTACGGTGGTCGGCCTGCAGGAGCGGGCGAGCGGGCTGCGCCTGGAGTGTAAGCGGTTCGGCCAGACCAAGCCGCAGGTGCTGCGCCTCGCCCCGGACCGGGACCAGCGGACGCCGACCGCGCGGGACACCTCGCGCAGGCGGTATGTGGGCCTGCTGCGAAGGGTGCTCGCCCGCGCCATGCCGGAGCTCCGGGTGGCCGATGCGTTCGCGGCGGCGGACCTGGAGCACTCCTTCGGCCCGGCCTACGTGCGCGGCCTGCTGGAGCGGGGACAGACACAGTGGGCGCTTGCGGCAATCAACGCGGAAGAAACGCAAAGCTCCATCGACGGGCTGCTCACGGTCGCGGTGCTGTGGCTGGAGCAGTGCCGGGCGCGCTCCGGGGGAAGGCGCGTGGTCGAAGGAGTCAAGATGGTCGCCCCCGCCGGCATGGCGGTGACCCTGCGCGAACGGCTCGGCGCGCTGCACCGGGGCGCGGCCAAGTGGGAACTGTGGGAGTTGGACGAGGTCCGGGAAGAGCTGGTCGAAGCCGAGCCGGTGGACGCCGGCAACCTGCGCGCGCACCTTTCCTCGACCTTCAGCGAGGCGACCGTGCTCGAGCGCTTGAGCGCCTCGGTGGACCGGGTGCTCCAGATGGTCCCGCCGGAGGGCCGGGGGAGGGTGGAGGTTTTGCCGCGCTCCCCGGTCGAGATCAGCTTCCGCCTCCACGGGCTGGAGTTCGCGCGGGTGCGCCACGGGGTTAGCGCGACCTCCTTCGCCCGCGAGGATCGCATCTCCTTCGGCGCGGGGGCGAGCGAAACGCCGCTGTCGGAAGACACCGAGGATGGCCTGCGGGCGCTGCTGGCCCGTTTGTTCGCGTCCCGACACCCGGGCGGCAGCGTACGGGACCCGCTCTACCGGATGCAGCCGGAACGCTGGCTCGAAGCGGTGCTGCGCGCGGATCTACAGGAACTCGAACCCGGCCTGCGGCCCACGCCTGTGTACACCCAGGTCCCCGCTTTAGCCTCCGCCGACCGGGGCATGCTGGACCTGCTGGCCGTCACGCGCGAGGGCCGCCTGGCGGTGCTGGAACTGAAGACGAGCGAGGACCTCCACATGCCCATGCAGGGGCTCGACTACTGGCTGCGGGTGCGCGCGCTCCATGCCGCGGGCGAGATCGCGCGGGCCGGCTACTTCCCCGGCGTGGAGCTCTCGCCCGAGCCGCCGATCCTGTACTTCGTCGTGACCGCTCTGCGCGTGCACTCGACCGTGGACACGATTCTGAAGCACTTCGCGCCGGAGGTGGAATGGCGCCTCGTGGCGCTCGACGAGAACTGGCGCCGGCACCGGGCGGTGGTGTTTCGCAAACGCGGGGGCGGGGTGAGGCCGTGGGCGCGAGTGATCGCGGGGGAGCCGGCCTACTGACG
>CAXUHL010000159.1:0-213 GCA_964250745.1 uncultured Acidobacteriaceae bacterium
GCACCTCATACGAGGAAGTGACGGCGGTACTGACAGCGAATTACCGGCGAGAGAACAAATATGCCGGTGCTTCGGCGATTGTCAAGCTCGGGAGCTGTGAATCGCGGATCGTTCGGAAGCAGCTTGTACGGGCTTGTCTGGGCAATCGCGGGCAGGGGGTTCCCTGCCCTTCCGATCGGTCAGTCGCCGGCGCGGGCGGGTTGGTAGGTTTGG
>CAXUHL010000159.1:223-7266 GCA_964250745.1 uncultured Acidobacteriaceae bacterium
GCCGGTGCTTCGGCGCTTGTCAAGCTCGGGAGGTGTGATTTTACGGATTTCCGGAAAGAGCTTGTATCGGGCCCGATCGAGGCAGCGTCGAGCAGGCATGCGCTTCGCTGCACTCAGGCGCACCATCCCTGATAAAAGGAAAGGTCACGGGGAGGAGCGGGCAGGGAGGGTTCCCTGCCCTTTTGCGGGTTGCTCAGTCGCCGGCGAGGGCGGGTTCGTAGGTTTGCCGGTTGAGTAGATAAACGTCGTAGCCGTATAATTAAAATTCTATCTTGTCGCTCGCGATGCGGCGCTGGATGATGTCCTCCCGGTAGCGGCGGAGAAAGTAGTCGATGGTTTCGACACGGATGCGGATGGAGCCGGAAGGTTTGTTTTCGTCGAGATCCTTGAAGGAAAAGTAGGGTGTGCCGGAGCCTTCGATGATGCCTTCAATGACGCCGTAGATAGGGGCGTCGTGGCCGCACTTGAAGCTCGACATCTCGAGCGCGACTAAGTTGGGGTGGCGCGCGGTGAACTTCGCGGCCCAGACCTTATGGTTGGTGGACGTGGAATAGCGGTTCTTCCAAACGTCGGCGATATCGAGCGGGTGCTGGATAATGCCGGCGCGGACTTCGTCGCCGAAAAGGCGGTCGAGTAGGTCCTCGTCACGCGGCAGGGTGGACTGCGAGAAGATCGGGTAGCCGAGCTTCTGGAATTCCTCCAGGATTTCGTGGTTGAGGCCGGGGTCGTGGTGGTAGACGCGGCCGAGCATGACGATACCGATGCGGTCTTCGCGCTCCAGCTGGTCTAACGTTGCGCGGGCGTCTTTCAGAATCTTGGCTTCGCAGGTCCTAAGTGCCTGATAGCCGGCTTCGATAGCGCGGCTATTTTCCTCGCGGGACAAACCTAAGTGAGGAGCCCAGGCACCGAACATCTGCTCGGCGCAGATGCGCTCGTCGCGGGTGTTGAGGATGGGGTCCAGATAGGTCATGTTGTTCTCGGCAAAGATGTCTGACTCTTTGGTGAAGGCAGCCTTGACCGCGTTCGGTGTCGCGGTGACGGTGGGGCAGGCGTTGGAGCCTGTAAGGTTGACCAATGGCGTGTGCAGCACGTCGTACATGGGAAAAAAGATTGCGTGCAGCGGCTTCTTCGCGTGGTGGAGCTGGAGCAGGTTATAGACGTGGGCGATGCCGATCTTCGACGGATAGCAGGGATCGATCGCGCCGCGGCTTGCACCGGCCCGGTACAGCTCCGGCGTTGTGTAGTCGGAGTAGACGATGTTTTCCGACACTAACCCGAGAGCGGCGAAATATGCATTGAAAAAAGGAGCGTATTCGTACGTATTGAGCAGGCGCGGCAGGCCGATGCGGAAATCTTTGCGCCGCGCGATCAGGGCCGCGCGATCCTTCGTGGCCTTACTCGTGAAGAGCCCCTTGGTCGACGGAGCCGCATCCGCGACGATCTCGACCTTACGATGGCGGAAAACATCGTGCGCGGCGATGTCGACGTAGTTGGGGTTCTTCGCCATGATAGCGTCCAGCCCGGACTTGATGTCCTTCATGTCCGCGACATCCTCGACCGTGCCTTTCTCGCAGGTCGCGATGATCAGCCGCTGCTCGCCCATCTTGAGCGGAACTTTCGTCTTCTTGTCCTGGAATTGCGTCGGCTTGGGCATATCGATCGGCGAGCCGGTCTTGGCCGACTTGATAAGGATCAGCGGCTCGACCTTTGCTTTGAGACTGGTTCCGGTCGAGCAGGAGGAAACGACCGCATCGAGATTGGCTTCGATCGTTTCAAACGCCGGAAACGTGACCGTGGACGAAGCGTGCTTGTGCGTGCCGTCGGCGTGGGCTGTCTGCTCGACCGTAAGCTTCGCGCCGTTGACGTCGACGTCGATGAAAGTGCGGAGGCAATTGTTTTTGCAGAAGTAGCAGCGCGTGTCTTCGTTGCGGGTGGTTTTGTAGCGAATGTTGGCGACGGCTTCGAGGCCGACGAAGGTTGTTGTGCGGCCGTTCCTCCATAGCCGCAGCGACTCCTGCGCCGCGCCGATCGCGCCGGACTCACCGCAATGCTCGTGGATGATGATGGTAGGTTCCTTGCCGGAGCCGGCGAAAGACTGGCGGATGAAATCGACCTCGGCCTTGACGACGGCGAGATTATTCTGCGTCCCGCCCTGGAGCACGAACCGCGTGCCGAGCGCGGCGAGGTTGGGGATCGAGGCGACATACAGGAACACGTTCTTGGGCAGCACGGCCGCTAGGCCGGCGAGGATCTCCTCCGCGCGCCAGCCCTGTCGCTGGAAGTTGACGATGTCGGACTGCATGAACACCGCGCAGCCGTAGCCGAAGACGGGCATGGATTTGGCGGAGAACGCGAGGTCGGAGTACTGCTCGACCTTGAGCCCGAAGCCCTCGACCGTGCTTTGCAGAAAATAGCCGTTGCCGGCGGAGCACTGCGTGTTGAGCTTGAAGTCCTTGACGCGGCCGTCCTTGAGGACGATGAGCTTGATGTCCTGGCCGCCGACGTCGACGATCACGTGCGGGTCGTCGTAGAACTTGAGCGCCGACTCGGTGTGAGCGACCGTTTCGACCAGCGCGACATCGGCCGAGAGCACATCGCGCAGGATGTCCTTGGCGTAGCCGGTGGTGCCGACGCCGAGAACCTCGAGCCGCGCGCCCGCGTCCTCGACCTGCTTGCGCAGCCCCTGGAACATCTCGATGGTGTCCTGGATGGGGTTGCCGTTCGAGAGCTGGTAGACCTTGCAGAGAATGTCGCCCGCCTCGTCGAGCAGCACGGCCTTGGTCGAAGTGGACCCGCCGTCGATGCCGACGAAGCCGCGCACCGTGGAGCCGGCCTGGAAGGGCCGGGGGACGAACCGCTTTTTCGCGTATTCGCGCTTGAACAGGTCGAGTTCCGACGGCTCCTCGACCAGGCCCTTGCCGCCGGCCTCAGCTTTCTCGGCGGCCCGGCCGAACTCGATGTAGTACTTGAGCTCTTCGGTTCCTTTGTAGACGCCGATGTCGGCCTCCTCGTCGTGCCCGAACTCGACCGCGCCCAGGGCGGCGAAGTACTGGGAGTTCTCGGGAACCTTGATGAGGTCGCGCGGATCCATCCCCTCGGGGATTTCAACCTTGCGCTCCTTCCACATGCGCGGGATGTTCGCCTGCCAGGCCTCGCGCATGCCGCGGATGAAGCCGTTCGGCCCGCCCAGCAGCAGCACGTGCGGCCGCAGGGTGTGGCCGCGGGTCAGGACGCTCAGGTTTTGCAACACGATCGCCTCGAACAGCGAAGCCATCAGCTCGTCGGGCGGCGTGCCGGTTTTTTGGAGGCCGTTGATGTCTGTTTCGGCGAAGACGCCGCACTTGCCGGCGACCTTGTGGAGCTTGACGTTGTCGTAAGCCAGGGCCGAAAGCTCGCTCGCCGGGATGCGCAGCTTGGCGTTGATCTTGTCGATGACCGCGCCGGTGCCGCCCGCGCACTTGTCGTTCATCGACGGGATTTTCTTCTTGCGGCCGGTGTCGGCGTCGTCCTTGAAGACGATGATCTTGGCGTCCTGGCCGCCGAGCTCGATGACGGAGTAGACCTCGGGGTGGAGTTTCTCGACGGCGAGGGAGACGGCGTGGACCTCCTGGACGAACTTGGCACCGAGGAAGTCCGCGAGGTTGCCGCCGCCGGACCCGGTGACGAAGATACGCGTGTTGGCCGTGGTGATGCCCGCCTCGGAGGCCATGCGGTCGAGGAACTCGAGGACCTTCTCGGGCTGGCGCGTGTCGTGACGCTGGTAGTCGTGCCAGAGGGTTTGGTCGGTTTGCGCGTCGACGACGATAGCTTTGACGGTGGTGGAGCCGACGTCGAGTCCTACGAGGAATTGGGGCATGGTGCTCCTCTGGGGTGGTGCTCCGCTGTTGAAAAGCAGGTCCTTCGCTTCGCTCAGGATGACCCCGAGCTTGAGGCACCGGGGATGCCCGCACTATGGAACGAGCGCGGCACCCCAAGTGCGGTTCCGCTACAGGCAGGCCGCCGTGCGCAGGCGCGCGCGCTTCCACGCGCCTTCCTCCTTGCGCATGCGCTGGTCGAGATGGAGCGCGAACTGCGCCGCGGTCCCGGCTATCCCCGGCGCGTGCGGAAACCGGTACAGCGCCCGGCGCGTCTCGGGGTGGGCCTGCGTGTATGCGCGCAACTCGTCCAGGGTCCGCCCCGTGCGCTCGAGCACCGAGTCGAACTCCGCCCGCGCCTTGGCCTTGGCTTCGGCAAGCGACATCTGCACGCGGGAGTGCGCGTTGACCTCGCCTTCGCCGGAGGTCTCGATGGGCAGGAAGATCATGTCCTTGAACTGGTTGACCACGCGCGACTGCACCCCGTCGGACTGCGAGGAAGGCATGCAGCCGAAAGGCTTGAGCGCGAGCACCATATGGCACAGATGGTTGACGGTGTAGTAAATGTTCTTACCGACTTCCATGTGCCCTTCGCCGCCGCGCGCCAGCTGGTGGTAGAAGGGGTGGGCCAGGCCGGCAAGCTCCGCCTGCGGGATCAGGTGATGGGTCAAGCCGCCCAGGTGCTTGATGGTGCGATGGTAGAAATAGGTCCACATCGTGGAGCCGACGGACAGGCCCGCCGTCTTCTTGAACACCCCGAAGCCATTGCGGGCGCGTTTTTTCGCCTCGAACCACTTCACTTCCTTGTCGGTCTTTTCGGCGTGGAAGCGGGCGCGCGCGCCTTCCTTGGCGACATACATCATGTAGTCGATACAGGTGGCAATCGGCTCGACGACCACCTGCGCGCCTTCGCGCTACAGGAAGGCGAACATGTTGAAGTTGCCGTCGCCCTCGGTGGTCTGAGCCCAGAACTCACCGGTGATCTTGATGACGGGTTTGACACGGAGGCGGTCGACCTCGATTGCGTCGATGGAGTCGCGGCAGGCGTGCAGGGCGTCGACGTACTCCTTGCCGTATAGGTTGTGGGCGACCTTGCCCAGGGTACACAGGATGCCGGTGACCTTGGGCTTTTTGTCGAGCACGGGCTTGAGCCAGGCGGGCGCGGCCTCGTCGATGTGCCAACGTTTGCGCTCGCGCAGGGTGCTCGTCATCAGCTTCACGGCATCGCCGATGACCTTGTCGGTCTCGCCCTTGTTCACCTCGTAGGGTCGGACCTGGTAAACCATGTCATTGATGACGTCGCCCAGGTTCAACGCGTTCAGCATGCCCATACCGAAGTCGACCGAGAACTTGAGACCGGGTTCGCCGGAGGCCGCCTTGATGCCGTCGGTCTGTTGGAAGAGCAGGACGCGAAAACCCTCGAAGCCGGCGTTGCCGAGAGCGAAGCGGTACTCCGCCTCGTACATGCCGAACCGGCAGGGCCCGCAGGAGCCGGCGGTGAAGAAGACATAGTTCTCGATGATCTGCTGCCGGGTCAGCCCGTCGCGCTCCAGCTTCTGTAAGTATTGGACCAGATTGCCGACGGTGAAGTACGTCGGATTGCACTGGCCGTTGTTGCCGAACTCCTTGCCCGCCTGGAAATCGGAAACGTTCGGGGTCGGGATGTTCATGCACTTATACCCCGAGCCGTGAAAGACCGACTTGATCATCTCCTCGTGCTTCCAGGTCAGGCCGCCGAAGAGGATGGTGGTGGTGTCGCGCTCGTGAGCTAGAAAGCTGTTTTCGACCGGTTTCTTGAACTCGCGAAGGCGGGCGAGGCCGGCTTCGACGCGCAGGCGGGCGCGTTCCGCGTCGACACGCGCCTGGATTTCGCGGTCGAACTCTAATTGGTTCTGGAGGTCCTGCTCGGCTGCCGGCATCGTGCTTCTCCTTTAATTTGTTAGTTGAACCGCGAACTACTCCATCTGGCCCTTCATGCCCTGGAAGCCGTGCGCCAGCTGCTTGAAGAAATACTTGATGACGCGCTGGTCGTTGTAGCACCAGCCCAGGATGTGGTTGAGGGTGGAAAAGCAATGCGTTTGGCAGGTTTCCTTCTGCTTGTCGAGTTGCTTCGTTTCGAACTTATGATTGTCGACCGTTCCCCAGTCGTAATTGGCGGTATACATGGGGAAACAAGGCGCGAGCGACCCATCCACGCGAATGATCATGGAATTTTGCCCGGCGCGGCAGTTCCACGGGAAATGGTTGCCCTTCATGAAGTCCACCATCTGCCACAAGCGCGCGTTGGAGTTGACCATCTTGTAGCCGGAGTCCTGTTTTTCCGTCAACCACTGGATCGTCTCCTCGACCAGGGGCCAGTCCTGCCGGCGGATGTAGGTGTCGTTCGAGTCCGGGTCGTTGTGCTTGAAGTGCTCATCCTGCTCCAGCAGCGGGGACTCATTGATGTGGTAATCCGTCGCGATACCGTTGTCGTGGGCGATCTCGGTAAGCTGGCGGACGTCGTCGAGATTGTTCCGGCAGATATTGATGTTGAGGAAGACCGAATAGCCATAGCCGTACTGCTTGCGGATCAAGTAGTCGACTTGCTTGCGAATCGGTGCCAGTGCTTTCGGCAGGGACTTCTTCAACTCGACCGAGTCGACGGCGATGTTGAAGGTCGACATACCCGCGTCGGCCAACTTATCGATGACCGGCAGGCTCAGGAGGCGGGCATTGGTCGGCAGATAGATCCAGAAGTCTTTCTTGGCCGCATAGGCGGTGATGCGGTGAATCAGGTCGGGCCGCAGCAGGGGCTCGCCTCCCATGAAAGCCAGCACGCGGTTGCCCGTGCCGTGGAGCCAGTCGATGGACCGCTTGGCGACGTCCTCGGTCATGCCCTTGACCTTGTTGTCGAACGCCCAGCAGTAGTGGCAGTCCAGATTGCACTTGAACTCGGTAAACAGGTAAGCGATCAGCGGGTGAAAATCGCCGGAGGTCACGCGGGAGCGGATGTACGGAAAGAGCCAGCCGCGCATGGCATGGTAGATCTGCCCGGCGGACCACTCACGCTGGTCGGGCGGAGACCAAGGCGCGTCGAAGTCGATGGGGCCCAGCAGCTCGGGCCGCTGCGGAAAGACGGGGTCGGGGAAGGCTGGCGGGGGCCCGGCGGGTTGGTAGCGCGGCGCGGGGCCGGGCTGCTGGGTCAGGAGG
>CAXUHL010000160.1:0-7263 GCA_964250745.1 uncultured Acidobacteriaceae bacterium
GAGCCGTTCGCGAAGGAGAAAGCCGCGTACTGGTTCCCCATCGACCAGTACATCGGCGGGGTGGAGCACGCGATCCTGCACCTGATCTACTCGCGGTTCTGGACCAAGGTCATGCGTGACCTCGGCATGATCGTGAACGCGGAGCCCGCCGCGCGGTTGTTTACGCAGGGCATGGTCATCAAGGACGGCGCGAAGATGTCCAAGTCGCGCGGCAACGTCGTCTCGCCGGACGACATGATCGCGCGCTACGGCGCGGACGCGACGCGGGCCTACGCGCTGTTCGCCGCGCCGCCGGACCGCGACCTGGACTGGCAGGAGGACGGGGTCGCCGGGGTCTCGCGGTTCCTGGCCAAGGTCTACCGCTTCGTCCTGAAGCACGCGAAGCCCGGAACCGACGAGCCCGTCAGCCCGAGCACCGCCGATGAAGAGCAGGTACTGCGCAAGCTGCACCAGACCGTCCGCAAAATCACCGGCGACTTCGACGACCGCTGGCACTTCAACACTTCCATAGCGGCGATCATGGAGCTGCTGAACACGCTCACCGCGCACGAGGAGGCATTTACTTCGCCGGCCATCGCCCGTCATGTTCTTCGCAGACTGGTCCTGCTTCTGGCCCCGTTCGCCCCTTATCTTGCCTGTGAGTTGTGGGCCACGCTGGGCGGGGAGAATCTGCTTCGCACCCCCTGGCCCGCGTTCGACGAAGCGCTCGCTCGGGAGACCGAGGTCGAGTTCCCCGTGCAGATCAACGGCAAGCTCCGCACCGTGGTGCGCCTGGCGGCGAATGCCGGGGAGCCTGCCCTGCGCGCGGCCGCGCTCGGCGATGAGAAGATTCAAGCTGCGCTCCAGGGCAGGCAGGTCGTCAAAACCATAGTGGTCCCCGGCAAACTCGTGAATCTTGTAGTCCGGTAAGCCCGTCCTCTCAAGTGTGAGCACACAAGGGCAGGCTGCGGCGGGTGCGCGATCGCCCGCCGGCTGGCTGGGCCGCCACCCCCTTTTTCTCGAAATCCAGCAGCGCCCCGGCCTGCTGCTGCGGGAGATCGCCTGGCGCTGGACCTGCGGCAGCCTCCTGCTCGCGCTGGCCGGATTCGCCGCCTGGCGGGTGTGGACCGACGCGCTGCCCTCGCTCCGGGCCACCGGATTGTTTCTTCTCACGCCGGACCTGCTGCTCGCCGACCCGTCGCAGATCGCCTCCACGCTCCCGGAGGCGTTCGATGTGCTGCGGCTTCCCTTGGAGCGCGCCGCGGCCGGCATTGCGCCGCTCGCGATCTTTCTCTGGGTCTGCGGCTTTGCTTTTGGCCGCGCGCGGGTTTTGGCCCGGTTCGACCCGCGCCTGCCCCGGCGTCCCTGGCTCCTGGCGCAGTTCGAGGCGGTGCGACTCGGGGGGCTCTTCTTGGCCGCCGCTGCGTGGGCCGGGCTGGCCCACGGTGCTTACGCACTCACCTTTCGAGGCGAGGACGCGCACATCCTGCTATATCTGGCGCTGCTGGGGCTCATCACGTTCGGCATGGGCAGGCTTACGGGCCGCTTCCAGCGCGCGTTGTTCATCGGGCTGGCGCTGGCGCTGGTCCAGTCGCGGCCCCTCGGTCCCTCGCTCCGCCGCGCCTGGCGCATGGACGAGCACACCCGCATCGTGCCCCTGCGCAAGGCCGTCGGGCGCATCCGCGCCTCCATGCTCGCCGCGGCGGTGGTGCTTGCCTTCGTGCCCGCGCCGTTTCACTTCGGGTGGGCGCTGGCGGCCTGGTGGCTCGTGTTTTCGCTGCCGCCGCTGGCGGCCGCCGACGCCTGGCGTCTGGGCGCGTTTTTCGCCCTCGTGCGCGCATTCCAAAACGAGAAAGCGACCCCGTAAACTAGCTCGGTGACCTCTTCCTCGATCGTCATCCTCGACTTCGGCTCTCAATATACCCAGCTCATCGCGCGCCGCATCCGCGAGCTCAATGTGTTTTCCGCCGTGCTGCCCTGCACCGCGCCGCTCGCCGCGATTGAAGCACTCAAGCCGCGCGGCATCGTCCTTTCGGGCGGCCCTTCCTCCGTCTACGACGCGCACGCCCCGCAGGCCGACCCCGGCATCCTCGCGCTGGGCCTGCCGGTGCTCGGCATCTGCTACGGCCTTCAATACCTTGTCCACGCGTTTGGGGGCAGGGTGGAGCCGGCGGCCCGGCGCGAGTACGGCGATGCCGAGGTGACCGTCACCGACCGCTCTTCTCAGCTCTTCCAGGGCCTGCCGGAGACCCTGCGGGTCTGGATGTCGCACGGGGACGAGGCGCTCGCGCTCCCCGCCGGCTTCCATGCCACCGCGAAGACCGCGACCGCGCTCGCCGGCATCGCCGACCCCGAGCGCAGGATCTGGGCCGTGCAGTTTCACCCCGAGGTTCACCACACCCGGCAGGGAACCGACCTCCTGCGCAACTTCGTCTTCCCGATCTGCGGGGCTGAGGCCGACTGGACGCCGCGGCACTTCATCACGGAGACCACGGCGGCGATCCGCGCCCGCGTCGGGGATGGCCATGCGATTTGCGCGATTTCCGGCGGGGTGGATTCTTCGGTCGCGGCGGTGCTGGTCGACCGCGCCATCGGCAAGCAGCTCACCTGCGTCTTCGTCGACAACGGCGTACTTCGCAAGGGCGAGTTCGAGAAAGTGCAGCAGAACCTGCGCGGCAAGCTGGGGCTCAACCTCGTCGCGGTGGACGCGCGCGAACGGTTTCTGGCCAAGCTGGCCGGCGTCACCGATCCAGAGCAGAAGCGCAAGGCGATCGGCCGCGAGTTTATCGAGGTCTTCGACGACGAAGCCCTCCGTATCGCGGAAACGAGCGGCGGAGTCGACTGGCTGGTCCAGGGCACGCTCTACCCCGACGTGATCGAGTCCGCCTCGGTCCACGGCCCGTCGCACGTCATCAAGAGCCACCACAACGTCGGCGGCCTGCCGGAGACGATGAAGCTCAAGCTCGTCGAGCCCCTGCGCGACCTGTTCAAGGACGAAGTCCGGCGCATCGGCCGCGACCTCGGCATGCCTGACGATATTTTGGGCCGCCAGCCGTTCCCCGGCCCCGGCCTGGCCGTGCGCATCCTCGGCGAGGTCACCGCCGAGCGCGTCGCGACGCTCCAGGCAGCCGACGAGATCGTGGTCGACGAGATCAAGGCCGCCGGGCTCTACAACGAGATTTGGCAGGCTTTCGCCGTGCTGCTCCCGGTCCGGAGCGTCGGCGTCATGGGCGACCAACGCACCTATGCCGACGCTTGCGCCATCCGCGCCGTGCACTCCGAGGACGGCATGACCGCCGACTGGGTCCACCTGCCCTACCCGGTGCTCGCCCGCATCTCGAACCGGATCGTCAACGAAGTCCAGGGCATCAACCGCGTCGTCTACGACATCACGTCAAAGCCCCCCGGCACCATCGAGTGGGAGTAGCCTCCGCTGCATCGCCTGGGTGAAAGAAGAGAGGGCATCGCTTTGAAGATCGGTACTCAATCGCTTACGAGCAGGAAGAAGCTGACTCGCCGCGCATCCTAGACGCCCATGCCCCTGCGGATCGAAGACTACGGCCTGATCGGCGACTGCGAAACCGCGGCGCTGGTCGGCAAGGACGGCTCCATCGACTGGCTGTGCTGGCCCGACTTTTCCTCCGACGCCTGCTTCGCCGCGCTGCTGGGGGACGAAAATAACGGCCGCTGGCTGCTGGCACCGGCCGAGGGAGGCTGGACCGCGACCCGGCGCTACATTCCCCGGACGCTGGTGCTCGAAACGCGGTGGACGCGCGGCGAGGACGTCGTGCTGGTCACGGACTTCATGCCGACGCGGGGCGGCCACTCGCACATCGCGCGCAAGGTGGAGTGCCTCGCGGGCGAGGCCGCCATGCGCATGGAGCTGGTACTGCGCTTCGGCTACGGGCGGTCGATTCCCTGGGTCACGCGCGAGGGCCATGCGACCCGCGCCATCGCCGGAGCCAATATGACCCTGCTGCGGACCGACCTCGAAACCCACGGCCGCGACCAGCGCACGGAAACCAACTTCACCGTCAAGGAAGGCAGCCATATCTGGATAACGCTCTCCTACGGCCACTCCGCCGGGGAGGACCCGCCGGAGATCGACCCCGACGCGGAGCTCGAAGAGGCCAAGCGCACCTGGTCCGAATGGGCGGGCAAGTGCGCCGGTGCCGGCCCTTACACAGAGGCGGTGGAACGCTCGCTCCTTACCCTCAAAGCCATGACCTACCGGCCCACGGGCGGGGTGGTCGCGGCCGTCACCACCTCCTTGCCGGAACAGCTTGGCGGTCCGCGCAACTGGGACTACCGTTTCTGCTGGCTGCGCGACTCCACCTTCACCCTGCTCGCGCTGATGAACGGAGGCTTCTACAAGGAGGCCGAAGCCTGGCAGGACTGGCTCCTGCGGGCCATCGCCGGCTCCCCCGAGCAGGTGCAGATCATGTACGGCATCGCCGGCGAGCGCCACCTGCTGGAGTGGGAGGTGCCCTGGCTGCCCGGCTACGAGGGCTCCGGCCCTGTGCGCATCGGCAACGCGGCCGCCGAGCAGCTCCAGCTCGACATCTACGGCGAGGTGATGGATGCCTTTTTCCATGCGCTGGCCGCCGTCAAGGCCCCGCGCTCGGTCGACCTGCACCTGCAGGAACTCTTGATCGAGCATCTCTTGACGATCTGGCACCAGCCCGACCAGGGCATCTGGGAAACGCGCAGCGGCGCGCAGCACTTCGTCTACTCGAAGATGATGGTGTGGGTCGCGCTGGACCGGGCGCTCGCGCTCGCCGAAACCACCGGCAACGACGTGCCGCTCGCGAAGTGGCGGTCCGCCCGCGACGAGGTCCACGCGGAGGTGTGCGCGCGCGGCTTCAATCCGAAGCTCAACAGCTTTACCCAGGTGTACGACGGCGAGGAGCTCGACGCGGCGCTGCTGCTGATGCCGCAGGTGGGCTTCCTGCCCGCGATGGATCCGCGCGTGAAGGGCACCATCGAGGCCGTCGAGCGGACGCTGATGCGCGACGGCCTTCTGCTGCGCTACGACACGGGCCGTTCCGACGACGGGCTGCCGCAGGGCGAGGGCGCGTTCCTGGCCTGCTCGTTCTGGATGGTGAGCTGCCTGAAGATGATCGGCCGCGAAGCCGACGCCCGCCGGCTGCTGGAGTCGCTGCTGGCCCTGCGCAACCACCAGGGCCAGCTCGCCGAAGAGTACGACACCGCCCGCAAGCGGCAGGTGGGCAACTTTCCCCAGGCGTTTTCGCACATCGCCATGGTCAACGCGATCTTCGACCTCGAAGCGAGCGAGCAGGACATCCGCAGGCGCCACCAGCGGTCGACCCGCGCCGCCACGCCGCCGCGCGAGGAGACCGCAACCCCGGAGCTCGACCCGCGCGCCGCCGGCCCTGCGGAAGACCAGCTGCCCAGCGCCGCCGGCCAACCTGCATCTACGTGACGAGAGGGTCAACATGCACGAGTTTCGCGTTTGGGCACCGAAAGCAAAAAAGGTCGAGGTTGTCGCCGATGGTAAAAAGCAGTCGCTGAACACCGACGAGGGCGGCTGGTGGTACGCGGAGGTAGAGCAAGCCGGGCCGGGGACGGACTACTTCTACCTGCTGGATGGGGACGAACTGAAGCTGCCGGATCCGCGGTCCGCCTTCCAGCCCGAGGGTGTCCATGGCCCTTCGCGCCTCGTCGACCACGCGGCGTTCGCATGGACGGACAAGCACTTTCGCGCGCCCGCGTATCAGAGCGCCATTATTTACGAGCTGCACATCGGGACTTTCACGCCCGAGGGGACCTGCGACTCGGCCATCTCGCGATTGGAGTACCTTTCCGAGCTCGGCATCACGCATATCGAGCTGCTGCCGTTCGCGCAGTTCCCCGGCAAGCACGGCTGGGGCTACGACGGGGTGGACCTGTTCGCGCCGCAGAACTCCTACGGCGGGCCGGACGGGCTCAAGCGCTTCGTCGACGCGGCGCACGCGCGCGGCCTCGCGGTCATCATGGACGTGGTCTACAACCACTTCGGGCCGGCCGGGGCGTACGTCAGCAAGTTCGGGCCCTACCTGACCGACGAGCACAAGACGCCCTGGGGCGACGCGGTGAACTTCGAGATCGCGGGCTCGTACGAGGTGCGGCGCTTTTTCTGCGACAACGCCCTCATGTGGCTGCGCGACTACCACCTCGACGGCCTCCGGCTCGACGCGGTCCACGCTTACATCGACCGATCGGCCATCCACTTCATGGAACAGATCAACGCGGAGGTTCACGCGCTCCAGGCCGAAACCGGACGGCCCTACGTGATGATCGCCGAGTCGGACCTGAACGACCCGCGCCTGGTGCGTTCGCGCGAGGCATACGGCTACGGCTTCGACGCGCAATGGTCCGACGACTTCCATCACGCGCTCGTGACGGTGCTCACCGGCGACCGCAGTGGGTACTACGCGGACTTCGGCGAGTTCGCCGACCTGGGCAAGGCGCTCGCGCAGGCCTTCGTCTACGACGGCGAATTCGCACCCTCGCGCGACCGCATCCACGGACGGCCCGCGACCAACCTGCCCGGCTGGCACTTCTGCGGCTACTCGCAGAACCACGACCAGATCGGCAACCGCGCCAAGGGCGAGCGCCTGGAGCACCTGACCGACGCGCCCCGCGCGAAGATCGCCGCGGCGTTGACGCTTTTGAGCCCCTTCCTGCCGATGCTCTTCCAGGGCGAGGAGTGGGCCGCTTCCACCCCCTTCCAGTACTTCACGGATCACGAGGACGAGGAGCTGGGCCGCTTGGTTTCCGAGGGCCGCAAGCGCGAGTTTTCGCAGTTCGGCTGGGACCCTTCGGAGATCCCCGATCCGCAGCACAAGGACACGATCGAAGCTTCCAAACTGAACTGGGACGAGCTCGCGGGCGAGAAGCACGCCGACATGCTCCGCTGGTATCGGGACCTGATCGCGCTGCGTAAATCCCGCCCCGAGCTCACCGACGGCGTGCTGGAGCAGGTGGATGTGGACTTCGACGAGGAGGACCGCTGGTTCACGATGCAGCGCGGCGGGGTGGTCGTGATCTTTACGCTGGCCGAGGAGGGCTACTCGGCCTCGCTGGAGGACTCGGTCGAGCTGCTGCTGGGGTCCGACCCGGGGATCAAGGTCGAGGAGGGCAGGCTGACGCTGCCGGGGGTAGGGGTGGCGGTGTTGTCGGTGGGGTGAGCGCAGCTTCTACGGCCGTTCACCTCTAAAAGGGGTCATCCTGAGGAGCACAGCGACGAAGGATCTGCTTTTCGCGGAGGAGGAGGAGGAGCGA
>CAXUHL010000161.1:0-656 GCA_964250745.1 uncultured Acidobacteriaceae bacterium
GCCATACTGAAAACGAGGATCACTAACGCGGTTCTAACGCTGCATCCGATCGCTGTATTCACTATCGATGCTTTCATGCCGGCTTCTCTCGCGTATTCACTTGGGCTATGTTTCTTCTTGTGGGCGCTCGCACTTTCTTCGTTACTCCGCTTCGGACTGAAGGCCCTTACCTGGACATCGACGATTTTTGCGGTCTGCCTAAGTTCTGTGACTCTATTCTTGTCTCGGCAACAAAGACCACTCGGTTTGATTTGCCTCCTGTGCGCTGTTGCTCTCCTTTGCTTGATAAGCAGCCAAATCCGGAGATTGATGGCTGTGATCGCTGCGATAGTGGCGGCGGCCTCCTTGCCATCCTGGTTTCTCCTTCATGCCAATAAAGCTTTAAGTCCGGGAAACCTGCTGTGGAGTGTTTTTCCGAGCCTACTTCTAATGCCCACCCTTCAGGCTCTCGCTGCTGTTCAACTGCAACGACGTTTTCTGACTAAGAAATAGCGTTAAGTTCCCGGCATGGAAAGCCGGAGGGGTCAGCCCATGACCCTTCCGGCGATCGTTATGGTACTGCTTTACATCCCCGGCCCGCCGTGGGGGCCGGGGGCCCCCCCCCCCCCCCCCCCGGGGGGGGGGGGGACGGGGCGGGGCGGGGGGGGGGGGTGGGG
>CAXUHL010000161.1:666-4868 GCA_964250745.1 uncultured Acidobacteriaceae bacterium
CTTCAGGTCCGCGGTCTTGGTCTTCTGGTCCGGCGTCAGGGTCGCGTAGAACTTCGCCTCCGCCAGCGACCGCGACGCGATGCTCTGCCCCTGCAGCTGCCCCAGCGCCGTGGCCTGCTGCTGGATCGCCGCTGTGTCGCCGCCGGTTACCGCGGTTTCGAGCGCCTGGTGCGCGGCCCGCTCGTTCTGGCGGTAGCCCTGCTCTTCGGTCGCTTCCGCGGTGAAGATCGCGGCCGCCTGGTCCTGCTGGGCCTGCGTGAGCGAGAGCAGCGCCGTGTACCGTGCCACCTCGTGCTGGGCCGTTTCCGACGGGCTGGGCGGTGTCCGCTGCCCGGGCTGCGCGAGCATCGCCTGCCCAAGGAGCAACCCCGCCGTAACTGCTGCCAATACTTTCATAGGAAATCTCCTGAACGGGTCATGCTTGTCTCGTGCGCGTCGGCCCGTTTCTTACTCCTACGGACGTACCCGGCCGGACAAAGGATTACGCGCTTGTCCCCCCGCGGCCGTCACTTTTCCGGATCGACGCAGAAGCATAGAATGCATACATGGAAATCCACCACCCGTCCGACATCGACCCGCCCGAAATCGATTGGTCCGACTGCCCCCTGGTCGAGCGCAATCCGTTGAAGCTCAGCGGCGTTCCCATCCTGAAAGGCACCCGCCTGCAGGCTGACTCCGTCGTCGAGAACTATGAAGATGGGTCGCCGGTCGAGGAAATCGCCGATAACTTCGACATCCCCGAGCGTGTCGTCAGGGAGATTTTAATATTCGCGGCTGCCCACGGGAGGCACCTGGAACTGTGAGGGTTTTGCTCGATCACAACGTTCCCCGGCAGCTTCGGCGTGTTCTGCAAGCGCATCACGTGTCGACGGCACGGACGATGGAATGGGATGAGCTCTCGAACGGCGACCTGCTCAGCGCCGCTCAGGCTCGCGGATTCCATATATTCGTTACCGCGGACAAAAACCTCGCCTACCAGCAAAACCTACAGGGCCGCACTCTTGCTTTGGTCGTTCTGAGTACAAACAGCTGGAAGAAGATCAGGCGCGATCTGCTGCCGATCATCGACGCCGTCGACTCCGCCACCCCGTGCAGCTTCCAAGCCGTCAGCCTGACGCCGACCCCGAAGCGCTGACCCCGCTCACTTCGGCCGCGGGAGCGCGAACCGGTCTCCCGTCCGCACATACTCCGACCCGGCCATGCGCCCCACCGCCCGCAGCTTTTCGTGGTCGATTTTGTACCCCGGCTCAAGCACGTCCTCGCTCACATGCCAGCGCAGCACCTCGCCCAGCACCAGCGAGCCGCCGCCCGGCTTCGCGCTTACCTCGACAATCTGCATCAGCCGGCATTCCACCTGCAACTTAGCCTCGCCCACCCGGGGCGCCCGCACCGCCTCGCCGGGGACGGGCGTCAAGCCGCAGACGGAAAACTCGTCCTCGCCCGGAGGTAGCTGGGCGGAGGTCGCGTTCATGCGCCCGGTCAGATCCTCGGAGACGATGTTAACCACGAACTCCCCTGTCGCCCGCACGTTTTCGAGCGTGTCTTTGGCCGGAGAGAGGCCTTGCTCGGGCTCACGGACGGACGGGCAGAAGCACAGCACCGGCGGGTTCGCGCTGACCGCGACGAAGAACGAGTAGGGGGCCAGATTGCGCACGCCGGCCGCGTCCACGGTCGAGACCCACGCGATGGGCCGCGGCACGACCGCGCCGGACAGCAGCTTGTAATTGTCCTTGGGGCTCAGCAGGGCGGCGTCGAAGGTTTGCACCCATCCGTAGATGCGGTGAGCGATCTAACCCAGCCACCGGGGGCTGGCGGGCCCGCTTCTATGCCATCCTTATAGGGAAGGGTTCCGGGCGCATCTACGCTTGGGGAGCCGAGCACGGCGCAAGGAGAAAGCACCCCCGCATGTTTGAATTCCACATCTCGCGCGAAGCCCGCGACCGCTACGGGGTCGAGGGGCTCCTGTTCTCCTTCAACGGCAACGCCGTGTTCGCCGACCCCGGGGCGAGCCGCGCCCTGGCCCATCGCATGAACGTAGGCAGGGCGAAGAAAATCCAACCCGCCGGGCTGTTCGCGATGGGGCTGATCGACGAGGCCACCCACGCCTTGCTGCTGTGGTATCGCAGGAACGTGAAGCCGGCCGTGATGACGGAAGCCCTGGCGCACTTTTCCGAGCAGGTAGGCGCAGAGGATCTGGACCGTTTGCTGCTCGCGTTCGTTGAGCACTTTCCGGGCGCGGACGTCTATGCCGGCAAGGTCACCCCCGAGGAGTGGCTTCGGGGCGAGACCGAGGGCTTCCCGCACCGTGAGGCCGCGTTCGAGGAGATGCTGCTGCTGTGGCTGGGCAACCGCAACCCTGCCTTTGCGCCTTTCCGCGAGCTGTTCGACGACACCAGGCTCGCGGAGACCACTGCCTACCCGAGGGTCACGGCCGGATTCGCGAAGTTCTTCTCGAGCTTGCCCGACCTGGGCGAGGGCCGCGGCGGCTTGCTGGCCCTTTTGCTCTCCGTGCAGGAGGGCGGCGGTTCGCTCGCCGACCAGCTCAGCCGCCTGAGCGCGCGCTGGGGGTTCGCGGTCGGGCAGTTCCTGCGCCGCCTCACGCTCGGCGGCGACCTTCTCAAGGAAGAGGAGCTGGCGCTGTGGCGGCAGTTCCACCCGGCGGGCCAGAGCCGGTTCGGCGGCGGGACCGAAGCGACCGCGAGCGTACCCGACTACGCGGCGGGCATGCAGGAGTACGAGGCCTTCTCCCCAGACCAGGAGTGGATGCCGCGCACGGTCATGATCGCGAAGAGCACCTTCGTGTGGCTCAACCAGCTTTCGCGCTTCTACGGCCGCCACATCGACACGCTGGACAAGATTCCCGACGAGGAACTGCGAACCCTCGCCGGCCGCGGCATGAACGCGCTCTGGCTCATCGGCGTGTGGGAGCGCTCGCGTGCGTCCAAGACGATTAAGAACCTGTGCGGCAATCCCGACGCGGTGGCCAGCGCCTATTCGCTCTACGACTACCAGGTAGCGGAAGCGCTCGGCGGCGAGCCCGCCTACCGCGACCTGCGCGACCGTTGCGCGCGGCACGGCATTCGCCTGGCGAGCGACATGGTGCCCAACCACATGGGCATCGACTCGCCCTGGGTCGTCAACCATCCGGAGTGGTTCCTCTCCCGCAACGACTCGCCCTACCCGGCTTACTCCTTCGACGGCCCGGACCTGTCGGGGGACGATCGCGTCGAGATCAAGATCGAGGACCACTACTACCAGCAGACCGACGCGGCCGTGGTCTTTCTGCGCCGCGACAAGTGGACCGGCGACCGGCAGTACATCTACCACGGCAACGACGGCACCAGCTTCCCCTGGAACGACACGGCGCAGCTCAACTACCTGAGCGGCGCGGTGCGCGAGCAGGTCATCCAGACCATCCTCCAGGTCGCGCGGCAGTTTCCGATCATCCGGTTCGACGCGGCGATGACGTTGGCGAAGCGGCACATCCAGCGGCTGTGGTTCCCCACGCCGGGCTCGGGCGGCGCGATCCCCTCCCGCGCGGAGTCCGCCATGACCACCTCCGCCTTCGACGCGGCGATCCCGGAGGAGTTCTGGCGCGAGGTCGTCGACCGCGTGGCGCGCGAGGTCCCCGGCACGCTGCTGCTGGCCGAGGCGTTCTGGCTGATGGAGGGCTACTTCGTCCGCACGCTGGGCATGCACCGGGTCTATAACTCGGCTTTCATGGTCATGCTGCGCGACGAGGACAACGCGAACTACCGCAAGGTGCTCAAGAACACGCTGGAGTTCGACCCCGGCATCATGAAGCGCTACGTCAACTTCATGTCGAACCCGGACGAGCGCACGGCGATCGACCAGTTCGGCTCCGGCGACAAGTTTTTCGGCGTCGCGACCCTGATGGCGACCCTGCCGGGGCTTCCGATGTTCGGCCATGGGCAGGTCGAGGGCTTTACCGAAAAGTACGGGATGGAGTACTACCGGCCCCGCTACGACGAGTGGGCGAGCGACGCTCTCGTCGAGCGGCACAACCGCGAGATCGCTCCGCTGCTGCACGACCGGGCGCTGTTCGCGGAGTCCGACAACTTCCTGCTCTACGACTGCTGGGGCGATGGCGGCGGAGTCGAGGAAAACGTGTTCGCGTTCTCGAATCAACGGGACGGGCGGCGCTCGCTGGTGGTCTACAACAACAGCTACGGGAGCGTGCG
>CAXUHL010000161.1:4968-7228 GCA_964250745.1 uncultured Acidobacteriaceae bacterium
CCCCGCGCGCCCGGCGAGCAGGTCCCTGCCCTGGTCGAGGCGGAGGCGCAAAACGAAAGCGCCCTGACGGAAACGCGACTGCGCGCCCGCGTCCAGGCGCTCCTGCGCCTGCCTATGGTGGAGCGGGAGTTCGCCCAGCCCTGGCCGCCGGAAGCGCGCCGCGTCCTCCCGAGCGCGAGCCCCGCGACCAATGCGGGCTACGTGTGGGCGCCGGTGCTCGCCTACACGCTCCTCGCCGCCGCGGCGGAGTCGCTCTCGCTGGCCTCCGCGTCCGGCCCGGCTTTGGCGCTGTTCGACCAGTTCGCCCTGCGGCAGGTACTGGCCCAGTGCTTCGCGCAGGTGGAGTTCGCCGGGCAGGACACCTGGAGGGCCGCCGCCAGGGTTCGGCTTGCGCTCGCCGCGGGCATTCGTCCATCGGAGCCGGAGCCTACAGGCAGGCACGCCGAGGCGCTTGCAAACTCCGCTCGCGTCCATGGCTTCGCGCCTGAAGCCTGGCAAGACGGCGACCTGCGCTGGCTGGGCGGGGTGAACGAGCACGAGGGCGCAACGTACTTCAACAAGGAAGCCCATGAGGAGCTGCTGTGGTGGCACGCGCTGCCGGACCTGCTCGCGGTCGCCGCGCAGCCCGGGTTCGACAGGCGCGAGGTGGAAGCAGTCGCGGTCGGGCTGACCGGTGCGCTCGCGAGCGCGGGGGCGGCGGGCTACCGGCTCATGGCGGAACCGGCGGTCGAAACGGCCGTAGTGGGCGAGAGCATCGCGGCCGAATATATTGCCGCATCACAAGCGGCCGCGCCAGTCACGACGCCTGATGCGGACGACCCCGGAACAAGACAACAAGCACGCAAGACTGACGATGTCATTCCGTACGGAGTGAGCGCTGCCACAGTGGAGCTCGACCTGGAAGCCCTGCCAATCGGCAAGCGTGTCCCGATCGACGAGGTACCCGTGAAAGCTCCCGCGAAGAAGAAACCGGCCCCGAAAAAGAGCAAGCCGCCGAAAAAGAAGTGAAGTGCCCGGCCTCCGCCGTTATTCGGTGATGGAGGCCGTTTCCGGTACCACTTGCCGGTTCGCGCCATCGACGAAGATCAGCTTGGCCTTGGCGCCCGCGACCTCGGTCTCGTTCATCCAGGCGAAGCTCGCGATGATCACTAGGTCGCCGGCCGCGGCCAAACGCGCCGCCGCACCGTTCAGGCACACCTCGCCCGAGCCGGCCTCGACCGGGATCGCATAGGTCTGCAGGCGGCTGCCGTTGGTCACGTTCCAGATATGGACCGCCTCGAAGGGCAGGATGTCCGCCGCGGTGAGCAGTAGGGAATCGACCGCGATGCTGCCTTCGTAGTGCAGGTCGGACCGTGTGACCGTGGCCCGGTGGATCTTCGATTTCAACAGCTTGCGTTGCATGGGGCTCCGGGATGATTCGCTTATACTCTGCTCCATTCTAAGAGAAGCCATTCATGCAACGAGTCCTGTCACTGCGAGGGCCTCCTTAACGGTGAGAATCTGTACACCTTCAAAGCTTCTGATTGAGAGTAGGTGCTGATCCCCGGACACGATGAGCTGTGCGTGCGCACTTTTTGCCGCAGCCAGTACCATGTCGTCGTTCGGGTCGACGCAGGTTGGAGGTATTCGTGTTGCCGTTGCTATGCTTGCCAAGCCACTATATCGCTCGACTAATTGTGTTCTCGACAAGGGTGAAGCGGCAAGGCGACGCATAAACTTCTCACGAAAGAGTATACGTTCGAGTTCCGTAAGAAGCTCAACTGTGGTGAACAGCTCAATCTTGCTCTCCTCCGCGGCCAACAGCAGAACCGAAGGAGAGCCGCTCCACAGAAAAGCCGAAACGACCACGTTGGTGTCCAAGACCAGCCTCAAGAGGTATGGTCTCTGGAACCCTCTTCCGCACGCATTTGGTGCAGCTCTACAGAAACTTCTTCCGGAGACATCGGGTTCGGATCAGGAACAGCATGGATCTTTCCTAGAGCGTTGAAAAACTCTCCAAGTTCCTGCTTTCGCTTGCTTTCCAGCAACTCGCTTTCCAACCAGAAAGCATACTTTTCTGGAGCGAGCAAACCGGCTTTTCTCGCCGCGACAGCCAAATCATCGGGCAGAGTGTATTTGATTACCATTGCTGAGTCCTCATTGCTCAGTATGCCTTCAGAACCGAAGACCCCCAACGCTAAATCCGCTGATGGATTCGGCTGGGGGTCCCTCAGAACTGCGCTTCAGAACTCGTCGTGGAACGCGACCTCGCCGTGCACCC
>CAXUHL010000162.1:0-7166 GCA_964250745.1 uncultured Acidobacteriaceae bacterium
GCGGCCTGCGTGAACGCCCGCGCGGCGCGGGCCTCCGGCGTTTGCGCCTGCGCGGCGGGCAGCAAGGCAAGCCCGCACAGGCCGGCCGCGCGTAGCATGTTGAGTGCAAAGGGGACGACGTTCATGGTTGGTAGAAGTGTATGGCATGCCCTCCGCGCGGCCCTGCTGGTTTGCCCCGTCGCAACCGCGGCCCAAATGAGTGAAGACCCGCTTACCATTCACCAGCGCAGCGCCGCTCTCCAGCCGTTCACCGTCGCGGGCGAGTGCGGCGCATTCGTGGGCCAGGGCGACGGCTCCTTCGAAGCCTGGACCTGGCCCGTTAAGCTGCTGAGCCGCTTCCGCATCGCGGCGCAGGTCCGGGACTACCCCGTGCCCATCGACGTCAACGATCAGTCCGCCGAGATCGCGGTCGCGCCCGACCACACCACCATCACCTACGCGCATGCCGCCTTCACCGTGCGGGAAACCTTGTTCGCCACGCAGTGCGAGCGCGCGGGCGAGCCCGGCATCGCCGCAACATTCCAGGTCAACTCCACCCGCCCCGTCACGCTGACGTTCTCCTTCACGCCGGAGCTCAAACGCATGTGGCCGGCCGCCAACTACAACGCCCCTTCGCCGGAGTGGATCCCGGCAGCCGCGAGCGGCTACTACCTGCTCCACACCGACGCCGACGACCTGGCCGGGGCGGTCGCCATCCCCGGCGCGCGGCCCGGCATCCTGGCCCCTTACCAGGAGCGTGCGCGCTCCTACCCCTTGCAGCTCATCCTCGACTACGACCCCGCGCGCGACGGCGACCGCGCCTTTCCCCTGCTGTTGGCCTCCGCCACCACCAAAGCCGCCGCGACCAACAAGGCCCTGGGCGACGCGCTGGCCTCGCTCGGGACCGGCGTGCAGGCCCGTTACGAGGCGACCGCCGCCTACTACGCGCACTTCTTCGACCACCGGGTCGTCGCCGAGACCCCGGATCCGCGCTTCGACCAGGCCCTGCGCTGGGCCGAGCTCGCCATCGACCAGCTCCGCGTGCGCCACGCGAGCGCCCAATACGGAGAGGAGACCGGCCTGGTCGCGGGTCTGTACGGCTCCGGCGACTCCAACCGGCCCGGCTTCGGCTGGTTTTTCGGACGCGATTCTCTCTACACGCTGTACGCGGTCGACTCCTACGGCGACTTCGACCTCGCCCGCGAGGAGCTCGACTTCCTGCTCAAGCGGCAGCGCGCCGACGGCAAAATTATGCACGAGTATTCGCAGACCGCCGAACTGGTGGACTGGCCGAGCCTGCCTTATGAGTACGCCGCCGCCGATGCCACTCCCCTGCTGCTGATGGCCGCCGCCGACTACTGCGCGCGCTCCGGCGATACGGCGTGGCTCGGGCGGCACTGGCCTGAACTCAGCAAGGCGTGGACGTTCGAGCGGACCCACGACGCGGACGGCGATGGCATCTATGACAACGCGCAAGGCACGGGCTGGGTCGAGAGCTGGATCCCTTCGATGCCGAAGCAGGAGGTTTACCTGGCGGCGCTCGACGTGGAGGCCTCGCAGGCGTATGCCCGGCTCGCCGCGCTGGCCGGCAAGCCCGACGACGGCGCCGCCGCCCGCGCTAAAGCCGTCGCTGCGACGCTCGAACGGGAGTATGCGGCCGACGGCGAGTACGCGTTCTCGTACAACGGCCCGGGCGCGCTCGACACGACCGCCACGATCTATCCCGCTGTCGCCTGGTGGGACGGCGATTCCTCGCTCGCGCGGGGCGGCATGTTCGCCCGCTGGGCCGCGCACGAGTTCTCCACCGACTGGGGCGTGCGGGACGTGAGCGAGCGCGAGCGCATCTACGACCCCATCTCCTACCACCAGGGGTCTGTTTGGCCGCTGTTCACGGGCTGGGCCGCGATGGCGGAGTACCGGACAGGACGCCCGCTGGCCGGCTACACCCATCTGATGGAGAACGCGAACCTGACCTGGGCGCAGGATTTGGGAGCGGTCACGGAGCTGCTCTCCGGCCAGTTGTTCGAGCCGCTGGGCCGGTCCACCACGCACCAGCTGTGGTCCTCCGCCATGGTGCTCGCCCCGGCACTGCGCGGGTTGTTCGGGGTAGGCTTCGAAGCTGCGTCCGACACACTCCATGTAGCTCCGCAACTTCCCGCCGCCTGGCCGGGGGCCGTTCTGCGCCATGTGCCGGCGGGCGCGGGCCGCGCGGTCACCTTGCGCTTTACCCGGCGCGGGGCGGCGATGGAGGTCCGGGCCGAACCCGAGGGGAATGCGCCTGCGCCCGCCCTTGCCGGGCCCGCGGGTTCGCGCCTCAAGGCCGGGGTGCTGCTTGTCCCGCTCCCCGGGGCGGAGCTGGGCGTGCCCGCGCAGTTGCCCCTGCCCGGCGCGGCCACCGCGCAGCTCAAGGTGCTCGACCAACAGACCAGCGCGCGCTCCGCGACCTGGGTGATGGAAGCCCAGGCGGGCACGGAAGTCACTCTGCCGCTGCGCATGAACGGGGTCGCGAAAGTGAGCGTGGAAGGCGCGGAGCTAGTGGACGGCGCGCCCATGGCCGACGCGCCGCTGGCGGGCAACGCCCTGCTGGCCGGCCCGCCCGCGATGCCGCTCGGCAGCAGGTCGGGCGATCAGTCGGGCCCGCTCCGGGGCGTACGCATCCGCTTCCCGGCGGGGTCCGGCTACGTGCAGCAAAGCGTCGCCGCGCGCTGGTAGGGTGCTCCGCACGGCCGCGCTGCGGGCCTTTGGAAAGCGCGGCCCGCTTTGCTATACTCCAGCGAGCGGCGCTCCCGCGCCCTGCGCCAGTCCGAGGCCGGCGAGGCCCGTACGGCGCACTTGGGTTACCCCTCCCGAGGCCAGATAGCTCAGTGGTAGAGCGCGGCCCTGAAAAGGCCGGCGTCGGCGGTTCAATCCCGTCTCTGGCCACCACTTTTCCTTTTAAGCGTCATCGGATTTCAGCTTTCGACGGCGCGCGCCGCAAGGGTTCGGAGGGAACGCGCGATGCCTTGGCACAGCGCCGGTGTTTGCCGGCCGCCCGTCTCCATGGCGACCGCGGGCAGGGCTTCGCGCAGGTCCTCCATCGCCGCCGCGGCACGCTCGGGTCCCAGCGGTGAAGGCCCGGCGAGCGCTTCCAGCACCGCCCGGCTTCGCGAGAGAAACGCCCGCAGGGCCGGGCGGCTCCGTTCCGCCCCATGCGCGGCGTGTTCGGACTCGTATAGCGCGATCTCCGACAGAAAGATCGACCGCATGGCGGGCTGCATGGCCTGCATGCGGTCGCGCAGCGCGAGCTTGCGCGCGCGCTCCGAGCCGAACTCGAACAGCACCGCGTCTGCCTGCGCGTTCATCCGGCTGAAGCTGTCGTTGATCTCGCCCCGCAGCTTGCGGATGCGGTTCAGATCCTCGCCGGAGACCCTTTCGGCCAAAGTGCCGACCAGCTCGCCGTAGCCGGCCAGCCCGCGCAGGTTCGCCCGCAGGAGCTCCCCCATCTGCGTGGCGGCGTCCCTGGAACCGATGCGGTCGAAGATCAGCCACATGGCGACGAGCCCGAGCAGGATGCCGAAGACCCGGTCCCGCGCCACGGCGAGCGAGATCTGCTCGTAAGGCTCCTCGATGTTGACCAGAAAGAAGGCCAGCGCGACCTGCAGCCCGAAGTACGACAACCGAGCGCTGGAGGTGGTGATCCAGGCGGCCAGAGCGGCTGCCGGCGCGAAAAACAGAGTGAATCCGACGATCGAGTCGAGGTGCGGGAGGATGTACACCTGCGCCGGCAGCGCCAGGACGAAGCCGCCGAAAACGGCCCCGGCGATGCGAAGGGCCTGCTTCTGCCGGGACGATCCGATGGTGCCGAGTCCGGTGGCGACGCAGGTGCGCAGGGCGGTGTCGATGCCAAGCCAGTCGATGCCGACGTAGACCACGTAGCAGAGGCTCGCCGCCAGGCAGCCGCGCAGGGCGAACCTGATGTGCTCGCGGTTGGTGAACGTGTCGGGCTTGAAAAACCGCAAGCCCCCGGCTTCGCGCGCCCGCGCCTCGAGGATGCCCTTTTGCCAGGCCTGCTCGCTTTCGGCCTCGCTGCCGCCGAACGAATCGAGAATCTGCCCGAACAACGCGGCGGCGCGCTCGATCTCGGGCAGGTTCGGCAGCGCCTTGGAAGGGGCATCGCTGGGCTGCCACACGGGCAGGCGGCTGGTGCCGAGGAACTCGACCCCCGGGAGCGCGCCCACCTCGGCGGCTCGCGCCCGCACGGCCGCGCCTACCCGTCGCAGGCGTTCCCGGTCGTCAGGGCTCGGGTTGCGCTCCATTTCGTCCAGAGCCCCGGCGCACAGCTCCACCAGGCGCCCCCCGACGGAGATGGCCGCGGAAGCCCGGGCCCGCACCCCGGCGCTGCGGGCTGAGCGCACCAGCCCCCGGCGGAGCGCGCTGGTGCCCACCATGGCGTACTGCTCTAACCGCGCGCGGTCGCGTTTTTCAGGACCGCGTCCCTCCGCCGCCGCCAGGAGCATGTCGCCCGCGACACGCAGCCGGTCGGTGAGCCCGGTCAGGATCGGATCCGCCGGCCGGAAGGCCCGGTAGACCGCTTCGACGAGCAGCGCGCTCAGCGTCCCGATCGAGATGGTGAAGCAGGTGTACAGCGTCAGCGCGATCTTTGTGTTCACGCCGCCGGGGCCGTCCCACACCGGCAGCCCGGCGGTGATCAGCAGGGCGAACCCCCCGGCGAGCCCGAAATTCGCCGCCGTGCTCATGACGAAGAACAGCATGAACAGCGACCCGATCACCCAGAGAAAGTGCAGCGGCGGCGAGCCCATGAACAGCGCGGCGCCGAGCTCGATGTAGAGAGTCGCCAGGGCGAAGCAGCCGATCAGCTGCAGGCTCTGCTTGAGCGTGGATTGGAAGTTCTCCCGCGCGACCACCAGCGCGTAGTAGCCGCCCAGCGCGCCCTGCGGCAGGTGCCCGGCCATGATGCACAGCATCGTGAGGGTCGCGGCGAGAGTCATGCGCACCACCTGCGAGCCGCGGCCCGGGTAGTACGCCAGCTCCTGCTTGAGCAGCTCCCACAACCCGAAAGACCGCCGCTCCCGAGCAAGGGGCAAAGCCGCGGCGCTCACCAGCCGCTCCAGCCCCGTACCACCACCGTCGCCGACTGCGCGATCCTCAGGTCGCCCGGCTCGGGGTCCAGGATGCGGATGCGCACCGGGTAGCGCGAGGCCAGGTGGACCCAGGAAAGCGTCCGCTGCACGTCCGGAAGGCCCTGCGTCAGCGTGCCGATGGTGCTCGCATCCGGCGTCACGCCGTACCCGGCGCTTTCGACCACGCCCCGGAACAGACGCCGCGGCTCCTGGAGCAGGAACACCGCCGCGTGCATGCCCGGCTGCACGTAGGGCAGCTGCGTCTCGCGAAAATTGGCGACCACCCACCAGGTGCGCGTGTCGATCAGCGTGAACACCTGGGCCCCGGCCCGCGCGTACGCGCCCTGCGAGAGCGTCAGATTGGTGACCCTGGCGTCGAACGGGGCGCGCACCTCGCACTGGCCCAGGTTGTAGGCCGCCGTGTCGATGTCGGCCGCGCGGGCCCCGCGCTGGTTCACCAGCGGCTCCAGAGTCAGGACCGAGTTGCGCGACTGCTGATTCTGGGCGCGTGATTGACCGACGCCGGATTGCGAGGCCGCGAGCGCCGCCCGGCTCGCGGCAAGCTCCGCCTCCGCCGCATGGACCTGCGCCTCGGCCTGCCGGACCAGGAGGCGGTTGCCTTCCGTGCCGGTGCGTAGCTGGTCCACCTGGTCCACCGTGACGAACTGCTTGGCCAGCAGCGGCTCCACGCGCGCCAGGTTGTTGCGGGAGTAGTCGTAGACCGCCTGCGCGTGGCCCAGCGCCGCCCGCGCGTTGCCCAGGTCCGCCTCGGCCTGCGCGACCGAGCTCTCCGACCGGCCCACGTTGGCGCGGGCGGTCGCGGTCGCGGCTTCCGCGGCGAAGGTCGCGCTTACCTGCGCCTTGATCTGCCGGGTCTGATCGACGATCTGGCCTTCCAGCGTCGCCTGCTCGGACCGCGCCCGCTCGTAGGCATAGCGGTAGGGCCGGTCGTCGATGCGGAACAGGAGCTCGCCCGCGCGCACCCCCTGGTTGTCGCGCACGTGGATCTCGGTGATGGGTCCGTCGACCACCGGGGCCAGGCCGATGTAGTTGGCGAAGACCTCCGCGTCGTCGGTGCGGGGGTGGTGGGTAGTCTCGGCGATGACCAGCGCGGCGAAGATGACGGCCAGGATGACGATGGCCGCGCTCGCGACGCGTCCGGCGAGGGTCTGCCGGCGCGGGCCGGGGTCGGGGTCGGACGCGGGCGGCCGCTTGGGCTGCTCTTGCATGCTTCCGTGGACGCTCGTGTCTTCCGCCATGGCTCCCCCTTAAACGACGCTGTACAAGGCCAGCCACAGCCCGAGTGTGAGCAGCAAGGCCAGCGAAGGCCAGACCAGCAGGGCCGGGGCCAGCTCCCCCTCGCGGCCGAGCTTCTGCAGGATGAAGTACACGACCGAGGCCAGTCCGATACCCCCCGCGATGCAGAACAGCCACGCCGGGAAGTACGAGCCGAGCAGGCTGTAGGACTGGGCCCTTCGGCAGCCCGCCAGCCCGGCGAGCAGCAGGAACGAGGCCGCGCGCTTCACGGCCGTTTCCCGGCGGGCGGGGGCAGCAGCGCCGGCCCGCCGTGCGCCCCCAAGAGCGCGCCGGTCCGGTAAGCCAGCTCCGTCGCCTGCACGAAGAGGTTGGTGCGGGCGGAAACGTCCTCCGACCGCGCCTCCGCGAGCGCCCTTTGCGCGGTCAGCACGTCCACCAGCGTCCGCACGCCGCTCTGCAGGGCCTCGGTCGCCGCCGCGTAGGAGGCCGTCGTCGCCGCGAGCAGCGCCTCGGCCGCGCGCTGCTGCGCGAAGGCGGTCTGCAGGTTGGTGTAGCTGGTCCATACCTCGTCCTCGATCCGGTCCCGGGTGCTGTCCAGTGTAGCCAACGAGGCCAGCTCCGCGGCTTTGGCGCTCCGGAGCTCGTTGCGCCGTCTAAAGCCGTCGAACACCGTCCAGGTCAGGTTCACCTGCACGTTGTACCGGGCCAGGCTGGCGTAGGAGCCGGTCGAGGGCGGGCTGGAGGGCGTTTGCGTCCCGTACTGGCGAATGAACCCGTACTGCCCGCTGAAGGAGAACTGCGGGATGTACG
>CAXUHL010000163.1:0-7109 GCA_964250745.1 uncultured Acidobacteriaceae bacterium
CCCCGAGGGTTGCCATCACGTTGCGCAGCGTCGCCGCGGACAGCCCGTCCTTATGCGCAAGCAGCCGCGCCAATGCCTGCGAGGCGACCGGTTCGCCGGTGGCGATGTAATGCTCAATGATGGCGACGAGCACGAGGCGCTCGCGTGGCGACAGGCGTGGCATACGTACAGGGTAGAGGGTGGAGGGTGGAGGGTAAAGGGCGGGTTGTTGCCGGCGCGTAGACGCAATGCGCGAAGGCCGCATCTTGAGTGCGTATGGCGAGCGAGAAAACACCGGTAAAGAAGGGCGCGGCTGCCGAGAAGGCCGCGAAAAAGGCGGCTCCGGCGAAGCAGGCCACGGCGAAAAAGGCGGAGACGAAGAAAGCTCCGGCGAAAGCCGCGGCCGGGAAAACACCGGCAAAGAAAGCGGCTGCGAAGAAGCAGCCCACCAAGGATCCGCAAGGCGGCCTGACCGCGGCGGGGCGCAAGATGTTCGCCGAAAAGGAGGGTCTGCACCTGAAGCCCGGCGTGCAAGGCCCGGCGGACACCCCGGAGAAGATGGTACGGAAGGGATCCTTCCTGCGCCGGCACTTCGCCAACCCGCAGGGGCCCATGGAGCGCGATGGCGAGCCGACCCGTTTGGCGCTCTCGGCCCATGCCTGGGGCGAGCAGGTGCCGCATACCGACGCCGAGGCCAAGAAGCTGGCCGATAAGGGAAGCGAGCTGCTGGAGCAGTATCACGAGGCCAAAAACCACGGCAAAGCCGCTTCGGGAAAGAAAAAAGCGGCAGGCAAATCGGCTTAAGTGTTTAAGAATTCCTGCTAAAGTCGTAGGTGAGCCGCCGGCGCGCATGTGAGGACGAGCCGCACCCGGTTCCCGAGGTCCATCTGTGACGAGGCGATTGGGTATTTCGGCGGCCGCGCTTTTGGTTTGCGGCCCGCTGTGGGCGCAGGCACCGCTGACGGTCGAGGCGGGCGTGCCGCTGCACGTGACCCTGACGCGGACATCCGGCATGAAGGTGGGTGCGCCCGTTGAGGGCGTGCTGGCCGAGCCGGTCTGGGTATACAACCGCATGGCCTGGCCCAAGGGAACCGTGGTGCGGGGCGAGGTGGCGTCGCTGGAGCCGCTGGGCGGCGAGGATCGCCTGCGCGCCCGACTGGACGGCGATTTGACCCCGCTGAAAAAACCCGTGCTGCGCTGGACCAGCATGGAGGACGGCGAGACCCGCACGGCGCTGGACGCCGAAGGCAGCGAACGGGACACGCAACCTGTCCGGTTTACCGGGCCGAAGAAGAAAGGCTTGCGCGAGACCGCCTCCAGCCTGGTGCGGGAAAAGTGGGCGACGGTGCAGGACCAGGTGCTGGCACCGGGCAAAGGGGACCGCGCCAAGCGCCTGCTGTACAGCCAGCTGCCCTATCACCCGCAGCGGGTGTGGCGCGGGACGGAGTTTGTCGCGGACCTGCGGCAGCCGGTGAAGCTGGACCTGCCGGAAGAGCAGTCCGCGCATCTGGTGGACGCGGCGGAGCTGGCCGGAAGTCTGCCGCCGGAAACGACGGTGCGGGCGCGTCTGGTTACGGCGCTCGACTCGGACTCGACGAAGCAGGGAACCCCGGTGACGGCCCTGGTCACCGAGCCGGTGTGGAGCGCGAACAAACAGCTCATCCTGCCCGAGGGCGCGCAGCTGCAGGGTACGGTGCTAAGGGTGAAGCCTTCGAAAAGCCTGGGGCGCAACGGGGCGCTGCGCTTTACCTTCAAGGATGTGCAGCGGCCGGACGAGCAACCTGAAAAGCTGCGCGGCACGGTCACCGGCGCGGAAGGCGCGTCCGCGGAGAACCTCCAGGTGGATGACGAGGGCGAGGTAAAGGCGCAGCCGGCGAAAAACCGGTTCGCCGCGCCGCTGCTGTTGGCTGCTCTCGCCGCGGGCGGGCATGACTCGGACGGAGGCGCGGGACAGCAGGTAGTGGGGGCGAACGGACTGGGCGTGGTGGCGCGGATCGTTGCCGGCGTGGCGGCCAGCCCCAACGCCGCAGCCGGCTTTGGCGCATACGGGTTCGCGAAGAGCATCTACTTCCGCTTCCTGCGGCGAGGCAAGCCGGTGACGTTCCCGAAGGATACGGTGGTCGAGGTGGCATTCGGGCGGCGGTAGCTTCGCCGGTTCACGGCATCGGCGGCCGGTGCGGCCGCCGATCTTGGTTTCGCGGACGATGACTACTTGCCCTTTGCGTCCTGCGCGGCTTCTTTCGCCTCGTCCGCCGCGTTTTCCTGCTTGTCTTCAACGATTTTGCCGGTGTCGGCGTCGACGTTGACCTCGCGGGTCGCGCCGCCTTTCACGATGTCGAACGAGTAAATCCAGCGGCCTTTTTCGTGCTCCAGCTCACCGGACTTGACGGTGCCGGACTCGCGGGCCAGGGCGATGGTGCGGGCTTCGGCCAGGGACAGCTTGGTTTTCGGCGCTGCGTAGCTCGCGCCGAGGGTGAGCAGCACAAGGGTGGAGAAGAAGGCGAAATCGCGCATGGTTTGGGTCTCCTTGCGGATAGTCTGCCACGCAAGTCTTAAGAGCTTCTGAAGTGCGCTCAGGATTCGGGTTCACGTTCCAGTCTGCGCCAGAGTTCTCCCATCGGCACAGCGATTGCCGTTCCTGGAACCGTAAAGACAGCATTGGCGGAACCTTCAGCGGGTTCGTGCAGGCCGCGCTCGTCGGCATGGAAGGCGCGCAGGTCGTAGGGATCGATGACCCAGACGTGCTCGACGCCGAAGCGCACGTAATCGCGAACTTTACGCATCAGGCGCGTGTTGGAGTCTTCAGGAGAGAGGATCTCGATGGCGACGAGAGGTGGGGTGCGCAGGATTGCCTCGGGCGGCAACTCACTGCGGACAACCGTAACATCGGGGACGCGGAAGTTCGCCGCAGCAGCCTGGACCCGGTACTCAGAGAAAACCTCGACGCCCCACTCCTCCTCGTGCAGCGCGAAAAAGACAATGAAAAACTTCTGAACCGCGGAGTGCCTGCGTTCTCCCACGTGTCTCTCCTCAAGAACCCCGTCCACGTACTCGCGGTCCGGGTGGTAGCTGGTGCGCAGGTATTCCTCGACGGAAACGAAAGCCGGGTTGGGAAGCGCGCTCATCGCGGGGCAATCTCCTGCTGACAGTATCGCGCTCGCGCCGTTCGGCGGAAAGCGGAAAGCGTAAGATAAAGGGCGGTCAAGCGAGGTGCGGGGTTGGCGGCAGAGCAGACGGTATTTGACGTAGCGATCGTGGGCGGCGGGCCCGCGGGCTACACGGCGGCGATTCGGGCAGGGCAAAACGGGCTGAAGGTCGCGCTGCTGGAGCGCGAGGACGCGCTGGGCGGCACGTGCCTGCATTGGGGCTGCATCCCCACCAAGGCGATGCTGTTCAACGCGGAAGTCTACGAGCTGATGGAGCACGCGGCGGAGTACGGCATCGAGGGCCTCGGCACGCCGACGTTGAACTGGCAAAAGGTGCTGGAGCGGAAAAATGGCATCATCGCCAAGCACGTCAAGGGCCTCGACTTCCTGATGCGGAAGAACAAGGTAACCGTGGTGCGCGGGCAGGCTCGGCTGACCGGCCCGGCGAAGAACGGCATCCACACCGTTGCCATCGCGAAAGCCTCGAATGGTGTCGGCGAGGCGGGCGAGGTCCGGGCGAAGAACGTGGTGATCGCGACCGGCTCCGATGCGAAGAGCCTGCCCGGCCTTGAGATCGGCCCGGACGGGCGCAGCACGATCCTGACGAACAACGAGATCATCATGATGGACCGGGTGCCGAAATCGATGGTCATCATCGGCTCGGGTGCGGTCGGGGTCGAGTTCGGGTCGATCTTCCGCTCGTTCGGCTCCGAAATCACGATCGTCGAGTACCTGCCGCGGATTGTGCCGGCCGAGGATGAGGACGTCTCGAAGGAGCTGCAGCGGACCTTCCGCAAACGCGGCATCGACGTCCACACGGGCGCGAAGGTCGAGGGCGTCGAGCTGACCGGGACCGGGGCGAAGGTAACCTGGATCGCGGCGGACGGCAAAAAGATCGAGCGGGAGGCCGAAAAAGTCCTGATGGCGGTCGGACGCGCCCCGCGCACCGATGGGATCGGCCTTGAGAACCTGCCGGGGATCAAGCTCGAAAAAGGCTTTATCCAGACCGACGAGTGGATGGGTACCGGTGTCGAGGGCGTGTACGCCATCGGCGATATCGTCGCGGGGCTGCCGCAGCTGGCCCACGTGGGTGCCATGTGCGGCATCGTGGTGGCGTCGAAGCTGGGCGGCAAGTACGCCCGGCCGGTCAAGCGCAACCGCATCCCGGCCTGCACCTACACCGAGCCGCAGATCGGGTCAGTGGGGCTGACGGAAAAGCAGGCGCGCGAGAAGGGCGTGGAAGTCAAAGTGGGCAAATTCCCGTTCTCCGCGAACTCCAAGGCGTCCATCGTGAACCAGCACGACGGCTTCGTGAAGGTCGTGACGGACTCCAAATACGGAGAGGTGCTGGGCGTCCACATCATCGGCGCGTCGGCGACGGAGCTGGTGGCCGAAGCCGTGGTCGCGATGGAGCTCGAAGCGACGCTCGAAGAGTTGATGTTTACCATCCACGCGCACCCGACGCTGGCCGAGGCGATGCTGGACGGGTTCGGGGCGGTGGAGGGGCTGGCAATCAACGTGTAAGTTCAATGAGCCACGCTCATAACGGCGTCGAACTTCCTGGGCTGACAAGAAAGCTTCGGGGGACTGCCTCGTCCACGAGCACCTTCAAACGGACACGAATCCTCCGTTCTGCGAGATTGCGGGATATTCAGGGCTGCTTGCAGCGAAACAGCAGCCCCTCCCAGCTATCTACTCTGGAGATCGGACAGGCTTTAGGATTGAGTTGGACGCAGACGCCCGTTCAGGCCGGGACATGAGCAAGCGGCATGAAGTTGGCTTCTGCCCACACCCTTTTTGACTTGAAACCCGGTTTCGCCGCTCGCCGGTACAATCACCCTCATGGCACACATGGTTCACTGCGCGCGCTACAAGCAAGAGATGGAAGGCCTCGACGAGCCTCCGTTCGACTCGGATTTCGGGCATAAAGTCTACAACAACGTTTCGAAAAAAGCCTGGGGCGAGTGGGTCGAGCACCAGAAGATGCTGCTCAACGAGTACCGTCTGCAGCCCTGGACGCCGCAGGCCCAGGAGTTCCTGGTCGAGCAGATGGACCATTATTTCTTCGGCGAGGGTTCCGGGCTGCCGCAGGATTACGTGCCGCCGGCCAAATAGCCTCTGGTACACTTTGGCAAGAAAGAAGCCCCAGTCGGGACGTGGCTCAGCCTGGTAGAGCACTCGCTTGGGGTGCGAGGGGTCGGCAGTTCAAATCTGCCCGTCCCGACCATTCGACTCCGGCTTCTTTTTCCCTCCCTCCTACAACGCGCCTTTATCTTCCGGGGTCAGTTTCTGCCCCTCCTTGGGCGAAATCTGGCCTATGCTGCGCAGGTATTTCGCGTAGGCGCGGCTCGCGTACAAACGGGCCCGGCACTTGCGGCAGCGCACCGGGTAGCGCAGCAGAAGCATCTGGAACCGGTCTTCCGGGCGCGGGCGCGACAGCTGGAACTTGGTCGACCAGCACGAAGGGCAGTGCAGGACAGGGATGGTTTCTTCGGCCAAACGGGTCGTCTCCCACGGGGTGACTTCGGTGCTGCCTCCCCGCCACTATCTTAATGCGAACACGGGCAGCCCGGTTTACCGTATGTGTCAGCGAGACACACGGGGGCAGAGGGGAATGGCTTGGAGCGTGGCATACGCCTGCGATATATGCGGCAAGGGCAAGGGCGAGGCGAACCACTGGTGGATGGCCAGCGTGAGCGAGCCCCGCGACAGCGGGCGGCTGACGCTGATGCGCTGGACCGCCGGGCAAAGCCAGCGGGACGACATCTTTCACCTGTGCGGGCAGCGCTGCGCGCTCCAGGCAGCGGAGCGCTTCATGACCGAAGGGGCGATCGACGCGCAGTAGCGGCGCTGTGGAAAAGAAAAGCGACTTCCCCGCTCACTTCGGGTTGTTACGGGCGTCCCAATGAGTTCGGACGCGAGCCTGCCGGTCAGCCGGTCCGCTCGGGAGGAGCAAACCCAACCATGGCAGCAGCCGACAGCCTTTCTCTTCCCGGGAGTCCTTTCCGGCAAACCGCGGCGGCGGGCGTGCAAACCGGTGCCCACCCGCGCCCCCGCGCGGAGTCTCTGGCGGACGAAGCCAGCCGCGAAGCCGAGATGCTCCTGATCCGCGAAGCTCAGGCCGGCTCGCGCGCCGCCTTCGACGCGCTGGTACGCCAGTATGACGGTGCGGTGCTGCGTTTGGCGCTCCGGCTCACGGGTTCGGAGCAGGACGCGCAGGACATTCACCAGGAAGCCTTCCTCAAGGCTTACCGCTACCTGGGCAACTTCCGCTTCGAGTGCTCCTTTTACACCTGGATCTACCGAATCGCCACCAACCTGTGCCTGGACCACCTGCGGCGGCGCAAGTCCCGGCGCGAAGAGCAGACGGTAATCGTGGATGGGCGCGGCGAGGAGATGGACCTGCTCGGCAACGTGTCCGACGACCGGTCCGGCGCGAACCCGGCCCGCGAGCTGGAGCGCAAGTTCCTGGGAGAAAAAATCCAGGAAGCGCTCGGGCAGCTCACCCCGCGGGAGCGCATGGTTTTTGAACTGAAGCACTACCAGGGGTTGAAGCTCCGGGCGATCGGGGAAATGTTGCAAACCACGGAAGAAACCGCGAAGAATACTCTTTTCCGGGCGACGCGAAAGCTTCGGCTTCGCTTGGCTTCGCTGCACGGGTAGAAAAGACGGGCTCGCGAGCGCCAGCCGTGACACAACGGCGGTGCAAGGTGAGTCCAAGCGAGCAGGACCTTTTTTGGAGGAACGCCGTGAAGCAGACAGGGACCGGTGCCGGGGCAGCCGGTGCGTTTGAGGCTGCCGCCGGCCGCATGAGCTGCGAAGCGGCCCAGCGCGCCATGGCGGCCGCCGCACTGGCCCAAGCCGAGCACGGGGAACAGGCCCCGGTGGAAAGCGAGCCGCTGGCGGCGCACCTGGACGCCTGCCGCGCCTGCCAGGCGGAGATGGCCGCCACCTCCGCGTTTTTTCGCGCGCTGGCTGCTGAAC
>CAXUHL010000164.1:0-7080 GCA_964250745.1 uncultured Acidobacteriaceae bacterium
GTCCAAGAGCCAAGCCAAATATGGGGTCATCCTGAGGAGCAAAGACGGGGTCCCCGGCGAGCGGTCTTTGCTCGCTGGGGTGGCCGTAGCGATGAAGGATCTGCTTCTGCTGCGCTTCGGAGGAAAGCAGGTCTTTCGCTTCGCTCAGGATGATCCCTCGTTCGGTAGCCCGACTAATTACCGGGCGCAACGGCATCTTCGTACCTCAACGAAGCCGTCAGTTCGCCCCTCGCGACCTTCTTCTGCTCGCCGGTTGCGAACGACTTCACCGTCAACATCCCGGAGGCGACTTCGTCTTCGCCCAGCAGAACGATCGCGCGCGCGAGTTTGTCGGCGGTTTCAAACGACTTCTTGACCCGGAACGCGCCGTCGCCCAGCTCGACCCGCAGCCCGGCGGCGCGCAGCTCGCGCGCGAGCTTCAGCGCGTCCGGGTTGCGCGCTTCGCCGACCGGGGCGATGTAAACGTCGGCCTTCGACTCCCCGGCCGCGGCGGCTTGCGATTGCAGCGTGAGCACCAGGCGGTCCGCGCCGATGGCGAAGCCGATGCCCGGCGCGCGCGGGCCGCCCAGCATCTCCGACAGCCCGTCGTACCGGCCGCCGCCCAGCAACGCGTTTTGCGTGCCGAGGCCCGCGTCATGGGTGAACTCGAAGGTGGTGCGGGTGTAGTAGTCGAGGCCGCGCACCAGGCGCGGGTCGATTCGGTACGGGACGGCGCAGGCGTTGAGCGCCGCGAGCACCGCGCGAAAGTGCGCGGCGGAGGTTTCGTCCAGGTAATCGGCGATCTTCGGCAGCGCGTCGATGGCGGCCTGGTCCTCGGCGACCTTGCAGTCGAGCACGCGGAGGGGATTGGTTTCGGCACGACGCCGGCAGTTTTCGCACAGGCCGGGCGCGACGGGAACGAGCGCCTGCCGCAGAGCCGCCACGTACCGGGGCCGGTCTTCCGACGATCCGACGGAGTTCACTGCCAGCCGCCAGCCGTCGATGCCCAGCTCGTCGAGCAGCGAGGCCAGCATTTCGAGCACCTCCGCGTCGCGCAGGGGCGACTCCGACCCGGAGGAGGGAGCGCCGATGACCTCCGCGCCGATCTGCGAGAACTGCCGGTAGCGCCCTTTCTGCGGGCGCTCCCGCCGGAACTGCGGGCCGATGTAGAAGAGCTTCTGGAGCAGCCCGCCGTCGCCCAGCTTGTGCTCGATATAGGCGCGGACGACGCCGGCCGTGTTTTCCGGGCGCAGGGTGAGCGACTGCGCCTTCTCGCTCGCGGCCCGGGCGCGGTCTTCCCAGGTGTACATCTCCTTCGAAACGACGTCGGTCTCCTCTCCGATGCCGCGCGCGAATAACTGTGTGTCCTCGAAGATGGGGGTGCGGATTTCGCCGAAGTTGTAGCGGGCAAAGACGCGACGGGCGGTGGCTTCGATGCGGTTCCACAGCTCGGTCTCGGGGGGGAGCAGGTCGCGGGTGCCGCGGACGGCTTTCAAGGGGGTCTTCACGGTCGACTCGAAGTTTATCAGGGCCACTCCACCGCGCTGCGGCCCGGCAACCGCTCCGGGCCGCCGTTCATCTCCCTACACTGCGGCGAAGGAACGCACACGCACACCCATGAAAGAACGCAAAAGCCTGATTCTCGCCGCACTTCTGACCTTCTTCGCGGGGCCGTTCGGCATGCTGTACAGCACGGTCATCGGGGCCATCATCATGGGCGCGCTATATCTGGTGCTCGGTGTGCTCACCGCCGGATTCGCGCTGATCGTCCTGCACCCCATCTGCATGATCTGGGGCACGTGGGCGGCGCACCGCGACAACATCAACGCCGGGGCATGAGCCGTTCTTCCGACACGCCGCTCGCATCGAGAAAAGCCACCCATCAGTAAGCCCGGACGGTCGGCCTACCGAAGGACGGCTTTGAACTCCGCAAGATATTGCGCGGTATAGTCCAGGTAGTTGTTCGCGTACATCCGGATGAGCGCGAAGTCCTCGTCCGTGACCGCCCGGCGCACCTTCGCGGGTAGGCCCATGACGAGCGAGCGCGGCGGTACCACCATGCCCTCGGGCACCACGGCCCCAGCCGCGACGATGGAACCCTCGCCGACGCGGGCGCCGTTCAGAATGCGAGCGCCGATGCCGATCAGGCAGTCGTCCGCGACCACACAGCCGTGGACGGTCGCGTTGTGGCCGATGGAGACGCCCTCCCCGACGTGGACAGGGTAGAGGTGCCGCATGCCATGGAGAACGGCACAGTCCTGCACGTTGGAGCGCGCGCCGATGCGGATGGAGTGGACATCGCCGCGTACCACCGCATTCATCCACACGCTGGCTTGCTCGCCGAGGATCACGTCCCCGATGACCTGCGCGGATGGGTCGACGTAGCAACTGCCGGGGATGTGCGGGGTGAGGCCGTTAAAGGTGCGAATCATGAGGTATTGTCGCCCGGGCGCGGCGAGGGGGAAATCCGGGTCATCCTGAGGAACGTAAATCCTTTGCTTTGCTCAGGATGACCCCTCTACACGACGGTGATGGGAAAGCCACCCCTACGCCGAAGCGTCGCGGAAGCCCTTGATCATCGTCTGCGAGCGCTTCACGTGCTCCGCCTGCTGCGCGATCAGGGCGCGGATCGTGTCCGACACCGCCTGGTCGTCGAGCGCGTCATTGTAGGCCTTGGTCGCGACATCCTCGCCCTGCGCCGCCGTTTCAAGCAGCGTATGGTCGCCGCCGCCGAGCCGTGCCTTCAGGTCGCCCCACACGCGGTGTACCGCGCCCAGGGCCGTGCCGGTTTCGTCAATGGCCCCGTCCGTGGCCCGGTTGACGGCGCTTTCGATCTCGCGCGCGTATCCGCCGCGAACCCGCGCCTCCTCCATGAAGTAGGAGCGCTGTTCGGTGTTCTTGATATGCTCCCCGATGTCGAGGAAGCCCCGTTCACTGTCCTTCAGCACCGCCACCAGCCGCTTGATCACCGCATCGTCGTTTGCCATGGGTTTCTCCTGTCGAATAGGAAGATGCAGGGCGTGCGGGGAGCGTCGGGCTCCGGCTGTCGCGGCATGAAAAAGCGCACCCCGGGGAGGAGGTGCGCTTCGCGTTCGCGGAAGAAGCTCAGGCGACTTTCGCGGCCGTCCCCAGGGCAGCCCTGGCTTGACCGACCAGCGTGGCGAACCCTGCCGCGTCGTGGATCGCCATCTCCGAAAGCATCTTCCGGTTGAGCTCGATGCCCGCCTTCTTGAGGCCGTTGATGAGCAGCGAATAGGAGATGCCGTTGATCTTGGCGGCGGCGTTGATGCGCACGATCCACAGCGAGCGGTACTGGCGCTTCTTCTGTTTGCGCCCGCTGTAGGCGAACTTGAGCCCGCGCTCGACGGCTTCCTGCGCCGCCTGGTACAGCTTCGACTTCGTGAGGAAGTAGCCGCTCGCGCGCTTGAGGATCTTTTTGCGGCGGTCGTTGCGCTTGGTTCCACGTTTGACGCGTGGCATAGTCGTGCTCCTTTGTCGGTTCGGGTGTTCGCGGCTGGAGGCAGGTTAAGCCTCTTCACACGCGTGGGGCCGGGTGGGTCTCAGGCGTAAGGAATCATGCGCGCGACTTTCTTGTAGTCCGCGTCCGAGACCAGGGTGCTGTGGGCCAGCTTGCGCTTGGTCTTGGTTTCCTTTGAGGTAAGGATGTGCCGCATCTTCGACTGGCCGCGCTTGATCTTGCCGGTGCCGGTCTTCTTGAAGCGTTTCGCGGCGCCCTTGTGGGTCTTGAGTTTAGGCATGTCCGTCCTGCTTGCGAATTCGAATCTCCGTGCAACCCGCAGTATACATGCTCAGTTCCGCAACGAGGCCCCGAACTCCGCGGCCAGCAGGTCGAGCAGTTTGGACGGTTCGTGGCTCGGCACGACGAAATCCGCGCCGGGGTACAGGTGCGCCGTCACCGGTGCCGCCACGATTACCGGTATGCCGGGATGCTTCGCCTTGATGCTGGCGATCAAGCCGTCGCAGTCGGGAAGAAGGCCGTGGACCAGCACAGCGTCCACGCTGGGGAACCGGTCCAGCAGAGTGAGCCCATGGTCGGGGTTGTAGGCGGTGAGCACGTTGTGCTTCGCGGTTTCCACCACCAGTTTGCGGGCCGAGAGCCCTTCGGGCTGCTCCTGCTCCATCATCAACACCACCAGCCTGCCTGTGGCCTGCGCCATGCGCTCTCCCGGCGCGCGTCCACGCGACCGCCTCTGAGTGTAGCGCAGCCGTCTTACTGGACCGTTTGCGCGGCGGTTTGCACGGGAGCGGCAGCCGCGGGCGGCTTGGGCGGCGCTGCTTTCTTCAGCGCCGCTTCCTTTTCCGCCTGCAGCTTTTTGCCCGGCGCAAGGATCGCGTGCAGCGTCGTGCCTTCCATCCTCGGCATGAACTCGACGAGGCCTGTTTCCCCGATGTCCTGGATCAAGCGGTTGATGATGTTGTAGCCCAGATCGCGGTGGGCCATCTGGCGCCCACGGAAACGCAGGCTCGCCTTGACCTTGTCGCCCTCGCTGAGGAAGCGCACGGCCTGGTTTTTCTTCGTCTGATAGTCGTGCTCGTCGACCGTGACCGAGAACTTGACCTCCTTGACGACGATGATCTTCTGCTTTTTACGGGCGGCGCGGTCGCTCTTGTCCTTTTCGTACAGGAACTTGCCATAGTCCTGAATGCGGCAGACAGGCGGCACGGCATTCGGCGAAACCTCGACCAGATCGAGCCCGCGCTCGCGGGCGATCTTCAACGCGTCGAAGGGGGTCAGAATCCCCAGCTGCTCGCCGCTGTCGTCGATGACGCGGACTTCGCGCGCGCGGATACGGTCGTTGATGCGGATGACTTGCTTGGCGGAACGTTTATCGATGACTGCCTCCGAATAGGTGCGGGCCCCCGTGCGACGCGTGGCGGGTCAAGCACCCGCCCTGAGCATACCATCTTCCACAAAAGCCTGGAACCGGCTCTCCGCGATCGATGCCATCCGCACCCGGACGAGCCGATTGGCCGCGGCCGGTGTTTGCAGACGCACGGAAAGAAAGTTCGCCGTCATCGCCGTGCCGTCGCTCAAGGTGATCGCGGAAAGCGTTCGCCCGAGGAAGCGTCGCAGAAAAGCCTCCTTCTTCGCGGAGGCGAGCGCGTCCATCGCTGCCGCGCGCTCCCGCGCCGCAGCGGGCGGAACAGGCGGGAGCCCGAAGGCCGGCGTGCCCGGGCGCGCTGAGAAAGGGAAGATGTGCAGGTAGTTGAGCGGCATTGCCTCCACAAACGCCAGGCTTTCCTGGAACAGCGCCTCGGTTTCACCGGGGAACCCGACCATCACGTCGGCCCCCAGGGCCGCGTCCGGAAGCATCCGCCGCAGCGCGCCCAGCTTCTCCGCATAGTGCCAGGGCCGGTAGCGGCGGTGCATCGCCCGGAGGGTCGCGTCGGCACCGGACTGGAGCGGCAGGTGCGCGTGCGGGGCGAGCCTGGGGTGCTCGCCCCCCGCATAGGCGGCGAAGAGCCCGAGCAGTTCCGGGGTCCAGTCCATCGGCTCGACCGATGAAAGGCGCAGGCGGGGCAAGGCGGTCTGCTCCAGCAGCGCGCGGACCAGCTCCGCGAGCGTGCGCGCCGGGCGGAGGTCGCGCCCCCACCGGCCCAGGTTGATGCCGGACAGTACCAACTCCTGCCCGCCCCCTTCGGCGAACGCCCGGGCCGCCGCGACCGCACGGTCCAGCGGCACGGAACGGCTCGGGCCGCGGGTCTCCGGGATCACGCAAAACGCGCAACGGTTGCCGCAGCCGTCCTGCGCCTTGAGCACCGGCCGGGTGCGGCGGGTGCCGCCCGGGGCAAGCAGGGGCAGGTCGTGCTCGGCGGCGAACGCCGCGTGCGCAATGGAGGTAAAAGGCCGGTGCAGCGCGCCCACCGGGACGAAGTTACCGCTCGCCACTGTTGGAACCAGGGCTTTGTGGCTGTTGCCGACCACCGCGTGGACGCCGTGCAGCGCCGCCAGCTCGCCCGGGGCGCGCTGCGCATAGCAGCCCGTGACCACGATGCGCGCGCCGGGATTGGTGCGCCCGGCCCGCCGCACCCAGGCCCGCGCCGTGCGCTCCGCCTCCGCCGTTACCGCGCAGGTGTTCAGCACCAGCCCGTCAGCCTCGGCAAGCGCCGCCGGGCGCAGGCCATCCCGCTCGAGCGCGGCCGCGACCGCGTCGCCGTCCGCCCCGCTCGCGCGGCAGCCCAGCGAGTGAACGTAGTAACTCCCCACGTTACGATTGTACCGAGCGGCGTCTTCTTCCGCGGCCTCCCCTGCTAGAATCGACCTCGCCTAAGTACAGGGAGGACAGACCTATGACAGGGAAACGCCGCATTCTTCTGGTTGACGACGAGCTCACCATCCTCCTCACGCTCAAGGCCGTTCTGGAGGTGTCCGGATTCGAGGTGGAAACCGCGGCCTCCGCCCGCGAAGCCCGCTCCAAGATCAAGGCGCACGAGTACGAAATGGTCATCACCGACATGCGCATGGAGTCCGAGTCCTCCGGGCTGGACGTGGTGCACGCCGCCAAGGAAGCTCCGTATCGGCCGGCGGTCGCCATGCTGACCGCGTTCCCGCTGCCGGGCTCCGAGTGGGAAAACGATGCCTCGGCCGATAAAATGCTGGTGAAGCCCATGAACACGCACGACCTCTTGACCCAGCTGGAGGCCCTGCTGGCAAGCCATGAGGCGAAGAAGCGCCGGGCCGCGGTGACGGCATAGCTCTATGAGCAGGCTCTGCGCGCCCGTATTTTTCTCCTGATTTTCATACGACCACGCGGTCGGGCCGCCCGGCTCTGGGACGCTTAGGTCGTTCAGAATGCACGAAAGTAACGAGAAATCCGCTTTTGGCATTCGCCGTGCAAGGGCTGGGTTGCATACCACTTTGTACCTTCCGCGCCCGGCAACTCCTGCCAGGGCGGGGGAAGGTCCCGGAGGACCATGCGATCCAAGCCGTTCCGCGCTCCTACCCCAGCCCTCCTCCTGTCCGCGAGCCTGCTGCTGGCGGCTTGTGCGCCGCTCGCAATCGGCCCGAGAGCCCATGCGCAAGGCATCACCACGGGCGTGATCACCGGCCGGGCGGAGGACGTTTCCGGGGCGGTGGTG
>CAXUHL010000165.1:0-7014 GCA_964250745.1 uncultured Acidobacteriaceae bacterium
GCGGCTGGGACGAGATCTGCTGGGCGGAGCGCCGCCTACCCACGCGCGGCGACTTGGACAGGGTCACCGGCGGCCGCCCGGCCGTGTTCGCGCGGGTCGACGTCCATGTATCGGCTGCGAACTCCCGCGCCCTGGCGCTCGGCGGGGTCACGCGCGAAACAGCCGCGCCGGCGGGGTCCGGCATCGACCGCGACTCCTCGGGCGAGCCCACCGGCATTCTGCGGGAACGTCCCGCGCGGGATTTAGTCGAGCGGCACGTGCCCCCGGCCACCCTCGCCGCGCGCATGGACGCGCTGCGCGCCGTGCTCGCCTCCGCCGCCGCCTGCGGCGTCACCTCCTTGCAGGACAACTCCACCGACGAGGACTTCGCGGCGCTTGCGGCCCTCGACGCCGGGGGCGAGCTGCCGATCCGGATATCGGAATGGCTGCCCTTCGACGCAGCGATCCACGAACTCCTCGCCCGGCGCGCGCAGGGCCCGCGCAGCCCCATGCTGCGGACCGGGATGCTGAAAGCGTTCCTGGACGGCTCGCTTGGCTCGCGCACGGCTGCGATGTTCGCTCCCTACACTGATGCGCCGGGCGAGCGCGGCTTGCTGTTCTACGACGCGCCCCGGCTCACCGCCATGGCGCTCGAACGCGCGGAGGCGGGCTTCGCGCTGGGCTTCCACGCGATCGGGGACCGGGCGCTCGCACAGGCGCTCGAAGTGTTCTCGGCTGTGCATCGGGCTTTTCCCCACATCCTGTGCCGGGTGGAGCACGCGCAAACCGCTGCCTCGGAAGCCTTTGCCCACGCGCGCGCGGCGGGGGTCGTCGCCTCCATGCAGCCCTGCCACTGGCTCAGCGACCGCCGCTGGGCTCCGGAGCGCCTGGGACCGGAGCGCACCGCCCGCGCCTACGCCTGGCGGGCGTTCCGGGAGGCGGGCGTACCGCTGGCCTTCGGCACCGACTTCCCCGTCGAGCCCATCACGCCCTTCCCCGGCCTGTACGCCGCCGTCTCGCGGCAGGGCCATTCGATCCCGCGGCCCGCCGCGCTCCACGCCTGCACGCACGGGGCGGCGTACGCCGAAGGGGAGGCGGCCACAAAGGGCCTGCTCACGCCGGGCTTCGCCGCGGACTTTTGCGTGCTCGACCGCGACCTGCTCGCCTGCGCGCCGGAAGCGATGCCGGAAACGCGCGTGCTGCGGACCGTGGTCGCCGGCCGCACGGTGTACGAGGCCGACCCGGATTGAGCTCACGTCCCGGTCGACTCGCTTCCCTTCTCCTGATCGCGGTCGCGTTCGTCTGGGGCTCCACCTTCGTGCTGGTCAAGGAGGCCCTGCGGGACTGCTCGCCGCTGGTGTTCAACCTGCTCCGGATGCTGCTTGCCTCGGCCGCTCTCCTCGCGGTATACGGGCGCGCTCTCCGGGGCCTGACGCGCGGGCAGTGGGCGGCCTCGGGGCTCGCCGGCCTGTGCCTGGCGGCGGGTTACGGATTGCAGACCAGCGGCCTGCGCTTCACCACGCCGTCGGTTTCGGCGTTTATCACGGGCACGGTCGTGATCTTTGTGCCGTTTCTGTCGCTCGTGCCGCGTTTGCGTGCGCCGGGCGCGCCCCGGCCCGGCTTCGGCGCATTCGCGGGAGCGGGGCTGGGCTTTGCCGGGCTGGTCCTTCTATCCGTACCCTCGGGCGAGCGCCTGGCCCTCGCCTCGGCCGGGCGCGGTGAGCTGCTCACGCTCGGCTGCGCGCTCGCCTTCACGCTGCACCTTCTGGTCATGGCGCACGCGTCCCTCCTGGTACCGTTCCGGGCGCTGGTCACCGTGCAGATCGGCACGGCGGCGCTGGTCATGGCGCTCACCTTGCCCCTGTTCGAGCCGCACCCGTACTTGCACCCCGGACCGCGCTTCATCTGGGCCTGGCTGGTCGCGGGCCTCCTGGCGACGGCTGCCGCCTTCGCCGTCCAAAGCTGGGCGCAGGCTTTTCTTCCGGCCACCCATATCGCGCTGCTGTTCACGCTGGAGCCGGTCTTCGCCGGGATCACCTCGTTCGTGGTACTGGGCGAGCGCTTGCGGGGCCGCGCGCTCGCCGGGGCCGCGCTGGTGCTGGCCGGCCTCGTCGCCTCCGAGGTTTTGCAAGCTCGCGAGGCGGCCCGAAAACACTTGCCGTCCGGTCACGTCTAAAAGCGGAGGCCGCGGGCCCCCACGGGGACCGGGCCGCATCAGTACACTAGACGGGAAGCGTTTCGCAGGAAAGTTCGAGGGAAGACACGAAGATGAAAGCTCCGCTTGAGTGGTTCAGGGTGCGCCGGCTGCAGTCCACGTTGACAGTGCTGGCGACGTTGTCGGCCGGAATCCTGATCGGGTCCGTGGTGGCGCACGGCGTCCATGGGCAGGACAAGGCGGTGGACTCGCGCGACGCAGCGCAGCTCCACGTGCCCGACGCAAAAAGCCTGTCGACGATCTTCACGCAGATCGCCAAGCAGGAAGGCCCGGCGGTGGTCAACATCAACACTGAAACCTTGCCCAAAGAGCAGACCGAGGCCCGGCAGCGCGGGGGCGGACGGAGGCGCGCGCCGCAGCAGCAGGCCCCGCAGGACGACGGCGGCGATGACGGCTCGGAGGATGGTTCGGGCGGCGGCGGTGCCCAGGGTGACCCGGGCTTGCAGGACTTCTTCAACCGCTTCTTCGGCGGCGTCCCGGGCCAGGGTCCGGGCGGCGGCGAGCAGCAGGAGCAGCGGGCGCTGGGCTCGGGCTTCATCGTCGACGGGCGCGGCTACATCATCACCAACAACCATGTCATCGACAAAGCCGACCGCATTTACGTGAAGCTGACCACGGACGCTGAGAACGACCAGGGCCACAAGGCCACCGTTGTCGGCGCGGACAAGGACACGGACCTGGCGGTGATCAAGATCGACGTGCCCGCCGGGCTGAAGCTGCAAACGGTCAAGCTGGGCAACTCCGACTCAGCGCAGGTGGGCGATTGGGTGGAGGCGATCGGCTCGCCCTTCGACCTGTCGCAGACCGTGACCGCCGGCATCATCTCGGCCAAAAACCGCACCATCGAGCGCGGCCAGGCCGGGCAGTTCCTCCACTACATCCAGACCGACGCGGCGATCAACCCCGGCAACTCCGGCGGACCGCTCCTGAACATGAACGGCGAGGTCGTCGGCGTCAACGCCGCGATCTTTACCCAGTCGAACGGCTACCAGGGTATCGGCTTCGCGGTGCCGGCCAACACGGTGGTCAACGTGTACAACCAGCTCATCGGGCCGGAGCACAAGGTCGTCCGCGGCTCGATCGGGATCTCGTTCCAGCCCAGCATCTCCCCGGCTGTCGCCAGGCAGTACGGCGCGAGCTCGGGCGTTCTGGTTTCCGCCGTGACCCCCGGCGGCCCGGCATCGACCGCGGGGCTCAAGGCGAACGACGTGATCGTCTCGGTGGACGGGCAGCAGGTCAAGGACGGCAACGCGCTGGTCGAGAACATTTCGCCGCGCAAGCCGGGCTCGAACGTGACCGTAGGCTACCTGCGCAACGGGCAGAAGCAGACCGCGCAGGTGGCGATCGCGGACCGGACCAAAACCGTTGCGGCGCTGAACGGACCCGGGGACGACAACGCGCCTTCGCAGGGCGGTGGCGGCGATGCGAGCGGCGCGGCCAAGGCGAAGCTCGGCCTGACGGTGGTGAACCTGCCGCCGAACGCGCCCGCCGGACTCCATGGCGTGCTGATCCAGGCGGTCAAACCAGGCTCGTTCGCGGATGAAGTGACCCCGCCTGTCGGGCCGGGGCTGGTTATAACCGCCATCAACCGCAAGCCGGTCACCAACAAAGCCGAGTTCGACGCGATCGTGGCCGGGCTCAAGTCGGGTGACGACGTGGTGCTCGAAACGGTGCAGGCGCGTGGCAACAACCGGCAATCGCAGCTGAGCGGCGGTACGCTGCCGTAGTCGCGACGAATGCGAAACGGCCCGAATTTCTCGTACAGAGTACCGAGGTTTGGGCCGTTTCTCTTGCTTTTTGGGCGAAGTGCAAGGTAGGCTCGTCTTCACAAGAGAACGAGACGAGACTTTTTTAGAGGGTTCCCGGATGGCTTTTCGTTTTTCCCGGCTTCTGGCTGTGCAGTGTGTAGGGCTGGCGGCGCTCGCCGCGGTCACCCCGGCGATTGCGTCACGCTCGCACCGCGTGGTGTTCGCGAAGCACCTTAAGTTCGCGAGCCACATCCGGCACAAGGCGGTTCCCGCGCACGTAGTAGTGGGCCAGCGCGGCATCGACACCGATCGGACGCGCGCGATCCAGACCGCGCTGATCGACAAGAGCTACCTGACCGGCGAGCCGACCGGCGAGTGGGACGCAACCACAGAGGCCGCGATGCAGAAATTCCAGGGCGACAACGGCTGGCAAACCAAGCTGATGCCGGACTCCCGCGCGCTGATCAAGCTGGGCCTGGGCCCGAACGGCACGGCGGGTAACGCCGAAGCCGCCGCGCCCAAGGCGGCGCTGGAGCAGGCGACCGGGCCGGACACGCTGGCCGCTGTGCACTCGATTCTGAACTGACTAACTGTGCAAGGAAAAAAAGCCGCCTTCAGGGCGGCTTTTTCGTTTCCGCCCCTTCCAGGAACGCGCTATGCTGGTGCCGGTTTTTTCGGCGAGAAGCAAGCCATGCAGCTGAGTCCTTATCTGGTGTTCGACGGCAAGTGCCGGGAGGCGTTCCAGTTCTACGAGCAATGCCTCGGCGGCTCGATCGTGACCATGATGCGCTACGCCGATGCCCCGCCCGGCGGCCCGCCTCCGTGGTCCGAAGAAGGAATCATGCACGCGAGCCTCACCTTCGACGGGCAAACCTTGATGGGCAGCGACGGCCCAACCGACGGAACCCCGCGCTCCACCCACCTGGCCGTCGAAACCATGGACCCGGAGCGCGCCGAGCAGGTCTTCAGCGCCCTGGGCGAGGGCGGGTCCATCCGCATGCCGATGCAGGAAACCTTCTGGGCCGAGCGCTTCGGCATGCTGACCGACAGGTTCGGCGTGCCGTGGATGGTGAGCGCGGGCAAGCCGGAAGGGCAAGGATAGAGGGTCAAGGGATCGGACCGGAACAAGTGAGTCACCCTGACGAGGGTGTGTGAGAAGCGATCGCTCCTGGAATCTGAGCCAAAGATCGGTCACCTTGAGGAGCAGAGACGGGGTCCCGGCGAGCGGTCTTTGCTTGCTGGGGTGTCCGAAGCGACGAAGGACCTGCTTTTCGGCGCGCAAGGGAAGCAAAAGCAGGTTCTTCGCTTCGCTCAGAATGACCCGCTTCTTCTTACAGTTGATTTCTCACACCCTCTGACGAGCGAAGCGAGGGAGGACCTGCTTATGTGAGTGCGCGCGAAGGCACGGCAGGACTTTGGCGTAAGCGTTCTCGCCCCGCTTCGAAGGCAGTCACAGTATTCTGAGACGGTGAGTTCAACCGCGGCCGCACCCCGAAAACGCAGGCGCGCCAAGCGCAAAAGCCTGGGATGGCGCGCCTGGTGGCCGCTGGTGCTCGCGGTGCTGCTGACACCGCTTGCCGTGCGCGGCGCGAGCGTACTGGCCCTGGCCGGGCCGGGCGCTCTGCGGGCGCTGTTCCCGTTCGCGTCGCTCGCTCCGGGGCAGGCGGGATTCGCGATGTGGACGCAGCTACCGGTGTATGGGTTGGTCCTGGCATTGTTTACCCGTAAGCGGCGGCTGTTCGCCGGCTTCGCGATCGTCGCGCTCGTCCACGCGGCGGCCCTGCTTGCGGCGCTGTTCGCGAAAGCCTAGGGCTGGGCGGCCCGCAGCTCTTCCGTGATCACCCGCGCCGCTTCCCTGGCTTCCGCGTAGCGGTCCGGCGGGAACGACACCGCGCCGACCCGCGCGTGGCCGCCGCCTCCGTAGCGCTCGCAGACCGCCGCCAGGTTCACCAACTGCTCGGGCTTGAACGGGGTCCAGGGATTGGTCCCGACCGCGACCTTGGTCCGGAAGCTCGAACGCGAAAGCCCTACCGAATAGGTCGCGCCGGGTCGCAGGTAGTACGGGATGAACTTGTTGTAGCCTTCGAGCTCGCGATCGGCGACGTCGAAATAGATGGTGCCGCGGTCCTCTTCCGCGCGCTCGCGGATGATCTCCGTGGCGGCGCGGTGCCGCTCCAGCAGCGGCGGCAGCAGCTCGGCGACAAAGGGCTGCGCGAGCACCTCTTCGAGCGTCATGGCGGTCAGAAGCGGGATCAGGCGCGGGACGAAAGCAGGGTCGGTCGTGGACTCGATGGCGAGGGTCAGGCGCATGGCGGCCTCGCGCATCTCGACCGCCGCGGTCGCGCTCTCGTAAAGCGCCCCGTCGACGATGTTGGCCCAATGCACCAGCGAGGCGACGCCGGAAACGTCGAAGCCGAACCGCGCCGCTGCGGTGTCCGCAATGAGCGAAGTGCAGGAGGTGTAGTGCGGGTCGAAAAAGCGGCGGTCGCGAAAGTTGCTCGCCGGATCCTGGAGGCCGCGCTCGTAGGCCGCGTGGTCCTCGGGGCTGAGAAACGCGCTGAGGTGGTGGTCGAACCACCAGGTGATGCGGGGCGAAGGAGAATACTTGAAGTCGACGATCGCGTTCTCGTCGCCCGCGAAGGCGGACTCATCGAACAGCGAGCTCGCCCGGTGCACCAGGCCGTGATACTCATAGGTTGCGCCGGGGTCGATGCACTCGCGATGGAAGCGCGTGAACAAGGAAGCCGAGCAGGCGCCGTCGAAGCACTTGTCGTGATAGAAAACGCGAACGGTCATCGGGGCCCTTTCCCCTCCGCGCTTCCCGTTCGAGCGCGGAGCGCGAATCCCCTAGAATGGCGGCGGGACGGCTGAATGTCAAGAGAACGGGAAGCGAACCAGGCACGCGGAGAGGGGCGGTCGATGTTTCTGGGCCCTGACGGGCTGCGGGCCGGCTGGGGCTGTGTGCTGTTTCTGCTGCTCATCTTCTTCTACGAAGCGGCTTTTTCCGCCCTGGCCCGCCACTGGATGCACGGCCGTCCGCGGCCGCCGGCGCTGCCGCCCGGGATCATGGTC
>CAXUHL010000166.1:0-1104 GCA_964250745.1 uncultured Acidobacteriaceae bacterium
AAGCGGGCCCACCCCGCCCCGCCTGCGTTCGGCGAGCCGCTGCGCGAGCACGCCTGAGCGGGAGGCTAGAATCGATCACGTGAGTACCTCAAGCCCGCAGATCATCGAGGCCGAGCACCTCGGCAAAACCTACCGGGCGGGCAAGCTCGACGTCCCCGTACTCCGCGACATCTCCTTTTCCGTCGCGCCGGGCGAGTTCGTCGCGATCGTGGGGCCTTCGGGCAGCGGCAAATCCACGCTGTTCTACATATTAGGTGGGCTTACCGGGGCCAGCTCCGGCACGGCTCGCATCGATGGCGTCGACTTCGCGAAGCTGCGCGACGGCGAGCGGACCCGGATGCGCCAGTCCAAGATCGGCTTCGTGTTTCAGAAGTTCAACCTGCTGCCCACGCTTTCGGCTCGGGGCAATATCGAGATCGCGCACGAGATCGCGCAATCGACCAAGCCGCTCGATCGCGGACGCATCGACGAGTTGGCCGGGATGCTGGGCATCGACGGGCGGCTCGACCACCGGCCCTCGGAGCTTTCCGGCGGCGAGCAGCAGCGGGTCGCGATCCTGCGGGCGCTGGTCACCGAGCCGGCAATCCTGCTCGCCGACGAGCCGACCGGCAACCTGGACACGGCGAACTCGGAAACCGTCCTTCAGATGCTTCGGCACTCCAACAAGAGCTTCGGCCAGACCGTGCTGATGATCACGCACAACCCGGAAGCCGCCGCGTTCGCCGACCGCATCATGTATATGCGCGATGGGGTGCTGCTCACCGCCGAGCAAGCCTCTGCCTCGCCGGCTCTGGCCGCCGCGCCTCGGCCGTAAACCCGCACTCGATTGAACCCGGGATCATCCTGAGAGGAACAAGAGGACCTGCTTGTCGTTTGAGCACGGGGTAGAAGCAGATCCTTCGTCGCTTCGGACGCCCAGCGAGCAAGGATCGCTCGCCGGGGATCCCGACTTCGCTCCTCAAAGGGTGTGTGAGAAGTCAACAGCGATGGAAAATGGGTCATCCTGAGCGCAGCGGCAGCGCTTTGCGCCAAAGGACCTGCTTTTCGCTCGATCACGATGTAAAAGCAGATCCTTGGTCGCTTCGCTCCTCAGGATGACCCCAC
>CAXUHL010000166.1:1204-6974 GCA_964250745.1 uncultured Acidobacteriaceae bacterium
CGATACCTACGAATCGAACGGTTCAGGCATCCTTAAGTTGCCGCTTCTACACTCTCTGGTAATGCGCTTCCCCTTTTCCACATGCACGCGGCGAACGGTGGGAGCCGCGCTGCTGTTGCCGGCGCTTGCCCGCGCGCAGGGGGTCCCCTCGATCACACTCGGGGAGGCGATCCATCGGGCGGAGGCGCACGAGCCGAACTTCGCCGGGTTCCGCGCCGAAGCGCGCGCGACCGCGCTCGACCGGGGCATCGCGCGCGGGGCGCTCCTGCCGGGCATCGTGTTCCACAACCAGGCCCTGTACACGCAGCCCAACGGCGCGCGCAACGGGGCCGGGCCCATCGGCAGCCAGTCCGCGCCCATCTTCATCGCGAACAACGCCGTGCGCGAGTACGCGAGCCAGGGCTCCATCACGGAAACGGCGGGCGTGGCCCAGTACGCGGCGGTGCGCGCCGCGGACGCAAACGCCGCCCGTGCCGCAGCCGAGCTCGAGATCGCCCGGCGCGGCCTGGTCGCCGGGGTCGCCGGGCTGTTCTACGGCGTGCTCTCGAACGAGCGGCGGCTCACGATCCTCGCCGGCGCCCGCGACGAGGCGCAAGGCTTCGTGGCGCTGACAGAAAAGCGAGAAGCCGCCCGCGAAGCCGCCCATGCCGACGTGCTCAAGGCCGACCTGACCCTTCAGCAGCGCGCCCGCGACCTCGCCGACGCGCAGCTCGCACGCGACCGGGCCCGTCTGGAGCTGGGGGTTCTGCTCTTCCCCGACCCGCGCACACCTTATATGGTTGCCGCTCCCGTGGAGGCACCCGCGCTCGCCTCGCTCGCGGAGATCGAAGCCGCCGCCCGCGAGCGCAATCCGGAGCTCGCGAGCGCCCTGGCGTCGCTGCGGGTGAGCGATGCCGACGTGCTCGGCGCGAAGGCGGCCTACCTGCCCGACCTGGTCACCAACTTCACCTACGGCATCGACGCGACCAACTTCGCCGTCAAGTCCCGGTTCGACGGCACCATCAACCCGCGCAACCTGGGCTATTCGTTTTTCGCGACCCTCGACATCCCCGTGTGGGACTGGCTCAACACCAACCGGCGCGTGAAGCAGACCGAATACCGCCGCGAGGCCGTGCGCACCGCGCTCACGGCGACCGAAAGGCGGTTGATCGTGAACGTGCAGGAAATCTACGCGGAGGCGCAGACCGCACAGGGCGCGATCGCCTCGCTCGCCGCGACCGTGGAAACGGCCCGGCAGAGCCTCACGCTGACGCGCCTGCGCTACGAAAGCGGCGAGGCGACGGTGCTGGAGGTGGTCGACGCGCAGACCTCGCTGCTCAACGCGCAAACGGCGCAGTCGGACGGGGAAGTCCGGTTTCAGCAGGCCCGCGCGAACCTCCAAACCTTGACCGGAGTTCCCCTGTGAAGGCTTCCCTGCTGCTCCTCGTATTGCTGGCGGGCTGCGCGCCCAAGGCGGAGGACACGCCCGCGCCGCTGGTCGCCGTTTCTGTCGCGCACCCCCGGCGCGGGTCGATCGCGGACCACGTCGGCGCCGATGCCGTGCTCTCCCCGCTGGCCCAGGCCGCGCTTTCGCCTCGGATCTCCGCGCCGGTCCGCCGCTTCTATGTCGAGCGCGGCTCGCGGGTGCGGGCCGGGCAGCTGCTGGCGACGCTCGAGAGCCGCGACCTCCAGGCCACTGCCCTCGACGCGCAAGGCACCTACACCGCCGCCGAAGCCGCGCTGGCCACGACGCGCGGCGCGCAGGTGCCGGCCGACACGCAAAAAGCCCGGCTCGACCTCGCGCAGGCCGGGGCGGCCCGCGACCTCCAGCAAAGCATCGTGAATGCCCGGCAAAAGCTGTTCGATCAGGGCGCGATCCCCGGCCGCGACCTCGACACGGCCAGGGCCGCTCTCTTGCAGGCACAAGCCGCCTACGACATTGCCGCCGAGCACCTGCGCGCGCTCGAGTCGGTAAGCCGCGAGGCCACGCTCCAGCAGGCTTCCGGCACGGCCCAAAGCGCGCGGGGCAAGTTCCTGAACGCCGAGGCGCAGGCCTCTTACGCCGAGCTGCGCAGCCCCATCGCCGGCATCGTGACCGACCGGCCGCTGTTCGCGGGGGAAACCGCGGCCGCCGGCGCGCCGCTCGTCACCGTGATGGACACGACCGCGCTGCTCGCCAAGACGCACCTGGCCCAGCGCGCCGCCCAGCAGGTGCACGTGGGCGACACGGTGGAGGTGACCCTGCCCGGGGTCGACGAGCCGGTCGAGGGCCGAATTTCACTGGTAAGCCCGGCGCTCGACCCCGGCTCGACCACGCTGGAGGTGTGGGCGAAGCTCGAAAACCGCGACGGACGGTTCAAGTCAGGCACGCCGGTCCATGTGTCGATCGCCGGGCGCGCCGTTCCCGATGCGCTACTCGTTCCCTCTGCCGCTCTGCTCGCCGCCTCGGAAGGCGGTAAGTACGTCATGCTGCTGGGGCGGGACGGCGCGGCGCACAAGCGGGCGGTCAAACCGGGGCTCGCGGACGAGGCAAATACCCAGATTCTCGACGGGCTGGACCCCGCGGACACCGTCATCACCACAGGCGCCTACGGGCTCGACGACGGGACCAAGGTCAAGGTCGGCGCGCCGGAAGCGAAGAGCGAGTGATGGCCGCCACCCCCGCGCTCGAACCCGCTGCCGCCGAGGATACGGAACAGGCGTTCTGGCTCGCGAAGTTCCGCGGGCCCATCTTCTTCTTTCTCGCCGTACTCACCGCGGCCGGGGTGTATCTGGCGCTCGGCCTGCCCATCTCCGTCTTCCCGGATACCGACTTCCCGCGCATCGTCATCGGCGTGGACAACGGCGTGACCCCGATCGAGCAGATGCAGGTCACCGTGACGCGCCCGCTCGAGGATGCGATGAACGTCGTTCCCGGTTTGGAGACCGTGCGCTCCACGACCTCACGCGGCTCGGCGGAGGTGAGCCTGTTTTTCGCCTGGGGCACGGACATGGCGCAGGCGCTCCAGCTGGTCAATGCCGAGCTTGGCAAGGTGCGCCAAGCCCTGCCGCCGACCGCGGTGCTGACCACCAACCGGCTCACCTTCGCCACCTTCCCCATCCTGGGCTACAGCCTCCAGGCCGGCAATGGCTCAGCAAGCGGCGACCCGAAAGCCTTGTGGGAGCTGGCTACCTATACGCTGAAACCGCCGCTCAACCGCGTGCCCGGCGTGCGCTCCGTGCTGGTCCAGGGCGGGCAGATTCCCGAGTACCACCTCGTCCCCAACATGGCCCGCATGCAGACCGCGGGCGTCACCATCCTCGATTTCGTCACTGCCATCGACCAATCGAACACCATCGACTCGCCCGGCCTGTACGAGGCCGACCACCAGCTCGTCCTGGGCCTGGTCGGCGCGCAGGCCCACGACGCCGACGGCCTTGCCGCGCTTTCCGTCAAGACCAGCAACGGCCTGCCGATCCGGGTTGGCGACGTCGCGCGCGTGGAGCAGGCCGCGATGCCCGCCTACACCGTGGTCACCGCGAACGGCAAGCCTTCGGTCCTGCTGACCATCGCCCGTCAGCCCACCAGCAACACCGTCGCCGTGGCCGATGCGGTCGAGCGCGAGATCGCCCAGCTGCGCCGCACCCTTCCGCCCGGCGTCACCCTCACCCCTTTCTACGACCAGTCGGAGCTGGTCCGGGCCAGCATCCGTTCCGTGCGCGACGCTATCCTGATCGGCCTCGCGCTGGCCTGCCTGATCCTGTTCCTTTTCCTCCGCGACACGGCAGCCTCGCTGGTCGCCGGGCTCGTCATTCCAGTCACGATCGCCGTCACCATCCTCTTTCTGTCCCTTATCGGCGAAAGCTTCAATCTCATGACCCTGGGCGGGCTCGCCGCGGCGATCGGCCTGGTCATCGACGACGCCATCGTGGTCATCGAGAACATCGTGCTTCACCGCGATGCCGGTGAGGGGCCGGTGCGCGCGGTCCGGCTCGCCCTGCGGGAGATCACCGTTCCGCTCATCGGGTCCACGGTCACGCCGGTCGTCGTCTTCCTGCCGCTGGTCGCGGTCTCCGGCGTCACCGGGTCCTTCCTGCGTGCGCTCGCTCTCACCATGACCGCTGCGCTGCTTACCTCGCTCGCCCTGGCAATCACTTTCACTCCGGCGCTGTCGCTGGTCTTCCTGCGGAACCGCCGCGCAACGGCTGCCGGACACGAGACGGGCCGGTGGATGCGCCGCGTCCTCCAAGCGCACGGCCGCGCGCTGGGGTGGGCGCTGCGGCGGCCGCTCGCGCTGGGCGCGGCCTGCGTGCTCCTGATCGCCTGCACCTACCTGGGCTACAACGCGCTCGGCTCCGACCTGTTGCCCGCCATGGACGAGGGCGGCTTCATCCTCGACTACGTGATGCCCGCGGGCTCCTCGCTCGCGGAGACCAACCGCGTTCTCGGCCATGTGGAGCAGATCCTCCGCGCCACCCCGGAGGTAGACGCAACCTCCCGCCGGACCGGTATGCAGATGGGCCTCGCCGCGGTGACCGAGGCCAACTCCGGCGACTTTACCGTCCGGCTCCGCAGCAAGCGCTCGCGCGGCATCGACGAGGTCATCGCCGGTATCCGCGAGCAGGTCAAGCGCACCGAGCCCGCGCTGGATATCGAGTTCACCCAGGTTCTCCAGGACATGATCGGCGACCTGTCGAACGCGCCCCAGCCCATCCAGATCAAGCTGTTCACGCAGGACCCCGCGCTGCTGACGAGCATCGGGCCGCGCGTCGCGGACGCGATCGGCAAGGTGCCGGGCGTGGTCGACGTGCAGAACGGGGTCGAAAACACCATCTCCGGCCCGGCGACGAACTTCCAGATCAACTCCGCCGTCGCCGCCCGCCTCGGCTTCACTTCCATGGAGGTCGCCGAGGATGCGACCACGCTGCTCGACGGCGTCGCCGCGACCACGCCGCTGATCGCGAACGGACGCCCCTACACCGTTCGCGTCCGTCTGGGCCCGGAGACCCGCGCCTCGCTCGACGCGATGGAAAACACGGTCTTCAACTCGCAGACGGGCAAACTGGCCACCCTCGGGTCGCTCGCGACCATCACCGGCCTGCCGCCGCAGAACGAGATCCGCCGCGAGAACCTCCAGGGCCTGGTCACCGTAACCGGACGGCTCGAAGGCTCGGACATGGGCACCGCCATCGCCCGCGTGCAGCGTTCCGTGGCCGCTCTCCACCTGCCCGCGCAGGTGCGGGTCGAGTATGGCGGCACCTACCAGGAGCAGCAGAAATCCTTCGCCGACCTGCTGCGCGTGCTCGTCCTTTCGCTCGCTCTGGTTTTCGGCGTGCTGCTGGTGGAGTTCCGCTCTTTCTCCGCCCCTGCCGCGGTGCTCACCTCGTCGGTGCTCTCGGTGGCCGGGGTGGTCGCGGCGCTGTTCCTCACCGGGACCGACTTCAACGTGTCCAGCTTCATGGGCCTGATCATGGTCATCGGCATCGTCGCCAAGAACGGGATCCTGCTGCTGGACGCGGATGAACGGTTCCGTGCCGCGGGCATGGGCGCGCGCGAGGCGATGGTGGAGGCGGCGCGAAGGCGTCTGCGGCCGATCCTGATGACCGCCGCGGCCGCCATCAGCGGAATGCTGCCGCTGGCTTTCGCGCTCGGCGCGGGCTCCGAGATGCTGCAGCCGCTGGCGATTGCGGTCATCGGCGGCCTGCTGGTCTCGCTGGTGCTGAGCCTTCTGGTGACCCCGGTGGTGTATTTCCTGCTGACGCGCGGGCGGCACGGAGAACCCATGCTGCCTGCGACGCAGCACCTGTGATA
>CAXUHL010000167.1:0-6894 GCA_964250745.1 uncultured Acidobacteriaceae bacterium
GTCGTGCGAACTTTAGCATGGTCCCAAAGGTAAAAGGAAGAAGAAACGACGAGGGGCGCGTTCTTGGAGGTTTAGGAAAGGCTACCTTCCCGCCCTCAGCGTGTCCGCCAGCCGCAGCGTGAGGGCCACGATCATGAGGGTGGGGTTGGCGTGGCCGGCGGTGGGGAAGACGGAGCTGCCGGCGACGTACAGGTTGTCGACGCCCCAGACTCTACAGTCGGGGTCGACGACGCCGTGCTCGGGGGTGGCGGCCATGCGGGTGGTGCCGGTAGGGTGGGCGACGTCGCGAAAGCGGGCGTCCTCGGGGAGGTGCGGCTGCGGCAGGCCCGCCTGCCCGAAGGCTTCGTGGATGGCGCAGCCGAGGCGGATCGCGGTGCGGCGCTCCCGATCCCCGATGCGCCAGTCGATGCGCGATAAGGGCATCCCGAGCGGGTCTTTGCGGTCGGACAGTGTGACGCGGCTGTCGCGGTCGGGGGTTTGTTCGAGCAGCACGTCGAGATCGAGCCCGGACACTCGGCGCGGCAGAGGGCCCTTGCGGACGAAGCGGCTCCACGCGCCATGGGCAATTTGCCCGGAGTGCCGGATGGCTACGCGTGCCAGGTGGCGGCGGCTGCCGGAAAGGCGGGCGGTGCGCAGGGCGTGCCAGGCGTCGTCATGGGCGAAGTGCTGGGTGATCCAGGCGGCACAGTTCAGCAGCCGCTCTTTACGCTGCGCCACAGCTGAAAGCGACAGGCCGCGCTGCATGCGGTAGCCGGACCGGTGGTGGAGGATAAAGAACTCGCGCGTGAGGGCGCGCGCGGCCGCGGGGGCGAAGGTGCCGAGGACGGCGCGGGGGTGGTCCATCAGGTAGCGCCCGACGAGATCGCGGCCGTTGCCCACCCCGCGCGGGTCGACGCGGTTGGAGGCAAGGAGGAGTCGGGCATTCTCGATGCCGCCCGCGCACAGGACGACCGTGCGGGCGCGGACGGTGTGGCGCACGCCCTCGGGCGTGGCGACTTCGAGTTCGCGGACGGTGCCGCCGGAAGGGTCGGTGGTGATGTGGGTCACGGTCGCGTGGGTGAGCAGTTGTATATTGGGCGCGTCGGTCTCCTCGAAGCGCGCGCCATGGCGCAGGTGGTCGCGATTGGACGGGGAATGGCGGCTGAACTGCCAGAAAACGTTGCGGAGCGGGCCGCCGTCCCGCTCGCGGAAGCGCGGGGGCAGGCCGGTCTCGGCAAGCAGCCGGTCGTCGTAGACCGCGGGCGCGATGCCGAGGTACTGCGCCGCGCGCTGCTCGAAGGCGGCCATGGTTTGCGCCGTGACCGGCCAGCCGGAGCCGGGAACCCAAGGGCGGGCCTCGTAGTCGAGGGCATCGAAGGTGGTACAGCGGCCGGACCAGGTGTGCGACGCGCCGCCGAGCACGCGGTTGCGGACCTTGCTCTGGTCCAGCTCGCGCGGGGCACCGACGCTTTCGATCTCGTTCTGGGCGAGGGCGAACGAGGTTTCCTCGCCGCGGCTGCCGCTTTCCAGCACCAGCACCTGCCGGGAGGTGTGGGCGAACTCGCTCGCGAGGGTCAGGGCCGCGGGGCCGCTTCCGACGATGCACAGGTCGGTTTGGAGGGGGCTGCCCGCCGGCAGGGTACGCAGGTCGTCGATCCGCATGATGAGTGTGTAAGGCCTCGAACGTATGGTCGCGGGTTCCGGACCACGGGTCAACCGGCGATGCCGGGGCGTGGCCGGATTTGGGATAGCGACGGGGTACGGGTTTGCGGGTTGTCCTGAGTGAGGCGGAGGAGCGAAAAGCAGGTTCTTTCTCGCGTTGCTCGTCAGAGGATGTGTGAAAGGTCGACACCGGCAGAAAAGGGGTCATCCCGAGCGAAGCGGCAGCGCTTGCGCCAAAGGACCTGCTTCACCCTCTGCGTGGATCGCGAAAGCAGGTCCTTCCTCGCTGCGCTCCTCAGGGTGACCCTGGCTGAGGGGCAAACGTTGACGACTACAGATTTTTCACAAGCCCTCTCAGGATGATCCTTCAGGGTGCAAACCCCTCTCACGCCTGCTGCTGCTGTTGCTGGCCGGCTTCGCCCAGGGTGACGCGGACGCTCATCCTGCGCTGCCCGCGGAAGAACACGACCGTGACGGCATCGCCGACCTGGTGCTTGTCCATGATGTCGGAAAGCTCCTGCTGAGAGCCGATGGTTTGGCCGTCGAGCGATACGAGGAGGTCGCCGCCGAGCAGGATCTGGTAATTGCCGAGCAGCGCGCGCTCCCCCCCGCCGTGCAGGCCGGCCTGCTGGGCCGCGCCGCCGGGCACGGTCTGCTGGATCAGGAGGCCCGAGCTCGAAGCAAGACCGATTTGCTGGGCGAGCTCCGGGCCGATGGGCAACGAGACCACGCCGAGCGAGGGCCGCCGGGAGTGGCCATAGCGCTCGAAGTCCGCGAGAACCGCACGCGCGGTGTCCATTGGAATGGCGAAGCCGATGCCGGCGCTTTGGTCGGTTTGTTCGTTGGGGTTGGTCGCGATCAGGGTGTTGATGCCGATGACCTCGCCGCGCGAGTTGAGCAGCGGGCCGCCGGAGTTGCCGGGGTTGATGGCCGCGTCGGTCTGGATGGCGTTTTCGATTTGGCCGCCGAGCGGGCTGCGCACCGACCGGATGGCGGAGATGATGCCGGTGGTCATGGTGCCGTTAAGGCCGAATGGGTTGCCGATCGCGTAAACCTTTTGTCCGGGGACGAGGTTGTGCGACTCGGCGAGCAGGACCGGCTGGAGGTTGGGCGCTTCGATTTGGAGCAGGGCGATGTCGTGCCGGGCGTCTTTCCCGACGATCCGGGCCTTATAGCGGTGCTTGTCCCAGGTCTGCACCTCGATGTTCTGCGCGTCGGCGATAACGTGGTAGTTGGTCGCGATGTGGCCCTGGCGGTCGAGGATAAAGCCCGACCCCTGGCCCTGGCTCGGGACCGCCCCGTAGAAGAAGTCCATTTGGACGGTGGTCGAGGTCACGTTGACCACTGAGGGAAGCAGCCGTTTGTAGACGCCGATGTTGGTCAGCTCCTCGGCATCGTACTCCGGCGCGGCCTTGACCTCTTGAAGGACGAGGGGCGCTTCGGCGCGCGCGCCGCCGAGCGGGGCCGGCGCGAAAGCGGGCAGGAAGCGGCGGCCCCCGGCGAAGTACCAGACGGCGCACACAAGGGCGGCGGTGAGGGCGAAGCGGCGAATCATGGGTGGTTCCTTGGGGGTTGGCTGTGTGTCGCGGGAGTGGTTTGCCTTAGTTTAGGGGATTGCGCCGTGGGCCGCCTCCTGGCGCAACGCCCGGAGGACGGCCAGGGCTTCGCGCCGCAGCAGGACCAGCGTCCGCGTGTTGCTGATGACGAAATCGCACTCCCCCCGTTTCCTTTCGTCCGGCATCTGCGCCGCCATGCGCCTGCGTGCTTCCGCTTCAAGCTCGGCCCTAGCCGGGCTGCCTTCGGGAGCCATCCTTGCCGAATAGCGAGCGGCCCGCAGTGCTTCCGGTGCCGTCACCAACACGAGTTTGTCGAAGCGCTCGCGCCACGGACGCACCCCTTCGGCAACCTCGAAGATCAGGGCCGACTCGACCGCGGCGAGCGGCTGCCCTGCCCGTTCGAGCTCGCCGAGCAGACGCTCCTGCTCCCCGAGCACCGCGGGGTGCACGATCGCGTTCAGTTCCGGGAGGCGGCCGCCCGCGAAGACTTCCCGCGCCAGGGCTCCCCGGTCGAGCCGTCCGTCCGGGCGCACGACCGGCGGCCCGAAAGCCGCGACGATGCGCGCGTAAACGGCCTCCCCCGGCTCCATCAGGGCGCGTCCGATCGCATCGGCTTCGAGAACGGGGACGCCTTCCTCGGACCAGACCCGCGCCACGGAGGACTTGCCGCTACCCAAACCGCCTGTCAAGCCGACCCGCAGCATGCGCCTAGAATACGTTCATGGCTCCCCCTTTGGCGGACGCGCTCACCTTGCTCGCCTGCCCGGTGTGCCGCGGACGGCTGTGCCTCCTCAGTGAGGCGATCGCGTGCGAGGCATGCGCGCGGGTGTATCCGGTGCGGGACGGCATTCCGGTCCTGATCGCCGAGGTCTTGGTCGCCGGTGAGGCGGCTGTTGGCGATGCGGTTTCCCACACGGAAACAGTTCGGCGAGATACTTAAGATAGACTTGCAACGCGGCCGGGTGTTTGTCTCTCCTATGGGGTGTACGCAACCGGTGTACGCACTTGGGACAATGGAGGAACGAGCGATGAGGACCGAGCACCGCGTGGAAAAGTTCGACAACTATGATCTTCGAGCTTTGGGCAGCGTGCTCATGCAGACCGACATCGACTCCTTTCAGGCATCTGAGGTGCTTTCGGCGTTTCTGAACGGACGGGGCTACGGGGTGGACGCGCGGCTGGTGCAGGACGCGGTGATCCGGATGGAAAGCGGGCAGTGCGAAGCAGCGGAGATGCAGCGCGAGCTCGAGCGTGTCGCTCTCGTGATGTAGTGCTTGCCCCTGCATGGACATGATCAGAACACGCTCCCACGCTTTTTGAGACAAGAATCCGCTCGGGGCCGTGTCCCCCCGGTTCCATTTTGGGAATCGGTATCGTTACGGGAATGCCTGCGCGAAAAGATGGCACCTTGACACCCTCGCTTGCATCCTTTTCACCATGCGCATCGGCCGTTCTCGATCCCTGCTCGCAGCTTTCCTTTTCTTTACCGGTCTAATGGACTTAGCGCGGGCGCAGGAGCCGCGCGTCCCGGCCGCAGTGCCGGTTCCAGTCTCGCTGTACGGTTCAGGGCCGGTTCCGGGGGCGCTCGGCAGCCGCCCCGCCGACTTCCCGCGCATGTACCCGTTCCTGCCCGCGACCCGCTCGTCCAAAGCGGCCGTGGTGATTTTTCCGGGCGGCGGCTATGCGGCGATCGCGCTGGGGCACGAGGGTTTCCAGGCTGCTCGCTGGCTGAATGCGCAGGGCATCGCGGCGTTCGTGGTCGACTACCGGGTCGCGCCCTACCGTTACCCGGTCCCGATCGAAGATGGTGCGCAGGCCGTTCGACTGGTGCGCTCGCATGCAGCCGAGTACGGCATCGACCCCGACCGCATCGGGGTTTGGGGCTTTTCAGCGGGCGGACACCTGGCCGCAAGCCTGGCCACCGACTGCCACCTGAGCGACCAGCCCGGCTCGGGCCTGGCGGGCATCGACTGCTTGCCGAACTTCGCGATTCTGGCTTATCCCGTGATCACCATGCAGCCGCCCGTGGCGCACCAGGGCTCCGTCGCGAGCCTGCTTGGCCCCACGCCCGACCCGGAGCTGGCGCGCAAGCTTTCGCCCGAGACCGGGGTGAGCGCGGCGACGCCGCCGACCTTCATCTGGGCGACGACCGGCGACCCGGTCGTGCCTTCGCCGAACAGCGTGCTTATGTACTCGGCGCTTGCCGCCAAGGGCGTTCCGGCGGAGCTGCACATGTATGACTTCGCGGACCACGGCTGCGGGCTGTGCGGGAATGTCCCCGCCCTCGCGGGCTGGCCCCTTCTGCTGCGCGGCTGGATGGAGCGGCGCAACCTCGTGCCGCCGGATGCGCCGCCGCCTCCGCCCCCCGCTCCGAACGAGCAGGACTGGCCTTCGGGGATCGATGGGCCGGGGCATAGGAGTTAGGGGTTAAAAGTCAGGATTTGAGATTTAACAAGCAAAGGCACCTACCTTTCGGCGCATCGTGCTTGTTCAATTTCGACTATTCATTCCTAACTTCTAAATCCTGCTACGCTGGGACCTATGGCTGTTTCGCAACACACTGTACCGCCGGAAGCTGCGGGCGCGCGGCTGGACGCCTGGTTGACCGCGCAGCTGGATGGTGTAAGCCGCTCGCGGGTGCAGCTGTTGCTGGAGCAGTCGAGCGTGTTGGTGGATGGCGCGGCGGCCAAGCCTTCGCTGCGGCTGGAAGGCGGCGAGCAGGTGGAGGTGCTGCGCGAGCCTGTGCTCGCCCCCTTGCGGGCGACGCCCGAGGCGATCCCGCTCACGGTTGTGTACGAGGATGCGGACCTGTCCGTGATCGACAAGCCCGCGGGCATGCTGGTGCACGCCGGGGCGGGTGTGCGGTCCGATGCGGAAGACGAGGACGGCGAGCCGGTCGAGAATGCGCGCGACCGGGGCACGCTGGTCAACGCGCTGCTGCACCGGTACGGCGCGCTGAGCGACGGCGGCGGGGACGCGCTGCGGCCGGGGATCGTGCACCGGCTCGACCGGCAAACGAGCGGGCTGATCATCGTCGCGCGCAACGACGCGGCGCACGCAAAGCTGAGCGCGATGTTCGCGGAGCGGGCACTCAGGAAAACCTATCTGGCGCTGGTACACGGGCATATGGAACCGGACCGGGGCACGGTCACGGCGCCGATCGGGCGTGACTCCGTGCGGCGGACCCGCATGACGACGCGGCGTGTGACGGGCGCGCGCACGGCCGTTTCGCACTGGATCGTGGCGCGACGGATCGAGTCGGCCTTCGGCAAGTTCACGTTGGTACGGGTGCGCATCGAGACGGGGCGGACGCACCAGATCCGCGTACACCTGAGCTCGCTGGGGCACCCGGTGGTGGGCGACACGCTGTATGGCGCGCCCGCCGAAATCCGCGCGGAAGATGGGGTCAAGATCATGAAGAAGAGCCGGCGGCGCGCGCTGGAAGCGGTCGCGCTCGAGCGCAACTTCCTCCACGCGGCGGAGCTCGAGTTCAAGCACCCGCGCACGGGCGAGGTGCTGGCATTGAAGGCGGAGCTGCCGGGGGAGCTGGCGGAGTTCCTGGCTCGGCTGGAAGGCTGAGTTCTCGCCTGTATGCGCGGTCGATCAGGTGTCATCCCGACAAAGGGTGTGAGAAGTGATTACGTCCAAGAGCCAAGCCAAATATGGGGTCATCCTGAGGAGCAAAGACGGGGTCCCC
>CAXUHL010000168.1:0-6880 GCA_964250745.1 uncultured Acidobacteriaceae bacterium
TCGTTCGGCTGGCGGAGCCGCTCCACGCCGGGCTCCCGTTCGAACTCAGGCGCGGGCAGGCCCACGCGGGTCCGCTGCCACCAGTAGTTGCGGGTAAGCAGCGCGGCCCGCTCGGGGAAAAGCTCGCTGAGGCGCATGCCCGGGTGAAAGCCGTAGCGGCCGGGGTTGGCGGTGTTGCCGCGCAGGGTCACCGTCTTGCTGTACAGCGGCACGGACGGGTTCACGCGCAGGATGTCGCCGTCGCGCAGGGCCGTTCCGAGCCCTTCCGGGGTGAAGTCAACCGCTTCCACCCGGCGGCCCGCGCCGCCGTCCAGCCGCTCGAGAGAGAGCCGACCGCCGCCCGCGACGTTGGTCGCGCCGGCGGCCTGTTCCAGAACGTCCCTGACCGTTTCCGGCGGCTTGATCTCGTAAATCGCCGGTGTTTTTACGCTGCCCAGCACCGCCACCTGCGGTCCCGCGGATGGGATGTAGAGCACGTCGCCCGGCGCGAGCACCACATCCTTTGTTTTGTCGCCGTTGACCAGCAGGTCGTAAAGGTCGAAGTCGGTGACGGTTCGACCGTTCCGTTTGAGCTGAATATGCCGCAGCGAGCCGTCGAGCGCCGGGCCGCCGCTCGCGAACAACGCGTCGATCAGCGTGCTGAGCGAAGAAACGGTGTAAGTACCCGGGCGGCGGGCGCGGCCTACGACGTAGATCTGAATGGACCGGATCTGCCCGAGCTGCGCGGAGACGTTGAAGTTGCGGTACACCCGGGAGATCGCGGTGCGCAGCTGCTTGTCGAGGTCCGAGTACGGCGTCCCCGCGACGTGAACGGGGCCAACCTGCGGCAGGTATACCTCGCCCGAGCGGTCCACGCGCAGGTCGGCGGAAAAGTTGACCTGGCCCCAGATACGGATGCGCAGGAGGTCGCCCGGTCCGACCGAGGCGTCGGCGGGCACGGGGATCTGGTCGACCGGGGAAAAAGTCGTCGGAACCTGCCGGAACAGGCGCGCGCCGAAGATGGGCAAGACCTGCCCGGTGGTTTCGGCTACAAACTTCTGGTACTCGGTCAGCGGTTCCGGGGCAACCGGCTGGAAGCCCGTCGCGGGCAGCCGGGCCTGGTTCGGCAGCGCGTTCTCATCCCGATAGTTGGGGTCGTTGAAAGGCTGGTTCCCGAACTGGTTGAAGGTGGCGGCCCCGGGAAGGGCGCCGGGCTGCGAGACGCCGGACGGGATACCGCCGGTCTGGCCCGCGGGGTTGCCCTGCGGAGCATAGTTCAAGGAGGATGGGTCCGGGGAGGCCGGGTCCGCCATCGGCGTGCTCGGGTTGAGAGGGTCTCCGCTCGCCTGCGCCTTCATTCCCGGGGAAAGCAAGCAAGCACACAGCACCGATGCGAACACACCGGCCGCGGAGCCCCGGGCATAGATTCGGCGAAACCACCTTTGCAAAAGAATCCTCACCTGCGCTCGGCACCGGTCAATCTGTTCAACCGGTTCAACCGGTGCGAAAAACCCCTTGTTTTCATGCCGCGGAAGGACATTTCTCCGTCGCGACAGTAGTAACGGTAGCACAGCGGCGCGCCTCGGATGCGACTGCTCGCCGGGCAGATGCCGCCCGTTCCAAAATGGAACGGGCATCCCAAAATGAAACGATCCGCGGCTGCTTCCGCGTAAAAAAGACAGAAAAGCCGTCACTTGCCGGATACACTCCGGGTTGACCACAGCCTGCGGCCCTTCTATCGTGCATAGAGGCAAGTCACCGGCACGAGGCTTCCGAACCCCCGCGCATGAGCGCGAACCCAGAGCGCCCTGTATGAGCGCGCATCAGGTCCCGGACATGCAGACTCCAGCCCCGCACGCCCAACACGCCGAGACGCAGACCGGCACCGGCACGCAACACCCGCAGCGGCCACTCCATGCGGAGCCGCGCCGCCGCTCCCTTCACCTGGTACGCGCGGCGGGGGCACATGGCGCGGCCACCGCGAGCCGGTGGAGCGCTTCGCCCGAAAAGCGCTGGTTCGACGCGGCTGCTGCTTCGGTGATCCTGATCCTGCTGGCACCCATCTTCCTGCTCATTACGTTCGCGGTACGCTTCAGCTCGCGAGGGCCGGCTATCTTTCGGCAACAACGCATCGGCAGGCACGGTGAAGAATTCACCATCCTCAAGTTCCGCACTATGCACTGCGCGGACCGCGCAGGCACAGGCTCGGGGCACCTGCGCTCCGCCCACAAGGACCACCGGTTGATCCCGCCGGGCCGTTTCCTGCGCAAGTACAAGCTCGACGAGCTGCCTCAGTTGATCAACGTGGTGCGCGGCGAGATGAGCCTGGTCGGCCCCCGGCCCAAGCTCCACGCCCACCACACCGTGGACACGCCCTTCCGCCCCGGCATCACCGGCGCGGCCACCCTGGCCTTCGCCGCGGAGGAGCACCTGCTGCGCAATGTGCACCACGACGACCTCGAAAGCACGCACGCCCGGCTCATCAGCCCGCGCAAGATCGAGCTGGACCTGGCCTACATGGCACGGGCTACCTTCGCGACGGACCTGCACCTGATCGTCAGGACGCTGCTGCGCGCGGGCCGGTACACGGAGCTGGAGCAGCTGACCCCCGGTGCCGCGCACCCCCGCCCGGAGCCGGTGAAAGAACAGGCAAAAGCATCGGCCGCGCAGGCCCCGGTCTACCCGGACCTCGTCCACCCGCCTGCTCAGCCCCGCGGCTTCGAGTCCGTTTCCCTGTAAGCACCATCCGGGTTTCTTGCTACTCTCCTCGTAACCGCTTCAGCGGCTCTCGAGGAGCCCACGCCTTGCCCTTCAACCTTCCCGCCCTGCTTTTCACTTTCGTCGCCCTTCCCGCACTCGGCCAGATGCCGCCCGTCCCGCAGGTGGCCGGCGTGCCGGAAGCCGCGGCAAGCGCCGCGGGCCTGATCGACCCCGAGCATATCCGCGCGCACGTGCGATTTCTCGCGAGCGACCTGCTCGAAGGGCGGGGGCCAGGCAAGCGCGGTGCCGAGCTGGCGGCCGAGTACATCGCGACCCAGTTCGCGCTCGACGGCCTGGAGCCGGCCGGGGAAAACGGTACGTATTTCCAGAAGGTCGACCTGTACGCGGTCCACACGGACGAGGCGGCGACCCGCTTCTCGTTCGTGCCGAAAACGGGCGCGGCCATGCCGCTCGCCTACAACACGGACTTCGTGACCAAGGACGAGCGCGGCGAGGCCTCGGCCGAGATCGACGCGCCGATCGTCTTCGTGGGCTACGGCATCGACGCGCCGGAGTACGGCTGGAACGACTACCGGGGCGTCGACGTGAAGGGCAAGGTGCTGCTGGTCATCGTCAACGAGCCGCCATCCGACGATGAAAAAGTCTTCAAGGGCAAGGCCCTGACCTACTACGGGCGCTGGACCTACAAGTATGAGCAGGCCTCGCGGCTCGGGGCGGCGGGCGTGCTCATCGTTCACCGGGCCGACCTGGCGAGCTATCCATGGTCGGTGGTGCAGAACTCGCAGGCGATCGAAAAGAGCTTTCTGAAAGGCGACCCGCTGGCGACCCTGAAGGCGGCGAGCTGGATCCAGCTTGAAACGGCGCGCAGGCTGATGGCCGCCTCCGGTCTGGATTTGGACCAGGAGATCGACGCGGCGGGCAAGCCGGGGTTCAAGGCAGTCGAGCTGCCGGTCCGGCTCCAGGCCCACGTGGCCAGCGTGGTCCGGCCCTACACTTCGGCAAACGTGATCGCGAAAGCACCGGGCGCGGACGCCGCTGTCGAGGACGCGGTGCTCTACACGGCGCACTACGACCACTTGGGGCTCGACCCGAATGCAAAGGGCGACGGCATCTACAACGGGGCAGCCGACAACGCGACCGGCTGCGGCATCCTGCTGGAGCTGGGCCGCGCCTTCGCGCAGTCCAGGACGCCCCCGCCGCACACCGTGTACTTCGCGGCCGTGACCGCGGAGGAACAGGGATTGTTGGGCTCCGCGTACCTGGGGCAGCACCCGCCGGTTCCGGCGAAGGCCCTGGCGCTCGACCTGAACTACGACGACCTACAGCCCATCGGCATTCCGACCTCGACCGAGGTGAGCGGGGCGGACCGCACGGCGTTCTACCCCACCGTCCAGAAGACCGCGCGGGCCTTCAACCTGGCGATCCAGCCGGACCAGTTTCCCCTCGCCGGGACTTATTACCGGTCGGACCATTTCTCGCTCGCGCGCGTCGGGGTGCCCGCATTCTCCATCGGCGAGGGAACGCTGTTTGAAGGCCACGACGCGGCCTGGGGCAAGCAGCAGCAGGAGGACTACACGGCCCACCGTTACCACCAGCCGGCCGACGAGTACAAGCCGGAGATGGACTTCCGCGGGGACGCGCGCATGGCGCAGTTCGGCCTGGTGCTGGGCTGGCAGGCCGGCGCGGGCGCGCCGACGGCATGGAAGCCGGGCGACGAGTTCGAGGCGGCACGGCGGAAGAGTGAAGGCCGTTAGCCTTCTGGTTTTGGCCGCGGCCCTCCTGCAGGAGCCCGCGCTGCACACCCGCCCGAGCGTTCCGGAGGACGAGGTGCCGATCCGGGCGGACGGGCACACGGAGCTGCCGCCCGAGGCCGAAGGTACCTACCCCTGGAACAAGCGCGGCGGGCGCATCGTCTTGTACTTCGAGGAGGGCACCCTGCGCGGCTACATGGCCGAGCTCGACGGTGCCGCGGCCGTGACACTGCCCTTTACCGCGACGCACATCCAAGGCGAGGCGCTCAGCTTCACCACGCGCAAGGTTCACGGCCACAGCTACGGCTTCACGGGCCGGCTCCGGCAGGAGTTGACGCCTGGCCAGCCTTTGCCTTATGTCCTGACGGGTACCTTGTCGGAGACCGGCAAGGCGCCTGTTCCCGTCCGCGCCGAGCGCGCGCGCGGGCTCGGGCTCCCGTAAAGCCCGCATCGGGCTCCCGTAAAGCCCGCATCGGGCTCCCGTAAAGCCCGCATCAGAGTCAAAGAAGGAGAAATCATGGACAGACAAGCATCGGCACAGTGGCAGGGCGGTTTACGCGACGGCAAGGGCACGCTCACGACGGACAGCGGCATCCTTAAGGAAACGCAGTACTCGTTCTCGACCCGCTTCGAGAGCGGCGCGGGTACCAACCCCGAGGAGCTGATCGCGGCGGCGCACGCGGGCTGCTTCACGATGGCGTTGAGCGCGGAGCTCGGCAACGCGGGCATCACGGCGGAGTCGCTGCGCACCGAGGCCACGGTCACGCTCGACAAGGTCGAGGGCGGCTTCGGCATCACCGCCATCCGCCTGGTCCTCGAAGCGCGCATCCCCGGCGGCGACGAGGCTGCCTTTAAGAAAGCGGCTGAGGGCGCGAAGAAAAATTGCCCCATCTCGAAGCTCTTCGCGAACAACACCGCGATCACCCTGGACGCGAAGCTGGTCTGACAACGAGCTCGGCGGCGGGTTCAGCGCCCCGCCGCGTGCTCTACCACGTACTGCCGCAGGTTCACGCTGATGTCCGTGGCCTGCTTCACCCCGGTATCCATCATGGTCAACCATTGCAGGGTCTGGTCGTCGAGCTTGCCCAGCTTGAGCAGGTAATGCGTCTGCACGATGATCTCGAGCGCGTTGCTCAGGTCGTGCACCAGCCGGCGAATCTCCGCCGCGTGATTGCCGGGAATGGTCCCGTTCTGTAAGGTCTGCTCGCTCATGCGTTTCCCTGCCTCCTCGTGAGGTCTCCCGGTCTAGGATGCGGTTGACACGGGCGTCCGGCTCTCGGATACTTGAGAAGTGCTCCGGTGCCTCAACGGCTCCCCGGCGCTCGTGCCGTAGTGGCGGAATTGGCAGACGCGCATGGTTCAGGTCCATGTACTCGCAAGGGTGTGGAGGTTCGAGTCCTCTCTTCGGCACCAAACGTTTCAGAAAAGGCCGCCTCCGGGCGGCCTTTTCGCTTGCGCCACCAGACTATAGGCGGCGTAGGTGTCGCGGAAGATCGCGTCCCAGCTCGCCTCCACAGCGTACGCGCGAGCTCGCCGACCCATCGCGCGCCGTGCTTCGCCGTCAGCCAGAAGCCCCCCGATCGCCTCGCTGAACTCCCCGTCCCGCGCGACCACGCCGCCTCCGTTCGAGGCGCGCACGATGTGAGCCGGGCCGCCGTCCGGGGTCACCACCGCGGGCACGCCCGAGGCCATCGCCTCCAGGACCACCATGCCGAAGGTGTCCGTATGTGAGGGGAAGACGAATAGATCCATGTTCGCGAATGCCTCGGCCAGCGCCTCGCCCCGCAGGACGCCCGTGAAACGGCCGTTCGATAACGCGAGCCGGAGCGTTGGCTCCTCCGCGCCATGCCCGACGATGAGGAAGCGCACGTTGCCGAAGCCTCGTTTGCGCAATTCTCGGGCGATCCCCGGCAGGGCAGCCACGTTCTTCTCGACCGACAACCGCCCCACGAACCCGAGCGTGTACCAGCGGCTCTCCTCCGGCCGCGGGGCGGTGCGCCGCGCCGGGGAGAACAGCTCCGCGTCGACCCCCGCGGGTGTTATCCGGCAGGGCCGGCCGGCGCGCGCCCGGAGCAGCGCGCACAGCTCCTCGTTCGGTGCCAGGGTGAGCGCGGCGGCGCGGTAAAGCCGGAGCGAGCCGGCGAGCGCCATGCCTTCGATGCGGGCGGCCGCCGCGCGCCTGGGCCCGTCGGGCAGCCTTCGCAAAAGCCAACCGGCCCGCTTCACCGCGTACTCGTGCACGTTGGTGTGCCAGGAGGCGACCAAGGGAACTCCAAACTTGCGGGCCAGCAGCGCCCCCAGCAGCCCCGCGTCGCTGGGCCCGGTGACGTGAATCAGGTCGGGCCTGAACCGGCGCAGGGTTCGCTCGGCTGCGGCGAAATGGCGCAGGAACAGGGGGTCGTAGCGCAAGTCCTGCTCGATCGCGAAGG
>CAXUHL010000169.1:0-6879 GCA_964250745.1 uncultured Acidobacteriaceae bacterium
GTCCATGGGACCCACGAAGCCGGCCCCGGCCCCCCCTCCGCCGAACCGGCCCCGGCGCCGGCCACCGTTGCCGTTGCCGAAGTTGTCGGAGAAGTGCGGGACGCCGCCGCCGAAGCCTCCGCGGGCCCCTTCACGGTTGCCGTCCGGGCCTTCCTCGCGTCGCTTCCATCCGCCGTTCGGGCGGTTTTGGCGCTGCCGGTGCTCGCCCCCGCCGTGGGGGGCTGCCGCGGTTTGCGGCTGAGACTGGGCCGTACCGTCGGCGCTGCCGCCGGTGCGGCGCTTACGCTTCTTCCGTTTGCCCGCGCTCATTTGCCCGTTGACGGCCGGGGCTGCCTGCTGCGCGGCGAAGGTCGGCACTTCGGAGGACTGCTCGGACGGCTGCTCTCTCGGGGCTTCTCCCGCGGCCGGCTGGGGCTGCCCCGCGACCGGGCCGCCCTTGTTCTTGCGGCGGCGTCTACGCCGGCGGCTGGGGCCGTTTGTCCCGGCCTCATGACCGGCGTTATCCCCTGCCTCCTCGCGCGGCGCATCTGCCCCGCCGCTGTGCCCATCGTCGCCGTAAAAGGCGCTGGGCTCGTTCTGCTCTTCACTCATGCGTGCACGTCCCTCGTGCGTTCCCGCCGCTTGCGCGAGCCGGCGAAATCCCTTGAAACTTGTATTTGGCGTCAACCCGAACGGCTGTCCGCCCCGGCTCGCGGCACGCTCCGGCTACGCACGGGCAGCCTCCATCGCCTGGGCCGTACCATAAGAAACTCGGTCGTCTCGGATGCTTGCATTGCAACTGCCAGGGGTACCGCTCCGCGGCCCGGGCTTCGCGCCCCGGCTCGCCACTCTGTCTAACGCCCTTGTATCCGGAATCGCAGCGAGCGCTCGGCTTCGCCTGCGGAACATCGGACTTGAGGTGACATTACTCCAAACGAGGGCACCGCGCAAGGGTTACGGCTGCCCCGCCCATGCCTTTGGTACCCAAACCGGCTTCACTCGCGCGAAGCGATGGCCAGACACTGGCCTCCTGAGAAGTGCGCCTGCCGCGGACCGCCTCTTTGGGCTGCCTCGGAGTTCCAGCAGAGCGGGTTGCGCGCGTTTCATGCAACGGTAATTCAATGTGCAATCCTGCTGCCAATCGTACGATCGTCTGGAATGAACAAGTTAGACCCATCGTCGCCCGCGAAGCCCTCCCGGTTTTCATAGTGCGGATGGGCGCAAGACTCGCGAAAGCCGTAGAACTCGGGCTTCAACGCTGGCATTTGGCGCAGCTGTGCGTGCTGCGCCCGCCCACGATGGAGCGCCGGATCGGCTCTCCGCAAGTCAGGCAGGAAAGCCCGGTTCGGCCGTAGACGCGATGCTCCAGCTGGAAGAAGCCGCGCACCCCGTCAGCATCGACGTAATCGGATACCGACGAGCCCCCGAGCGCGATCGCCGCGCGCAGTACGCCCTGGAGCTCCGCGTGCAGCCTGTGGAGACGGGCCCGCGACAAACGCCCCGCCCGCCGCGTCGGGCGGATGCCGGCCCGGTGGAGACTCTCGTCGGCATAAATGTTGCCGACCCCGTGCAGAAGCGACTGGTTCAAGAGGGCGGCCTTGATGGGTAGCTTGCGGCCTCGAAACAACGCCGCGAATGCTTCCGGAGCGATGTCCAGCGGCTCCGCGCCCGGTCCCGCGAAGCGTTCCACATCCCCGAGCACCCGCAGGGCGAGCCGCCCGAAGCGGCGCGCATCCACGAAGCGGAGCTCCCGGCCTGAAGAGAGCATGAGGCGCGCATGCGTATGGGATGGCACCGGCACTTCCGCCTCGGAAACGAGCAGGCGCCCCGTCATGCCCAGATGGACGATCCACTCCGCCTCGACCGCGCCGTCTGCCGTGGCAAGATCGACGACGATGTGCTTGCCGACCCGGCGCACCCGGTCGATGCGGCGGCCGGTAAGGGCTTCTTCCATGCGCGCAGGGTCGGTTTTGAACGGCTCCTTTTTTCCACTGAACGATGCGCTGAGCACGCGCTCCCCAGCGATACGCGCGTGGACCCCGTTCGCGACGGTTTCGACTTCAGGCAGCTCCGGCATATCGGTTGGATTCGCGGGCGGCGCAAACGTTCTACCCGCGTTGCGGCCAGTGCCGTCCCAACTCGCCCGCGCCGCCCAGCACGGGATCCGTATGCGGGAACGGCAGCGCGGCCATGCGCGCACGTGCTTCCGCATCAGGGGCTTGCCTGCAAATATCCCAGTGCTGCCCGGGCGGGTACGCGCCGACGACCAGGAAGTCGTCGCTCTTCTCGAGTTCGCAATGGCCGGTTCCGGTGGGCAGCAGCAGCACGTCGCCCGCGCGCACGGTGACCTCGCGCCCGCCCGGGCCGCCGAGTACCAGCCTTGCCGAGCCTGCGGCGAATCCCAACACTTCGTGCGCCGTCGAATGGTAGTGGTGGTAGGTGTACACGCCGTTGCGCCATTGCGGCGGCCAGCCATTGCGCGTGAACCGCTCCTCATGGATCACCGCCGGGTCCGCGCCTTCTACCGGCATCGCGCCTCGATACCAGAGCACCGGCAGCTTCTCGTTGTTCGGGCACCAACCGAAGGGAGGAAGCGAGAGTACCTCGACGTGCGGGTCGTTCTCAGCCCTCGCGAGCCCGGCCGCCACGGCCCCACCCGCTAAAACACCCGTGAACTTTCGCCTGCTCCAGTCAGCACTCATCCCGGATTAGATGAGGTGAGCAACTCGGAGGGAAGCACGTCCCATCACCCCTATCCCTCCAGCATCCGCTCGAGCCGGTCTACCTCCACGCGGCTGCCGACGATCAATGAGGTCCGCTCGTGGATGCTCTTCGGTTGGATTTCGAGGATCCTGCCATGGCCGGAGATCGCGCGACCGCCTGCCTGCTCCGCGATCCAGGCCAGAGGGTTTGCCTCGTACATCAGCCGCAGCTTGCCCTTGGGCTGCTTCTCGGTCGGCGGATACAGGAAGACCCCGCCCTTGAGCAGGGTTCGATGAAAGTCGGCCACCAGCGAGCCGATATACCGGGATGAGTATTGTTTGCCGTTGATCGAATTATCGCGCAGTTCCATTAGATACCTTTGATACTTTTCGGGGAACGTCGAAGTGTTTGCTTCGTTCACCGAGTAATACTGCCCCTGCTCCGGCATCCGCATGTTGTCGAACGACAGTACGTAGGCCCCGATCGCGGGGTCCAGCGTAAACCCGTACACGCCGGTCCCGGTCGTGTACACGAACACTGTCGAAGGCCCGTACACCACGTACCCCGCCGCGACCTGCTGCAGTCCGGTCTGGAGCAGAGCATCTTCGAGCCGCGTGCCCTCCGGCCGGCGGAAGATCGAGAAGATCGTCCCGACATTGACGTTCACATCGATATTGGACGAACCGTCAAGCGGGTCGAAGACGATGATGTACTTGGCCTTCTCGCCCGAGCGGTGAAAGAAAACGGGCTCGTCGTTCTCCTCCGAGATCAGGGCCGCCACGGAATCGCGGAGGCCCAAGCAGTGCTGCATCGCCTCGTTCGCGAAGACGTCGAGCTTTTGCTGCGCCTCGCCCTGCACGTTGGTCGCTCCGGCCGCCCCGTAGACGTCGTTGAGCCCGGCCTTGCGGATCTCCGCCGCGATCATCTTGGTCGCGAGCGTGATGCCCGACAGCATCCAGGAAAAGGTGCCGGATGCTTCCTCCGAGTGCCGCCGCTGCTGGTCTTGAATGTGCGATTGAATGGTGGTGATGATGGGGCTCGGCATGGGAGCAAGAATACCAGTGGGCTGCTTTGGTCCAACCGCGACGCCATGACGTCTTGACGCCACCGGTAGACTCTTTTCAGGGCGGGGCAGGTCGAAAGATGGCGACGCGCGACGTGGTTCAGTGGAAGGTTCAGATCTCCCAAGAGACCGATGCCTCCCTGCGGGCCTTTCTCGACGAGAAAGGCATGACCGGCAGCGATCTCTCACGATTTGTGGAGAAAGCCGTGAACGCGCAACTCTTTCGTGAGGCCATGGCGGATCCAGAAGCGGTCTCATAAATGGTTTTGCGGCTTCGGCGACCCTCGTGAGCCCCGCTTTGCGGCGGGTCTCATCCAGGGCTTCACCGAGGTCGCGGGTTTATGAGACCGCTTCCAGGCACGCGCAATCGAGATGTGGCGTCGGAAGTGATCGAGGCCGAGGTCGATCGAGCAGTACGTGAAGTCCGACGGGAGATGAGCGAAGAGGGCGGCGCAAAAGCAAAGCGATCGCTCGCGGGTTAGTTTGTGCTTGTCGTGCTCGACACGAATATCTTGGTTTCCGCGCTTCTGACTCCCTTCCGCACCTCGGCAGACATCTGCCGCGCGTGGATCGAGGGCCGGTTCACTCTGATTACTTGCCCGGGATCGAGATAGATATAGGTATTGTGAAACTCTTTAATCTCATCGGGCTTAGAAATCGACTCCAGACGAATCGAAGCGGGTGGAGGTTAGGCTGGCAAGAAATTTGGCGCTCGTCGGCTGGAGAGTGTAAGTGCCGATCACTTCTGAACTGGGCGGCACGGTTGAAGGACTATTGAACACGTTCACTGCTCCCAATAGTGCACCGGCTAAGTGACTTCCCACGACCATGGCGAAGAGCAAAACAGGGACCGCCACGATCAGCCCGGCGCGCACAAGCAGCACGACCGCAAGCCGACCCCCAAGCTTTTTCGGCCAGAGCCGGGGCAGCACTCGCGAGAGCAGCTCTCGCATCTGCGGGAACCTGTTCAAGACAGGCCCGTTATATCATCTCCATGGCCGCCCCGCCCCCCGCGCCGCCGCGCGGCGGCGCGGCGGCGGGCCGCCAAACTGAACGAAACGAGCGTCATGCAGCCAAACACCGCAGTCATTCTCGGCGCCCAGTGGGGCGATGAAGGCAAGGGCAAGATCGTCGACGTCCTGTCCGGCTCCTTCGACCTGGTCGCGCGCTACGCGGGCGGCCACAATGCCGGCCACACCGTCATCATCCAGGGCAAGAAGTTCATTCTCCAGCTGGTCCCCTGCGGCGTGCTGCGTCCGGACTGCCGCGCGGTCATCGGCAACGGCGTCGTGCTCGATCCCATGGCGTTTCTCAAGGAAGTGGCGAAGCTCCGCGAGCTCGGGGTGGACATCGACAACCAGCTCAAGGTGTCGAACCGGGCGCAGGTCATCCTCGAGTATCACCGCATGCTCGAGCTGGCGGCCGAGTCCGCTCCCGGACGCCAGAAGATCGGGACGACCTCGCGCGGCATCGGCCCGGCGTACGAGGACAAAATGGCCCGCAACGGCTTGCGCGTGGTGGACCTGCTCAACAAAGACCTGCTCCGCACGCACATCGAGAACGCCTGCCGCGAGAAAAACACGATCGCGCAGGCCCTGTTCGGCACCCACCCGCTCGACCCGGCGCGCATGTACGACGAGTACGCCGAAGCCGCCGAGCAGATCCGCCCCTTCGTCACGGACACGGCCAAGCTGCTCAACGACGCGATCGCGGCGGGCAAGCGCGTGATGTTCGAGGGCGCGCAGGGCACGATGCTCGACATCGACCACGGGACCTACCCGTTCGTCACCTCCTCGAGCGCCACGGCGGGTGGGGCAGTGACCGGCACCGGCGTGGGGCCGACGCGGATCGGCACGGTCATCGGCGTCACCAAGGCGTACGTGACGCGCGTGGGCGAGGGACCCTTCCCGACCGAGCTCCACGACGCGGCGGGCGAGGAGCTGCGCAAGCGCGGGCAGGAGTTCGGCGCGGTCACCGGGCGGCCACGCCGCTGCGGCTGGCTCGACCTGCCGCTGCTGCGCTACTCCAACATGGTCAACGGGACGGAGTGGCTGGTGGTCACCAAGCTCGACGTGCTCGACACACTTGCGGAGATCCCGGTCTGCACCGGCTACCGGATCGACGGGCGCGAGATCGATACGATGCCCGCCGATGTCCGTGGCATCGAGCAGATCAAGCCGGTGTACACCAGCCTGCCCGGCTGGCAAACTTCGACAGAAACCGCGAAAAGCTGGGACGAGCTGCCGCCCGAGGCGCGGGCCTACCTGCAGTTTCTTGAGCAGCAGTCCGGCGCGAAGATCGGGATGGTTTCAACCGGTCCGGACCGGGAGCAGACCATCGAGCTGCCCGCGTTTCGCGCGGCGCTGGGAGCCTGAGCGCCGCGCGATCCTTGCTCCTCGATGCGCTCGCAAACGCGCGAAAACGCCGTTCCGCAACGAGGCCGCCCGGACGTATGATGAGGGCGAGATCATGCGGCCTTTTCCGAACAACCCGCGCCTGCGCCGCCTGCTGCTGGTCGCCGCCTGCTCGCTCGCGACCGCATTCGCGGCCCAGGCGGTCAAAGTCCCGCTCAAGCCGGGCGGTCGCAACGGTGCCGTCCAGAAGCAGATCGAGCGAATGGAAGAGCAGTGGGGGGCCGCGCTGCTTTCCGGCGACAGCGCCGCGATCGGCCCGCTGCTGGCGGACAGCTTCGTCGGCATCGGCCCGGACGGGACGATCATGAGCAAGGCCGAGGAGCTGAGCTCCTATGTCACCGGCCGGCAGCATTTCGAGAAGCGCAATGTCGAGGAGCGCAAGATCCGCGTCTTCGGGTCGACGGCCGTGGTCACCTCCAGGGTCGAGGTCCAGGGCAACTACTCCGGCAAGGCGATCGCGGGCCAGTTTCGCTATACCCGCGTTTGGAGCCTGACCCGGGGTCAGTGGCAGATCGTGAGCTTCGAGGCCAGCCGGGTGGATGACCCCTCGGCACGGCAGCCCTAGCAGGCGGCTGATATCGCATCGGCGATGGCTGACGCTTCTACCGCGGCGCGCACGGAGTGGACCCGCAGAAGGCTTGCGCCGTTGAGTACGGCGGCGGTGCAGGCGGCAAGCGTCGCGTGTTCCCGCTCGAAAGGGGGCGCATCGAAAGTCGCGTG
>CAXUHL010000170.1:0-6863 GCA_964250745.1 uncultured Acidobacteriaceae bacterium
CTGCCCATCCACCCCCTCGCCCTTGCCGCGCCCGGCCCGCTCGCGCTCGCCCTCGACGGCGGCGAGGACTACGAACTTCTCTTTGCCGCGCCGCCCGACGCGCGCGTCCCGGCCCGGATCGCCGGGGTCCCGCTCACGGAGATCGGCATGGTCACGCGCCGGCGGCGCGGGCAGCCGGCGGTGACGCTCATCGAGCCGGACGGGACCCGCACGCCGCTCCGGGATCAAGGCTGGGAGCACTTCCGCTCCGAAGCTCAGCCCGCGCGTTCGTAGAAGCTCAGCGCCGCATCGCCCTGCTCCAGCACACGGCTTCGGCGCAGGGGCCCATACGCCTCCGCCAACAAAAAAACAGCACCCGGCTTCGCCCGCCGGTGCTCCACTACGACGACGCCCCCCGCCGCGAGCAGTTCCGGCCGCGCTCCCAGCCCTTCCAGCGCCGCCTGGTACTCGCCCGCCTCGGCGTAGGGCGGGTCCAGGAAGACCACCTCGAACGCCGGCTCCGCGCGCCCGAGCCAGCGCCGGACCGCCGCGGCCTCGACCCGCGTGCGGCTCCCCGCCCGCAGCGCCGCGACGTTCTCCCGTAAAGCCTCCAGCGCCGGCGCGGCCCGCTCCACGAACACCGCCTCCCGCGCCCCCCGGCTCAGCGCCTCCAGCCCATTCGCGCCAGAGCCCGCGTACAAGTCCAGGAAGCGCGCTCCCTCCACGCGCCCGCCCAGCACGTTGAATAGCGTCTCCCGCAGACGGTCCGAGGTGGGCCGCGTCGCCATGCCCCTGGGTGCGCGCAGCACTCGGGAGCGCCATTGCCCCGCGATAATCCGCATGCCCTCCATCATGCCAGCTACAATCGGAATGCCTGTTGCACCCCTCAAGGAGCTCGACCCCGACCCGTGCGCGCCTGGACCTTTCCTTTCGGCAAACCCTTCGGGGTCGAGCTGCGCATCCACTGGCTGTTCCTCGCCCTGCTGTTCGTGGCTTACTCCTACTCCGGCTCTGCGGGGCTGGGCGGCTGGCGCGGAGCCATGCTGTGGTTCCTGCTCCTGTTCGCCATCGGCTTTCGCGAGGCGGCGCGCGCCCTGTTCGCCGTGCGCAACGGCATCGAGATCCGCTCTATCCTCCTGCTGCCCATCGCCGGCCTCCAGTCGCCGGTCGAGGCCGAAACCGAGCCCCGCAAGCCTTTGTACGCCGTCACCTTCGCGCTGATCGGGCCGCTCGCGAACCTCCTGCTCGCCGGGCTCATCGCCGGGCTGCTCAAGGGCGGCAGCCCCGGGGTGCTCCTCCTGGCGCACCCGCTCATCTCCGCCGCGCACTTGCTGCGCGCCGCGGTCTGGCTCAACCTGGGCCTCGCCGCCATGCACCTGGTCCCGGCGTTCCCGCTCGATGCCGGCCGCCTGCTCCGCGAGCTGTCCGTCAAAAAACATGGCGCCGAGGAGTCGACCCGCGCCGCCGTGAGCCTGGGCCGCATGCTCGGCTCGCTCGCCGCCGCCCTGGGCCTCGGTCTGCTGCTCTTTCCGGACGTCCCGCTGGCCGTCGCCGCCGTGCCCTGGCTGCTGCTGGGCGGCTTTTTCGTCGCCATCGGCGCGCAGCTCGACGACCAGGGCATCGCCTTCCAGTCCGTGGTCGACACGGTCGCCATGAGCGAAATCATGCTCCGCAACTTCACCTCGCTGTCCCCGTCGGACACCGTGTACGACGCGCTCGCGAAAGCGATCCACTCGCTCCAGGACGACTTTCCCGTGGTCCGCCACGATGAGATCGTCGGCGTGGTTTCCCGCAACTCGCTCGTTTCCTCGCTTCGCATGGACGGCAACGGCTACATCCAGGGTTTGATGGCCCGCAACTTCCTCGTCGCCGCGCCCGACGACACCCTCGGCAAGACCATGCGGCGCCTGCGCGCGGGACGGGTCGGCATGATCCCGGTCGCCGACGAGGACGGCCGCGTGCTGGGCATGGTCACCTTCCAGAACCTGCGCCAAAGCATGCCGCCCTTGCTCGAGCAGCGCAAAGCCCGGGCCATGCGCGGGCTGTGAGCACCACCCTCGCGCCGGGCCTGTATCTGGTCGCCACCCCCATCGGCAACCTCGAGGACATCACCCTGCGGGCCCTGCGCGTACTGCGCGAGGCAGACCGCATCGCCTGCGAGGACACCCGGCAAACCGGCAAGCTGCTGGCCCACTTCGGCATCGAAAAGCCGTTGGTCTCGCTCCACGAGCACAACGAGCAGGCCCGCGCGCTCGACCTGATCCCGGAGCTCCGCGAAGGGGCGCGCATTGCCGTCGTTTCCGACGCGGGCACCCCCGGCATCTCCGACCCCGGCGCGCTGCTGGCCCGCGCCGCCATCGCGGCCGGTATCCCGGTCTGCCCCCTCCCCGGTCCGAACGCGGCCGTCGCCGCCCTGTGCGCCTCGGGCCTCCCAACGGAGCCGTCCACGTTTCACGGTTTCCTGCCGGAAAAGTCCGGTGCCCGCCGCACCGCGCTCGAAGCCCTCCCGCCCGGCACGCACATCTTCCATGAGGCGCCGCACCGCATCCTCGACACCCTGTCCGACCTGGCGGCGCTGTTCGAGGGCCGGGCCGAGGTGGTCCTGGCCCGCGAGCTCACCAAGCTGCACGAGGAGTTTCTGCGCGACGCGCCTTCCGCCCTGCATGCGGCGCTGGCCGCGCGGGATCGTGTGCGGGGCGAGTTCGTCCTGCTGCTCGCGCTGTCGGCGGCTCCGTCCGCGGGCGCCGCGCAACCCCTGACGGCTCGCGTCCGTGAGCTCCAGGCCGGTGGCCTCGATGAAAAAGACGCACTGAAGCGCGCTGCCCGCGAGCGCGGCCTGGGTAAAAGCGAAGCCTATCGCGAGTGGCAGCGCGCCAAACGAAGCTGAGGAAGTCTGGGGAACTCTCAGGATTGGCGGTTCAGCCTGAGAAGCGAAGAGGGACCTGCATTCTTTGGGTTGGCGGCGCAGAAAGCACGTCTTTTGGCGCGAAGCGCTGCCGCTGCGCTCAGGATGAGCCCGATTCCGACGTTCCCGCGCCCGCCGCTCCGCATCTGTTGTGCATGCACGTCCTTGCCGCCCTTGCCGGAGCCGCTTCCATCCTCCTGGCGCTGCTCGATGCGTTTCAAACGGTGATCCTGCCGCGGCGCGCTTCCGGGCGATTCCGCATGACGCGCCTCTTCTACAACGTCACCTGGGCCCCCTGGAGCCGGCTCGCCCACCTGCCGCGCACGCCGCGCACGCGGGAAACGCTGCTCTCGTTTTACGGGCCCTTCTCGCTGGTGCTGCTTATCGCGTTGTGGGCGCTGCTGCTCCTGTTCGGCTTTGCGTGCCTGGTGTACGCGGCGGGCTCACCCTTGAGCGACCCGCTGCTCACGCCTGCGGACTTCCGCTCCGACCTGTACATCAGCGGGACCACCCTGTTTACACTTGGGCTGGGCGACGTGGTGCCGCGGTCCCGCCTGGTGCGCGAGCTGCTGGTGCTGGAGGCGGGCCTCGGGCTGGCGTTCTTCGCGATGCTGCTGAGCTACTTTCCGGTCCTGTACGGCGCGTTTTCGCGGCGCGAGGTGAACATCTCGCTGCTCGACGCGCGGGCCGGCTCACCCCCTTCGGCCGCCGAACTGATGCGCCGGCACGCCTTCGACGGCGGCCCCGGTGCCCTGCGGCAGCTGCTGGAGGAGTGGGAGCGCTGGGCGGCGGAGCTCCTGGAGTCGCACATCTCCTACCCGGTGCTGTGCTACTTTCGCTCGCAGCACACCAACCAGAGTTGGCTCAGCGCGTTGTGCGCGGTGCTCGACAGCTGCGCGCTGGCGGTGGCCTCGGTCGAGGATCTGCCCGCGCGGCAGGCGCAGCTCACCTTCGCCATGGCGCGCCACGCGGTAGTTGACCTGGCACAGATCTTCGATCTGCGCCCCGCTCCACCCCCGGTGGATCGTTTACCCGCCGCCAGGTTCAAGGTGCTGCACGACCTTCTGTGCCAGGCGGGCATCCGCGTCGCCCCCGATGCCGCCTCGCTGGAGCGCTTGAACGCGATGCGGGGCATGTACGAGCCCTACGCGGCCGCGCTCGGCCGGTATCTGGGCATGGCGCTGCCCCCTTTCGTGGCGGACGGGGCACCCCGGCGCGACAACTGGCAGACCGTGGCGCGGGTGCGCCGGGCCGCCGAGGAAGCGTCGCAGGAGGAAGAGCACCACGTGTTTTGAGGGTTGGCCGCTTAAAAGGAAAAAGCCGCCAGGGGCGGCTCGGGGGAACGGCAAGAGTGGGAACGGAATTTAGTGGGAAGGGGTGTGCTTTCCGGTAAGCGGAGTGGGTTGGGGTGCGCCGTGACGCAGCCGGGATGCGGAGACTTGGCACAGCGCCAGGAAACCGACGAGGGTGGCGATGCCGCAGCCACCATACACCTGAAGAAAAATCGACACTGCAGGGACTCCCTTGGCAAGGTTGGTTCCCCTTCGCGCGCCGGAGAACGATTTCCCGTCCGCCGCCCTTGATTCGGAACGAGCTTGAAGATAGACCCAAAAAAAGACAATTGGCTAGTGGAAATCGAAGTCGAAAGTAACTTTATTTCAACAATGCAAAGGAAAAGGCGATTGCTCGTCTCCGCGGCGTACCTTTCGTACCCGGTCCACGAAATTTTGCCGCCTCCCGAGAGCGAGAGCTCCTCTAGAATCGGCCCTGCCGACAAGCACGCCATGGCCGTCACAGAAGGCGCAGAGCAGGTTGCCCGCGCAATGACGCGGGTCGCGTTCCAAATGTGACTAGCCAAGCCGAAGGTGGAACTTCGGCCTGCTTTCAGGCGATGATAATGACGTCGAAGCTTGATTTCCAGATGTCCGAGAGCACGCTTCACGGCTCATCGCACTTCTGGCCGTGCTGCTTGCGGGTGCTCTGAAGGCCCGCAAGCAGCGGTTTACAACCTGGACAGCAGCCGGCCTTGGCGTGTCGGCTGTCGAAAGTCTAAGCCAGTCCTGCTGAGGTGAAAAGCTTAAACCGCAACGGGTTCCAGCACCCGCGCGAACCGCTTACTCTCGCGCGCCTCATACGCCCGCTTGCCGTACGCATAGCCCGCGATCAACGGCACCGCCATTGTAGCTTCGGAGAACACCATCTGCTCGTGCGTGGTGTCGACCTTACCCCAGGAGCTGGCTTCCTTGAGCGTGGACGAAGACAGCGCGCCGTCGCGGACATCGGCCACCGTGATCTGGATCGCGTACTTGTGCATGGGCGCGTCCATGCCGAGGATGTCGGCCGCGACCACGATGTCCTGCGCGAAGTTCTTCGGCACGCCGCCGCCGATCATGAACAGCCCGGTGGTGGGATTGGCGATCTTCAGCTGGGTCAGCTCGTAGAAGTCCTTGGCGGAGTCGAGCGAGACGTGCGGCTTGCCCCGGCGCGCGTGCTGGTGCGCGACCAGGCCGAAACCGGCCGAGCAATCCGAAAACGCAGGAACAAAGATCGGCACGTCCATCTCGTACGCGGCGTAGATGATCGAGTCCGGGTTGCCGTGCTTCGGCGTGCGGCCTTCGCGTTCGAGATACGCGCCCATCTCGCGGATGAACTCGCGCGAGGAGTAGGGGCGCGGTTCGAGTGAGTTCGCGATTTTCTCGCAGGTCTCGTCGCAGATGCGCAGCTCTTCCTCGTCGATCAGCGTGTCGTAGATGCGGTCGATCATCAGTTCGCGCAGGGTCGCGTCTTCGGTGCCCTGCTTATAGAGCTCGTCGGCGATGTAGTGGCGGAAGCCGAGGGCCTCGAAGAAGTCCTGGTCGACGATATTCGCGCCGGTCGAAACCACGGCGTCGACCATCTTGTTGCGGATCAGGTCGATGAAGACCTGCTGGAGACCGGCGGAGATGAGCGAGCCGGCGAGGCACAGGATGACGCCGCACTCGCGGTCGCGCAGCATGCGCTCGTAGATGGAGGCCGCCCGGGCGAGGTCGCGGGAACTGTAGGCCATCGACTGCATGGCGTCGACGAGCGCGACCACGTCGTGCTGCTTGATGTCGAACTGGCGGATGGGGTTCTGGAGAAGTTCCTGCTTGGTTGGCATGGCCCATTCAGTTTATCGCGTTGCCTGGGCGGGCCTTCGTGAATGCAGCAACAAAAGCGCTGTCAATCGAGATCGGCCAGAATCTCCGCGAAGGGGATCGCGACCTCGCGCAGCATGAGGGTGTCGACGTTCGTCAGCTTGCCCCCTTGGAAGCGGACGAGGCTGTTGTTTGCCGGATCGATGATGTAGATCGCCGGGACGCCCATGCTCTCGAAATCCGCAAGCCGGACGATGAGGCGGGACAGCCGGTCCTCGGGGCTGAGAATCTCGATGGCGATCAGGAAAGGGGTCAGGGCAACCGGCTCTTTCGGCAGCGCGGCATCGATGACGGCGATGTCCGGGATGCGGTAGCGGCGTTCGGAGATCTTTGTACGCAGCTCGGAGCGCACCCGGATGCCCAATTCGCGGCGATGCCCATGGAAAAATGCCGAAAGAGCTACCTGCCAGGCACCGTGTCCATCTTCTCCCATCGGACGCTCCTCGACGACGCCATCCACGTACTCGGCGTCCGGCTCGTATGCGGTGTGCAGGTATTCCTCGACGGAAATCAGCGTGCTCGCCATGGTCGCCTCACCGCGAGTCTACTCGTTCGCCGCCGCTTTTTTCTCCGCTGTGCCGGCCCCGTAGTAGCCTTCGCGGGTCTGCACGAACAGGTCTTTCTTCTTCGTGGTCAGTGAAATCTTGTGGAAGCCCTCGCCCTGGCTCGCCGCGTCCGGGGTGTAGCCGAGCAGGTACTGCTGCCGCAGCTCCTCGGCGATCTGCTTGTAAATGGCGTCGAAGTCTTTTTTCTTCGCCTCGAAAAAGCGCCCGCCGGTTTCGTCCGCGAGCTGCTGCATGATC
>CAXUHL010000171.1:0-6800 GCA_964250745.1 uncultured Acidobacteriaceae bacterium
TTGCTTCAGCGGTGCTTGCTCTCCCCGCCTTCGCTGCCTGCCCAGCTCCAAGCCCTGAAAAGCTGGCCGACCTCGACCGCTACGCCGCAGCCCGCTTCAACGTAGCCCAAGCGCAGCGCATGAGTGCCGCCCAGGCCAACGACCAATGTTTCTGGAAGGTCGATTACACCCTCCTGCCTTCCAAGCGTTCGATCAGCTTGTACCTTTCGCCGGACGGGAAGTACGCGACCCCGGTGTTGTTCGACCTGTCCGTCGACCCCGCGAAGGAACGGGCCGAGAAGCAGGAAGCGGCTCGTAAGCTGCTGACCGGGCAAGGCGGCGTGGACGCGAAGACCGGCGGTAAGCCGACCATGGTCGTGTTTTCCGATTACGAGTGCCCGTTTTGCCAACGGCTCGCGGCGATCATGAATGACCCTGCGGGGGCGGAGCGGCTGAAGAGCGTCACCGTGCAGTTCCGCGACTTTCCCCTCTCCATGCACCCGTGGGCGAAGCAGGCGGCACTTGCCGGGGCCTGTGTGCGGCGTCAGGACCCGACCAGGCTACCCGACTACAAGAGTGCCATGTTCGCGGCGCAGCGGACGATCCGCCCGGAGTCGGCGGACGTGCAGATTCAGCAGATCGCCATGGGTGTGCCGGGTCTGGACCGAAGCAAGCTGAGCCGCTGCATCGACGAACGCGAAGCGATGCCCGATGTGGAAGCCGATCTCAAGCTCGGGGCCATGGTTGGCGTGGAAGGAACACCCACGGTTTTCATCGACGGTGTCAAGCAAAGCCCATTCCGGACTTCGGAGCAACTTATCGAAGCGCTTCCCCATGCCGCAATGCAAGCGCGCCAATAAGATTGGTTGCCCCCCAGGGATTCGAACCCCGATATGCTGAGTCAGAGTCAGCTGTCCTACCATTGAACGAGGGGGCAACGCGGCCGGCCGCGGCTGTTGCTCACGCGACTTAATCGATCATAAGGGCGGGCGCGTTTGCGGTCAACGGTGGTAGGCTTACGTTTTTGGAGAGGGCGGGGGATGCGGAAGAAAGTCACGATCGTCGGCGCGGGAAACGTGGGGGCGACTGCTGCCCACTGGCTCGCGGCCAAGGAACTCGCGGATGTGGTGCTGCTGGACGTGGTCGAGGGCGTGCCGCAGGGCAAGGGGCTGGACCTGCTGGAGGCCATGCCCATCGAGAAGCGCGACTGCCTGATCATCGGCACAAACGATTACGCCGACTCGGCCGGGTCCGACATCGTCGTCATCACGGCGGGCATCGCGCGCAAGCCGGGCATGAGCCGCGACGACCTGCTGAACACCAACGCGAAGATCATGGCGGACGTCATCACGCGCGTCGTCGCGACTTCCCCGGACGCGATTCTGATCGTGGTCTCGAACCCGCTGGACGCCATGGCGCAAGCCGCGTACAAGCACTCAGGCTTCCCGCGCGAGCGGGTGCTGGGCATGGCGGGGGTGCTCGACTCTGCCCGCTTCCGAACCTTTATCGCGGAGGAGCTGAAGGTTTCCGTCGAGAACGTGACCGCCTTCGTCCTGGGCGGGCATGGCGACACCATGGTGCCCCTGCCGCGCTACTCGACCGTTGCCGGCATCCCGATCACGGAGCTGCTCTCGGCCGAGGTACTGAAAAAGCTGGTCCAGCGTACGCGCGACGGCGGGGCGGAGATCGTGAAGTACTTGAAGACCGGCTCGGCTTACTACGCGCCCGCGGCCGCCGCGATCGAGATGGTCGAAGCTATTTTGAAGGATAAGAAGAAAATCCTGCCCTGCGCGGCCTACTTACAAGGTGAATACGGGATCAGCGACTTGTATGTCGGGGTGCCTTGCAAGCTGGGGTCGAAAGGCCTGGAGCAGATCGTCGAGATCAAGCTCACCGCCGAGGAGCAGGCGGCACTGCGGAGGAGCGCGGACTCGGTGCGGGAGCTTTGCGGGGTCATCGGAGTTTAGTGGATGATGGTGGGCTCGATGAGGCGCAGGTTTGGGAAAGATGTGCGATATCGCTTCGAGTCCATCGTCATAAGGCGGTCGGCACTATGCAGAGCGTGTGCGCCGATGATGAAGTCAGCGAGCAGGCGTCCGGAAGTCTGAATGCGGTTCCGGCGTCTTCTGACGGCATAGTCCGCGAAAGCATCGGCGGCTGCCTGCCACGCTACCGGCTGCAGCTCGTAATCGATGCGGATACGCCTTTCTTCAAGGTACATATGAATCGCGCGCTGATCCATCACGGGATGAGCGCGTAGTTCACAGAAAACGGCAGCGCAGATGACGAGCGGTCCTTCAAGCCCTATTCTTTCGAGCAATGGCGCGATTCGATCGGAGCCGGGCTGTCGCGACCATAGATTGGATAGGACATTGGTGTCCAGAGCCGTCCTCACTCGCTCGGGTCCTCTTCGAACTCCCCCCCCCGCAACTCCGTTAGCCAGCCTTCAACGCTGCCCTCCGACTCCGGCAGCGGATAACGACCGACATCCCGGTGAAAACCTCTGAGCCGCTGTTGAAGGGGGCGAATCAAAGTCGCTCCTCCTTCGGTTACGAACTCGACCTGGTCGCCTTTCTTCAAGCCGTGCGCGAGCAGGACCTCATCCGGCAGGGCTATCTGGCCATGCTGGTCGATCACACCGATGGTCGTGCTCATGGTTGTCCTCCTCGCGCTCGCTCGGTTCCTGGCCCTACACCCGCTCCACCACCACCGACTCCAGAACCACCGGCGTCTTCGGCTTGTCCTGCGCGCCGCGCGGCACCTTGGTGATCTTATCCACAATCTCCTGCCCCGCTACCACCTCGCCGAAAATCGTGTGATTGCCGGTCAGCCACGGCGTCGCCGCGACGGTGATGAAGAACTGGGAGCCGTTGGTGTTCGGTCCGGCGTTCGCCATTGCCAACTTACCAGGCTTGTCGAACTTATGCGAAGAACCCTTGGTTTCGTCCTCGAACTTATATCCCGGGCCGCCCATGCCGGTGCCGTCCGGGTCGCCGGCCTGCACCATGAAGTCGGGAATCACGCGGTGAAAGATGGTTCCGTCATAGAGCTTGGAGCCGGTTTTCGACTGGCCTTTGTGGGTCCAATCCTTGGTGCCCTCGGCCAGGCCGATGAAGTTGGCGACCGTCTTGGGGGCGTCGGACTCGAAAAGGCGGCAGACGATCTCGCCCTGCGAGGTCTGGAAAGTGGCGTACACGCCGGGTTCTTTAGGCATCGTTGTTCTCCTCCCGTTATTTTACCGGCGCGGCCGCGGGGGCCGGTGGCGGCACGGCCTGCCCCGCCGGCACGATCGTCACCTTGCGCAGCACCACCGGCGTCAGCGGCTTGTCGTCCGCGTCGCGCTCCACGTGCGTGATCGCTTCCACGACCGTCACGCTTTCCGGATCGCACTGGCCGAAGATCGTGTAACTGCCCGTCAAGGAGGGGTAGGGCTTCTCCGTGATGAAGAACTGGCTCCCGTCCGTTCCGGGACCGGAGTTGGCCATCGCCAGCCGCCCCGGCACGTCATAGCCCAGGTTCGACACGATCTCATCGGGCACCGTATACCCTGGCCCGCCCATGCCGGTGCCCGCCGGGTCGCCGCCCTGCGCCATGAAGCCGGGAATCACGCGATGGAACGTCGTCCCGTCATAGAGCGGTTTGCCGTGCTGCTTTGCGTGGGTCACGGGATCGGTCCAATCTTTTGTTCCGTTCGCCAAACCCACGAAGCTTGCAACCGTTTCCGGCGCCTGCTTGTCGTAGAGCCTGCACCGCATCTGCCCCATGCCGGTGTCGAACACCGCCGTCGGTCCGGTAGGCAGCGGGACCGCGGGGGCCACGGTGTCGGGCGAGTCGGGCAGGGGCGCGGGGGTTTGCTGGGCATAAACAGGCAGGGCCAGCAGGAAGAGCAGGGAAGTCTTTACGATCATGACCCTTTTAGACTAGCGAACACTAGCGAACAGTTCTCAACGAGTGCGTTTCCTCCCATGAAAGTTGTAGAAATCGCCGTTGACACCTCCATCGTTGCGGGCATGTACTCGGGGCGTTCCCTGCTCCGCCCTACGAACGAGGTGACCCATGCACGAATTGCCCGCGCTGACGTTTGGCCAGTACAGCTTCGTCTACAACGCCCTATCCTTTGCCATCGCGACCCTCGGGGCCGCCACCATCTTCCTTTTTCTCAGCCGGTCCCAGGTCGGCACGCAATACCGCGCGGCCGTCACCATCTCCGGTCTGGTATGCCTCATCGCGTCTTATCACTACTACCGCATCTTCAACTCGTGGGAAGCGGCCTATACGGTCGAAAACGCCGCGGTCAAGCTTTCCGGCCAGCCTTTCAACGACGCCTATCGTTACGTCGACTGGATCCTGACCGTCCCCCTGCTCGTCACCGAACTGATCCTGGTCATGCGCCTGCCGGGCGGCGAATCAAGCGTCAAGGCCAGCCGGCTCGCGATCCTGGCCGTCATCATGGTCGCCCTCGGCTACCCGGGTGAGATTTCGTCCAACAACGCCACGCGCTGGATCTGGTGGGCCGCCGCGATGATCCCGTTCCTCATCATCGTGTTCGACCTCTACGTCGGGCTGCGCGACTCCATCGGCAAGCAGCCGGAGCACGCCCGCGGCTTGGTTTCCACCGCCCGCTGGCTGCTGATCGTCACCTGGGCGTTCTACCCCGTCGTCTTCGTGCTGCCCATGCTCGGCTTCAACGGCCCCGGTGCCACGGTCGGCATCCAGGTCGGCTACAGCCTCGCCGATATCCTGGCCAAAGCCGCCTTCGGGGTGTTCATTTACATGATCGCCGTGCGCAAGAGCCAGGCCGAGAGCCAGGACCAGCCCGTCGGGCAAAGGGAGTATGCGGTAGCCCGCTGATTGCCCAGTCGCGCCGCCGCTTTTCGTTGAGTTGTCGGCCGCCTAACCGTTGTCGTTCAGTAGAAAGCTGGAGGGCCTCACGCCCTCCGGCTTTTCTGTGCGGTCATCCGGGCGTGGATGCCGTCCCAGAACGCGAGCCGCGCTTCGAGCGCGAACTGTGCCGACTCCAGCGCCTCTTCCCAGTGCCGCGGCGTCCCGCACAGGTTGCGGACCATCTGGAGCGCCATGGGCCCGTGCTCGTCGCTGTCCATCTCGATGTGCCGCTCCAGATAGTGGCGAAACAGCGAGACCTGCCCCGGCTCCTGCCTGTCCAACTCGCGCACCAGCGGCGCGAACACGCTCGGGATCAAATCCTCGCGCCCGAAGGTAAACGCGGCCGCGATGCGGTGAGTCTCGCCGGTCGCGATCACTTGGAAGGTGGCCCGGACAAAGGCTGCCGCCTCCTCCGGGGCGTCTGCGAGCGCGTCGGTGATGGTGGTGCCGTTCGACAGTCTCTCGGTAAGCGCCTCTACCGGACGAGCGTCCGCCCCGGCCTGCCGCATCGCCCGGAGATACAACTCGAAATGCGAGATCGCTTCATCCTTGAATAGGTCGCTCTCCTCCCCGAGCACGATCTCGTTGATCAGCCGCCGCGAGCCCGCGTCCTCCGTGGGCAGCCACGGCGCGTCGACGCAGGTAAGCCGCCGCTGGAGCGCCTTGAGCAGCGACATGAAGTCCCATACGGCATACACATGCGACTGCATGAAGACGCGCAGGTCGGGCAGGGTGCGGACCGCAGCGTAGAGCGGGTGCGCCGCAAGGCGGGCCTGGAGCGGGGCGAGGGCGTCGAGAATGGTCTGTTCGGTGACAGGAGCGGGTGCGAGTGCAGAAGGCATCTCAGTAGGATGAGGCCTCGCACGGACCGGTCCTGGCTACGCGTGAGATCGATTTGGCTTACGGAGAAAGAGGCAAGTCCACAGGAATCAAATTTAGGAGAGAGCTGGGAGTAATGCCGCCGTATCTTAGCTGTACATCGCTTATTCTCTGTTCAAGCTTTGCAAAACGCTCGGCGAGATTATCTGGAATTCTTTGTCATACTGCAGTTGCGGCTGAATTCACTTGCTTTGGAATCTCGAACTGAATCAGGTATATGAGTACAGCACAGGCCGCAGCAATGATGGACCCCCGACCATGATGATCCATTTAACCTTTGTTTTGAGAATCGCGACCTCAACAGCCGGGCTGGCTATATCGTATTTGTCGCCAAAAGCCTGTGTCTTCCGAGGCATTAGATAATGCACCCCTTTCTCCTGCATTATCAGAAAACAGCAATGCTTCTTACGAAGTACCTCTCACTTACCCTTATCGCGTGAACACATCCTTCACCGCCTGCACCATCACGTCCCGGTTCACGTCCGAGATCGCCTTTGTCAGGGGAATCTCCTTTGGGCAGGAGCTCACGCAATTCTGAGAGTAGCTGCACTCCTGAATACCGCCGTCGCCCATCAGGGCATGCAGCCGGTCGGTTTTGAGCGCCTTACCGGTCGGGTGCTGGTTGAACAGCTTGACCTGCGCGATGGTCGCCGCGCCCACGAAGCCGGTGTCCTCGTTGAACTGCGGGCACACCTCCATACAGATGGTGCAGGAGATGCACCGCGAGATCGGGTAGGCCTCCTCCTGCTCCGCCGGGGTGATGCGCGGGCCGGGGCCGAGGTCGTAGCTGCCGTCGACCGGCACCCAGGCCTGCACGCGTTTCAGGTTCTCGAAGATGACGGACCGGTCGACCGAGAGGTCGCGCACCACGGGCATCTTCGAAAGCGGCTCGACCCTTACTACTCCATCCTCGATCACGTTCTCGATCAGCGCTGAGCAAGCCATGCGCGCCCGGCCGTTGATCCGCATCGCGCAGGAGCCGCACACCTCTTCCAGGCAGTTTGCGTCGTAGGCGATCGCCGTGGTCTCGCGCCCGTCCGCGGTCACCGGATTGGTCG
>CAXUHL010000172.1:0-6784 GCA_964250745.1 uncultured Acidobacteriaceae bacterium
CAACGCGATCCCCTCTACCATCCCCACGCTTTGAGCTTCACCAATTAAAGCGGGCTGCACCTTTACCGTGAGGTCCCCCCCCCTCATCTCCCGCATACTTCCTCCCACGCCTGCTTCGGCGACAAAACTCGAATTCCGAATCGCCCCGCGACTTCCCCGAAATCCCGCTGATTGAATGTCACCAAGCCATCAGCGCCGCCGTTTATCGCTGCTTCCAGCACCATGTCGTCATCAGGATCCTTTGCCGCCGGACGCCACCGGAAAGAAAGCGCAACCTGCTCCGCCTTCTGGATCAAGGTGTTCAGCAGCAAATCGATGTCGGGCATACCCAGGCCGCCCTCTTCAAGATGCTCTGCCCTCGTCAATACAGCTTCATATTCCAGCACAAGCGGCACGGAAAGCAACAAGGTAAACCGTCGTTCAAGAGCCGCACGAACCACCTGTGCCGATGCTCCCCTGGAACTTCGCATTGCCGCCACTATCACGCTCGTATCGAGCACGAGCCTCACCGGCACGATCATAGTGCATGCCGGTGCTCCACCATCACGCTCCATCGCGCCCCCGAGCCCGCCGCCGCTCGAAGATTACAATCGAATCAACGCAACCGGGTCGAGCGAGGGCTTCCCGCTGCATCCCCCGACCCCCTCGCACGTCTAAAAGCAAACCCCAGCAAGCCGCACAGGGTTTTGCTCCATAACGCAACCCGAGAGGACCGAATGCCGGAACCCAAAGCACCGAAAAACGAAAACCGGAGCGAGACCCGCAAGCTTCCCATGATGCCCATCCGGGACATGGTCATCTTCCCCCACATGATGACGCCCTTCGTCGTGGGTCGCGAGTCCAGCGTCCGCGCTCTCGAAGAGGCCCTAACCGGCGACCGCAAAATCTTTCTCGCAACGCAGCACGACGCCCGGGTCGACGAGCCCTCCGCCAACGACATCTACATGGTCGGCACCATCGGCAACATCGTCCAGTCGGTCAAGATGCCGGACGGCAATATTAAGGTTCTGGTCGAGGGCGTCGAGCGCGGCCGCGCCACCGAAATGACCGACGCCGACGGCTTCTTCGTCGCCACCGTCCGCACCGGCCGAGTCCAGCTCGAGCTCACCCCGCAGGTCGAGCAGCTGGCCCAGAAGGTCACGACGCTGTTCGAGCAATACGTCAAGCTCCAGCAGTCGCTCAATCTCGAGTCCACCATGGCCGCCCTGCGCGTGGACGAGCCCGCGAAGCTGGCCGACACCATCGCCGCCAACCTGCAGCTCGAGATCGCCGAGAAGCAGGAGATCCTCGACGTGTTCGACCCCGTCGAACGGCTCACCCGCATCGCCGGCGTGCTCGACGTGGAGATCGAAAAGCTCAACATGGAGCGGTCGATCCAGACCCGCGTGAAGCGGCAGATGGAGCGCGCGCAGAAAGAGTACTACCTCAACGAGAAGATCAAGGCGATCCAGAAGGAGCTGGGGCGCGGCGAAAAGTCCGAATGGGACGAGCTCAAGAAGAAGATCGAGCTCGCGGGCATGCCCAAGGACGTCTTCGACAAGGCCATCCAGGAGCTCAAGAAGCTCGAAGCGATGCCGCCCATGTCAGCCGAGTCGACCGTTTCGCGCAACTACCTCGATTGGCTGCTGGCCGTGCCGTGGAAGAAGAAGTCCAAGGAAACCCGGTCCATCGAGCACGCCGAGAAGGTCTTGAACGAGGACCACTACGGGCTTGAAAAGATCAAGGATCGTATCCTTGAGTTCCTCGCCGTGCGGCAGCTGGTCAAGAACCCGAAGGGGTCGATTCTGTGCTTCGTCGGGCCTCCGGGCGTCGGCAAAACCTCGCTCGGCATGTCCATCGCTAAGGCAACCGGCCGCAAGTTTGTCCGCATGTCGGTGGGCGGCGTGCGGGACGAAGCCGAAATCCGCGGCCATCGCCGGACGTATATCGGGGCCCTGCCCGGCCAGATCATCCAGTCCATGAAGAAGGCCGGCACCAAGAACCCCGTGTTCCTGCTCGATGAAGTGGACAAGATGGCGTCGGACTTCCGCGGCGACCCGTCCTCGGCGCTGCTCGAGGTGCTGGACCCGGAGCAGAACACCACCTTCCAGGACCATTACCTCGACGTGGAATACGACCTTTCGCAGGTTCTCTTCGTAGCCACGGCGAACGTGCTGCACACCATTCCCGGCCCGCTCCAGGACCGCATGGAAGTGATCCGCCTGCACGGCTACACCGAGGTCGAGAAGCTCGAGATCGCCAAGCAATATCTGGTCAAGAAGGCGCTCGAGAATAACGGTCTCACCGGCGAGAACCTCAGCTTCGACGACGGCGCGCTCAAGGAGATCGTCCGTGCCTACACCCGCGAGGCCGGCGTCCGCAACCTGGAGCGCGAGATCGGCAATATCTGCCGCAAAGTCGCGCGCCGCGTCGTGAAGAACGGCAACAAGCACGCTGAGGCACTGACCGCCGAGACGGTCCACGAGTTCCTGGGCATCGCGAAGTTCCGCGATTCGCAAGTGCATGAGAAGTCCGAGGTCGGCCTGGTCACCGGCCTGGCCTGGACCGAGATGGGCGGCACCATCCTCCAGACCGAGATCCAGGTCCTGGACGGCAAAGGCAAGCTCTCGCTCACCGGCCAGCTCGGCGACGTGATGCAGGAGTCCGCGCAGGCGGCGCTCTCCTATATCCGCTCCCGGTCGGCGCACCTGGGCCTGCCCAAGGATTTCTACCGCAACGTGGACATCCACATCCACCTGCCGGAAGGAGCGATCCCCAAGGACGGCCCCTCCGCCGGCATCACCCTCGCGACCGGCCTGGCCAGCGCGCTGACCAAGATTCCGGTCCGCCGCGACATCGCCATGACCGGCGAGATCACGCTGCGCGGCAAGGTCCTGCCGATCGGCGGACTCAAGGAGAAGCTGCTGGCCGCCCACCGGGCCGGCGTCTTCGAGGCCATCATGCCCAAGGAGAACGAGAAGGATCTGCCCGACCTGCCCGAAGCCCTCAAGTCGGCGATGAAGCTGCACTTCGTCGAATCGATGGATGAGGTTTTGGGCATCGCCCTCGAAGGCCCCCTGCCGCAGATGGCCGAGGAGGTTCCGGAAGTCCTGCTGGATGTGCCCACGATCGGCGCGGAAAACCGGCCGCACCAGTAGAAAGGGCGGAGGGCGAAGGGTAAAGGAGACCAACCCTTGCTTCGCTCTCTCAATTCAAGGGTCATCCTGAGGCAAGCGAAGGATCTGGTTTTCGCATGAGTTCCGCGCGAAGGCTGGTCCTTCGTCGCTCCGGTCCTCGGGATGACCCGGTTAGACGAATGAATACGGTGCGATCCTACCGCACCCATCGCAACCCTATGCCGACAACTCCGAAATTCCTCCTTTCCGCCACCGCCCCGGCCCACTTCCCCGCCCCGGGCGCGCCGGAGATCGCGTTTCTCGGCCGTTCCAACGTCGGCAAGTCCAGCCTCATCAACGCGCTGCTCGGCTCCAGGCAGGCCCATGTTTCCTCCACGCCGGGGCGTACCCGTGCCATCAACTTCTTCGCCATTCACGAGCGCGCCGACTCGCCCCCCAAGGTCGTCTTCGCCGACCTGCCTGGGTACGGCTACGCAAAAATCAGCAAGTCCATCTCCGCCGAGTGGCCCTCCTTCATCGACCCCTACCTGCGCGAGCGGCCTTCGCTGGCACTTTGCATCTCGCTGGTCGACGCGAACATCCCGGCGCAGGAGTCCGACACGCAGCTGCACGCGTTTCTTCGTGACGCGGGCCGGCCATTCCTGATCGTCGGCACTAAAGCGGACAGGCTTTCCGGCAACGGGCGCGCCAAGGCCACGGTCCAACTGCGGCGCGGGCTCGACCTGGGCACCCCGGAGGAGGAGCCACTGCTGCTGTGTTCCGCCAAAACCGGCGCGGGGTTGAAGGAGCTCTGGAGCTCGATCTTCAAGCTGGCGGGGGCGTAAGGCCTGCAAGCTCCGCCGCGCGCAACGGCAGGAAGAGCTTACCCGCATCGCGCCGTCCGAGAACCGGAGGCGCGCAGCGCATCCAGTGCCGCCGCTCCTTATCGCCGATCACTTCCAGCCCGTCCAAAGGCAGGCGCAGGAGCGCGGGACTTTCCACGGCTTCAAGCGCGGCATGCCAGGCGACCGGTCGCGCCCCGCGCGCCGCAAGGACCGCCGCGGAGGAGCTAGCCCCCGGAGCGTCGAGAAAGTCGGGTTGCACGCCTCGGTCTACACACTCCGTCAGGACAACCGGAAGCGGGCTCTGGAGGCACACGCCCACGGCCGTCCCGCGCCGCACGTCCATGCGCAGGATCCGCAAAGCCTCATCCAGTGAGGTCACCAGAAAGTCAGCAGCGCCGGACCGGACGGCCTGCCGAGCCCGTGCCGTATCCTCAAGCACCAGCAAAACCGCCGCGCCCGCGATGCGGCCCGCCGTCGCCCGCCGCTCTGCTTCAGGCGACTCCGGGATCAGCAACAACGCCCCGCTCAGGGGTCCCTGCCGCAGCGCGAACAGGCTGCGGAAGCACAGGTACATGCTTCCCAGCCGTTCGCATTGCCTTTCGTCCGCCACACCCTCAGCTTACTGCGCCGGTGCGATGGCCCAGGTCTGGTTGGCTCCGCCGGTCGACGCGGTGATCTGCAACCCGGCCGGGTTGGGGTTGGAGTTGGGGTTGGTCAGCACGGCACCGGTGGCCTTGTTCTTCAGCGTATAGCCGCCGTTCACCGGCGCGACCTGCCATAGCTGCGTGTCATCGAACGAGGCCGGCAGATGCCGGGCCAGGACACCGGACGAGGACAGGTACAGCCCGGTGGCCGGGTTCTGGATCAGGTAGTAGCCGTTGCCCTGCCAAGAGAAGAACCATGTTTCGTAGTTGCCCCCGTAGGGATAGAACTGCACGATCTCCGTGTCCGGCCCCGGAGAGGCGTTGTAGTCCCCCATGAACAGCTTGCTGACCGCGTTCTGGAGCGCGTAGTCGCCGTCGGCGAGCGGGGGCTTGCCGTTGCGCAGCAGTCCGAACACCCCGACCGAGTTCTGCGTACCGACGTAGACCTTGCCGTTCGCGATCGCGGGCGCGATGAACTTGTTGCCCGCCCCGAAGTGATCGCGCGCGCCTGCCTGGTTGGAGTTGTAGAGCTCCGTCGCCAGGTTATTCGCGTCGTAGGCGTGCAGCACGGCCGTGCCGCCCTGCTCGTGCGCCCACACGATGCCGTTGCGCGCGCCCGATGCCGATACGCTCGGCGTAGTCCCCGGATAGCCGAAGACCGTCGGCGTCGACGAGCTCGGGGAGCTTGAAAGCAGCGCGGTGTTCACGTCGAAGGAGCGCAGCACGCTGTTCACGGATCCGTAGTAGACGTGGTTGTTGAAGAACGCCGGGCTCGACCATACGCCGTTCGACAGCGCGCCTGAAAGCTGCTGGTACAGGGTGGAGTTGGATGAAGCGTTGAACTTGCCGAGGTTGGCCTGGTCCAACACGTACAGGTTGGTGTCCTTGCCCGCGGCGACCATGAGGTTGCGCGTGTTGCCGCGCGCGTCCTTCTGGAGCGGCAGCAGCATCGTCCCGCCGGAGCCCAGGTCCGCGTCCACGCTCGACTCCGAGTTGGAGTTGAACATGGTCCAGTAATCGACCGGCCGGAGCCCGTTTTGCCCGAAGGCGAGCTTGACCAGCGAATTGCCGTAATCCCCCAGAGCGGGCAGCCCCGCCGGGGTAAACGAGGTGTCGAGGGTCCCATTCCCGAGCGCGATATACACGTTGCCCTGCCCATCGGCGGCCGGGCCGGCCCCTGCGTTCCAGGGCGCGTTCGCGTTCCCGTTCGGGGCGAAGTTCACCACGCCCGTCTGCTTGCCGCCGGCCGTGTCGTAGCTCAGCATCCAGCCTGAGTACGGACGGATGTCGCAGTGCGAGCTCCAGCTGGTCACCAGGTTGCCGCCGGCGATGAGCAGGCCCGGACGCTCCTTGAATTGGGCCGGGTCGAACGTCACGGTACCGTTGCTCGAGTTGTCGCCCTTGCCCGGAAACGTCGCCGCGACCTCGATCGTCGCCGGGCCGGCATCGGCTCCCGTGCCGAGCGAAAGCGAGTGGATGCGCTGGTGGTAGTGCCCCGCTCCGTCCTTGCTCATCGCGACCAGGTACAGAATGCCCTTGCCGAGGTCGATGGCCGGGGTGGCGGTGATGCCGATCTCCGGCGTGACCTGGTCGCAGTTGCGCGCGTCGGACGGGCTTTCTCCGCCCGGCAGCATCGACTTCTGCCACAGCACCGCGCCCGTGTCGGCGTCGAAGGCATACACCGAGTCGTGCTCGGTCGCCACATATACGACATTGTGGATGCCCTTGCCGGGGATGGTGTATGCGGACACGTACAGCGGCTCGGCGTCAACCTTGCCGTCTACCTTGAGGTTGAACAGCAAGCCGAAGCTGGATGCATTGACCCTGGACGGGGTCAGGTTCGCTTCGGACAGGTTCTGCCCGGTCCGGGCACTGTCGTTATGCCAGGTAAGGACGTTGGTCTGCGTGTGCGCGGGCACGGCAAGCAGGAGGGCGGAGAGGGAGAGGGGGAAAGCCGGTGAGAGCCGCATAGGTCGGGGGTTCGCTCCTTGGAGTGGAAAGGCCGCTGCTGACTTTGTACTTTGTTTCACAGTCCTTTGGTAACCATTTATCGCGCTCAAGGTACTCAGGTACCGTTACTTTCGTGTGAAAGTATCACAAGCATGGCAGAGGTTTTCAGTCTTGAGGACCTAAGACAAACCTGCTTAAAAAGAAAACCGCTCAGGCGGCAAGCGGATACACTGGGCGGGCTCATCGGGAG
>CAXUHL010000173.1:0-6778 GCA_964250745.1 uncultured Acidobacteriaceae bacterium
GTCCAGGCCCACGCGGATGCCGTGGAGAACGCTGCTCACCTTCCGCACGGGCTTCGCGACCCCGGCCGACACCGTCGAACCCGCGTGCGTGATCCCGTCCAGAACGGCCGATACCATCTCGTCGACCTTGCCGGCCTGGGCGCGCGTTTTACCGACTACGTCGTCGACCGTTGTATTGACGTGCTTGGTTTGGTCGCGCACGGTGGTCGAGATTTCGACCAGGTGGCCTGAGATGGTCTTGATCTTGGGCTGAAGATCCTGGACGATCGCGTGCGCGTCGCCGACCAGCGGCAGCGCCCTCCCTTTCGCGGCGTCCAGCAGGGAGTTCACCTTGGCGACGACCTTGAGGACGGTCACGAGAAGGCCAACCAGCACGGCTATCTCGATGAGGACGCTGATGACGAAAAAGATGACGAAGATAAGGGAAAGCGTGTTGGAAACCAGCATGATCCTGACTCTCGGACTTTCGGCTGCGGGCGCATGGCGAAGCCGGCCCCCGCGAGCCGGCTTCTCTGTTTCAAGCGAAACTTAGCTTTTTTCTGCCGTCGCGCCGGGAATGAGCTCGGCTTCCGCCTTCGGCGGCACAGAGGTTTCGAGGTAAGCCTGCCGGCCGGCCTCGTAGGCGGCTGCCAATTTTTCCTTCTGCTCGACCACCGCGCCGGCGCTCTGGCCGACGACCTCGTTGACCTTCTGCTTGCCGACCTCGACCACTTCCCTGCCGCGGGCGAGCACGCCGCCTACCTGGTCCTTGCCTGCGCCCGCGTACTGGCTGGCTTGCTCTCCGGCGCGGCCCACGTACTGGTTGATCTGGCTTTTACCGCGCTCGACATACTGGCCGGCCTGCTGCTGCACGTCACGCGAGCGCTGCCGGACATACTCCCCGGACCCGAGCGCGCTTGAAACCAGTTCCTCGCGCGTTTCCTGCCCTGCCCTGGGCGCGTACAGCACCCCAAGCAGAGATCCTAAACCAAGACCTGCCAAAAACCAGCTGAAAGCCCCGCCCCCATTGTTCGCCATCGTATCTCTCCTGTGCGGCGCGGCTAGAAAAACCGCCCCGTGTGTCCCACAGGTAGATGCGCCTCCCGCGCCCCGCGCTGTCCTTCGCGGAACGCCGGTCTGGCTATTGCACGGCGAGGGTGATCTGCGTGTTGGCGGTCGTACTCCCGCTCGTTCCCGTGACCACCAGAGAGTACGAGCCGGTCGAGGTTCCATTCGAACTGCTGCCGTTCGTGGAGGACCCACAGCCGAGCGCGCCCAAAGAGATCAGGGCGAAGAGCACGGCCGCGGCCGCACGCAGCCCGCGCCACTTTTTTCGGCGCGCCGGAATGCCCCAGAGCAAGACGGAACAAAGGGCTCCCCCGGCACCGGCGAACAACCAACGCGATCCGCTGCCCGGGTTCGCGTAAGCAGGCGCATGCAGCCAGGAGGCTTGCGTCGTGCTGACCGTCACCGTCGCCGTCGCGGCATTGCCGCCGGTCAAGGTCACGGAAGCGGGTACGGCGCAGGTCGGCGAAGCGCCCACACCCGAGTACTTGACTTGGCATGTCAGGCTCACCGCGCCCGCGAACCCATTCGTCGGAGTGATCGTGACCGTACCGGTACCCTGCTGCCCGGGCGAGGCGACGGTGATGCCGTTCGCGGGGCCGGACAGCGCGAAACCCGCGCTCGTGCCGCTTCCGCCGGATATGACGATCCCCACCGTTCCGGAACTGCCGTTGTAATTGCCGTCGCCCGCATAGGTCGCCGTCAAAGTGTTGCTGCCCGCCGCGAGCGCGGAACCCGGCACCGCAAAGGTGTAAAGCTCCGCCACGGCTCCGCTCGACAACGTGCCCTTCTGCATGGTGCCCGTGAAGGTCGTGCCGTTGCCGGTGAGGGTTACCGACCCGGTCGGGTATTGACCTGCGCTGTCGGTATCCAGCTCGACGGTCACATTGGTCGAAGCCGAAGCGGCCAGGGTGGTGGAACCGGCACCGACCTTCAAGGACGTGATTGCCTTCGTAATGCGGAGCGGAATAGGGCTGGCGGTGGTGCTTGGGTTGTAGCTGCCGTCGCCGCTGTATCTCGCGGAAAAGCTGTATGTTCCGGGCGTGAGATTGTAAAGCGGAAACGTCGTGACACCCTGGCTGTTCAGCGCTTGCGTGCCCAGGCTGGTTCCGCCGTTCAGAAGCGATGCCGAGCCTGTCGCGACGCCGTGGGACCCGACGCCGGTGTTGATGGCGTTTGCGTTTTCGGGTTGAATATAGGCATAGCCTAGCTCTCCGTAAGTCGCCGTGGTGAGCGTCGCGTTGGTTTGGATTGTGCCGGGGTTGGCAAGGTCGATAATGGCCAGTGAAAGAAAAGGCGAACTTGCTTCGGGAGAGATCGTGATCGCAATCGCCGGGGAAGACGTGCTCGGCGAGTGCGTCACGTCACCCTGATAGTAGGCCTGGACGTTGTAGCTGCCGCCCGGCAGGTTGGTTACGGGTGAAATGGTTCCCGATCCGGAGGTCAAGGAGATCGTCTCCGTTACTGCGGCCCCGCCCTGCCCGGTGTTGGTCGCCGTGACCGCGACGTCGCCGGTCGCCGATGGTGGCGTGACGTTCGCGGACAGACTGATGGCCGTCCCGTGCTGGAACGACACAGGCGCGGTCCCCCCGTTCACCTGAAGCGCCGTCGTGGTCGGCGTGAACGCGGCCGTGCTCCATCCGGCAACCAGCGCGCTCACGTCGAAGCTGCCGAGCCCGGTCGCCAGGTCGTACCCGGTCCCGGCGTTGTAGCCGGTAAGGAAATTGTTGGAGCCGCAGTTCGGGTCGGGGTTCGCGGCCGTCGACGTGGCGCAGGGAACGGAGTTGTTACCCAGCGTTATATCGTGGAAGATGCTGCCGTGGGTTGCCGCGAGATTGTAGAGTACGCCGTTGGCCAAACCGAGTCGCTGATGGTTGGGCAGTGCCTGGATCACTTGCGCAAGCACGCCGGCAAACGCCGGGGCCGCCGCGGAGGTGCCGCCGACCCTGTACACGGAGAAGCTCCCGTCCGTAGCCGGTACGCAATCGATGGCGGACGTGCTCGTGCCCTCGATCACGTTGTCGCCGCAGATCGCCCAGCCTGCCTGGTGCTGGTTGCCCGCAGACGCGAACAGCGCGACGTCCGGAATGTAGCGCACGCCGGTCGGGATGCCCGTACCCGTAGTGATCCCGGACTGGAACGAAGGTGTCTTATAGCCGGTGAGGGTGTAATTGCAGTTCCCGTTCGCGTCGAGCGGACCGCTGCAGAACACGGCGCTGCTCGCGCCGCCGCCGCCCGCCGCGAGAATCGTCGTAGTCCCGCCGGAAGCCAGCGTGTACTGCTTCGCCACGTCGGCGGAGTACGGCCCCGGCGCGCCGCCGATCGAGTCGTTCCAGGGGTTTTCGGGAATGTATCCCAGCGCGGAGCGATAGTACGGCGCGCTGCTTCCATTAGCCGTCCCATTCACGTACTGGGCGAAGTTCGACGGCAGCACGTCGAAGTCCGTCCCGCCGACGGCGACATTATACGGAGTCGAAGCAAAGCCGCTGACCGCGAGGCCACCCGTGGCTTGCGTTTCCCCCGCCGATAGATCGCATCCCGCCGAGCCGGAATCACCCGACGCCACCACCACGGTGATCCCCTGGGCCGCGGCCTGCTGGTATAGGGCGCTGAGTTGGAGATTGCCGGCCTGCCCGAGGTTGAACTCGCACTGGCCGTAACTGATGCTGAGGACGGAAACGCTGTTGTCCTGCACCGCCCTCAGGGCCGCGCTGTATACGCCATCGACAAAGGTCGAGGAAGCGCTTTGGTAGTAGACGATTCCGGCCTGGGGCGCGAGACCGGCGGAAAGCTCCGTGTCGAGCAGGGCTTCGATCGCGTCACCGGTGGTGCCTGGATCGGTGCCGTCCGTGACCACCGTGAGATTGCCGGAGCCGGTGTCGTTTAAAAACAGATGGCGGTAGTTCAGGTAATCCGCCGTCGGGAAGTTCGAATCGCCCGCGATGCCGATGTTCACGCCGGCCCCGGTTTGCTGGGTGGTGCCGGTAAAGTTGCGGTTGAATGCGTTCGGGGCGTTGTAGATGGTCGCCGCATCGGCAGGCGTCAGAAGCAGGAACGGGTTGTTGTTCGAATCGTTGAAGGTGAGCTGCGAAGTGGCACCCTGTGCGGTTTGCGCCCCGGCTGGCGCGGCCGTCTGCAAGCTGCCGTTTCGGCTGATGACGCGCCGCTGCCCACCCGGAACGTGCAACGGCTTGGCCCGGAAGTCGTTCAGCGGGGACACACCCGCGACCACTCCGGCGAAGGCCGCCGGGATCTGCGGGTCGGTGGCGTTGCTCAGGTGCCGCTCGCCGTTGATGTCGTAGCTGTGCACGCTGGTGTGGAAGGCCTGCGCGACCTGGCCGAGGTTTCCGGAGAACTGGACATAGTTGCGACTGGCCGGCACTGCTTCGATCTTGAAGCCCTGCCCCTGGAGCCATACCTGGACCGTCTGGAGGTCCTGGTCGGCGACGCCGAAGCTCGCGCCGAACTGGGCGGGGGTGAGCCACTTGCGGTAGTTGGGTGAGTTGGGGTCGCCGAGCGAGCCCATGTACTGGTCGAGCGCCGCCTGCTGCGCCGGGCTGCGCCGCAGCAGCAGTTGGAGCCTGCCGGTCGCGAGGCTCGGGTCCGCGGCCCCCGCGTCGTATTTGGCCTGCGCCAGGGGGTGCGTGTTGCCCTTGAGCGTTACGGTCGCGCCCGGCACGGCCGCAGCGGTGATCCGGACCGAGGGTGTCGCGAGCAAGGGCGTTTGCGCGTGGAGCGCCGTGACCGGGTGCAGGGCGGCCAGGGCCGAAAAGGTCAGGAGAGTCCGAGGAAAGCAGGAGCGCATGGGCATTTTCCTGTGTTCGAGAACGGGGTTGCGGGCTCGGCGGCTTGCGCCTCGCGGCAGAAAAAGAAGGAAAGCAGCCTGCGCATCTTGTAGGGCACCGGCGCAAGCGCGGTCAAGTCACCGAAGTACCGTGCCCCGGCGAAAGATAAAGACGCCGGCCCCTGAACAAAGTTGCAGGACCTGCCGATATTGTGTCCGCATGGGTTCAAACAACCCTTGGGACCGGAGGAGGTCGCGTTGTACCCTCCTAGTGAGCCTCGCCCGAAACGCTCACCGGAGAACAGAAAGACACATGAAAGCCGCGAAACCAGCGTTCCCGCTTCTCCTCGCTCTCTTGCTGCTCGCGGGCCTGGCCCCGGTACGCTCCCTGGAAGCGCAGAGCGATACCGCCCGCGCGCTCGCCGGCTTCGAGCAGCGGACGCAGGTCAGGGTCCTGCCGAACGGGCTGACGCTGGTGCTGTGCGAGCGACGGGACGCGCCGGTGTTCTCCTACTTCACGATCGTCGATGCGGGCGACGCCAACGACCCCGGCCAGCAGTCCGGCCTGGCCCACATGTTCGAGCACCTGGCCTTCAAGGGTACCGAGGATATCGGAACCAAGGATTACCCCGCTGAAAAAGCGGCGCTCGCGAAGCTCGAAACCGCTTACGCCGCCTACGACGCCGAGGAGCTCAAGCGGGTCGGGCAGGATCCGGCCAAGCTGAAGCAACTGCACGAGGCCTACCAGGCTGCGGAAACCGAGGCGAACAAGTACGTCATCCCGAACGAGTTCACCGAGATCGCCGAGGCGAACGGGGCCAACGGGCTCAACGCGGAAACCTCGCTCGACGACACCCGCTACTTCTGGTCGATGCCGCAAAACCGCCTGGAGCTTTGGGCCTATCTGGAAAGCGACCGGATCGGCCACCCGGTCACGCGGCAGTTCTACCGGGAGCGCAGCGTGGTCGAGGAGGAGCGCCGGCTCAGGGTGGATTCGAGCCCGACCGGGCGCCTGGTCGAGCAGTTCCTCGCCGCCGCCTATGCGGCGCACCCCTACGGCCGTCCGAACGTCGGATGGTCGAGCGAACTGGACCACATCACCGCGACCGAAGCCGCCGCCTTCCACGACCGCTACTACGTGCCGTCGAACATCGTGGTCGCCGTGGTCGGCGACTTCTCGAACGCGCAAGCGCTCCCGCTGCTGGAGAAGTACTTCGGCGCGCTCCCCGCGGGCGGCCCCAAGCCTCAGGGCGTCCTCACGGTGGAGCCCCCGCAAACGGGCGAGCGCACCGTCTCGCTCCAGGATCCGACCCAGCCGCTCTATCTCGAGGGCTACCACCGTCCGGACTACCGGGATCCGGACGATGCCGTGTACGACGCGATCCAGGACATCTTTTCCAATGGGCGCACCTCACGGCTCTACCGCAGCCTGGTGCGCGACCAGAGAATTGCGGTCGAGGCGGAAGGATTCACCGGCTTCCCCGGCAACAAGTACGCGGGGCTGTTCGGCTTCTTCGCCGTCCCGGCCCCGGGCCACGGCAATGCGGAGCTCCGCGCGGCCATCCATAAGGAGATCGACAAACTGCGCACGGCCGATGTGTCGGACGCGGAGCTCCAGATGTTCAAGACCCGGACCCGCGCGGGGCTCCTGCGCGGCCTCGACGAGAACCAGGGCGTGGCCGAGCAGCTGGCCGTCTACCAGCTCCGTTACGGTGACTGGCGCGAGCTGTTCCGGCAGTTGGACCGGGTGGATAAAGTCAGCAAGGCCGACATCCGCCGGATCGCAGCCAAGGTTTTCACCTCCGCCAATCGCACCTATGCGGAGATCGACCAGCCCGCCCAAGCCCCCGAGACCAAGACCGCCGACACCAAGCCCACCGCCAGCAAGCCGGGAGCCCCCCAGTGACGCCCTTTCTTCTCGCCTCCCTCCTGCTTGCCGTTGCCGCGCCG
>CAXUHL010000174.1:0-5122 GCA_964250745.1 uncultured Acidobacteriaceae bacterium
CAGGGCTGCGTTCAGGGTTGGGTCCGGTCCCGCCGCGGCGGCTTGCCGGGCGTGCACGGCTTGCGCCGCGGCCAGCAGCTGCCCGGCAGCGGCAGCGGCGGCTGCAGCGTCAAGCGTCAGGCCGATGTCGGCGGCCTTGGTCTTCGCGGCGGCGATGTATTCGGCGATCTCCCGCGCGTAAGTCGGATAGTCGTAGGGCAGCACGTCCGCGTCGGCCATGTGCAGGACTTCGAGCCCAAAAACGCGGGCTTGCTGTTGCTCGTATACGAAGGTCGGATCGGCGAACTTGGTGAACCACGCATAGTTGTCGAACACCGAGTGGTACACCCCGTACGGCCCGTCCGAGCCGACATCGGTCGAAGGCACGCCGAGGTGCTGCAGAAACGGCGTGTAGTCGGAGCCCGAGCCCAGGTCGCCGATGGTGACCGGGTCGGTTGAGGTGCCCGCGCCGGGCCGCTGCTCGTTGAAGCCGTTGTTGGCCGCGCGCGTGGTCCGCTGCTTTTGCGAGTCGAGCCAGGCGTCGTACACCGACGGAGCGCGCGGGCTGGGAACCTCGCGCGTGACCGCCCGGATGAAGTCCTTGAGCGAGGGCACGGCGGAGGCGTTGAAGTCCGGGCCGGACACGCCGACGTCCATGTTGAAGTAAGCAACCGCGTGCGCGAGCTGCCGGTCGTGCGCCTCGGCCCACTCGGTCGAGCCGATCAGACCCTCTTCCTCGGCATCCCAGCTCGCGAACACGACCCGGCGCCGGGGTTTCCAGCCCTCCTTGAGCAGTGCGCCGATGCCGTGGACCGCCTCGAGCATCGCCGCCGTGCCGGAGTTGGGGTCGACCGCGCCGTAGGTCCAGGCGTCCCGATGGTTGCCGGCGATCACCGACGCGTCGCGATCCTCCTGGCTCGCGGAGTCGGGTTCGATGGTGCCGGTCACGTCCCAGATCGTGCGATAGGCATAGTCCTCCTGCACCCGCAGGTGCACGGAAACGTCCGGCCCGCCGCCCACGTGGTAGTGGAAAGGCAGCGCGCCCTGAAACCCCGGCGGCGCGCCGGGCCCGGCCAGGGCCGCGAGGATGGGCTGGGCGTCATGGTAGGAGATGGGCAGCGACGGGATGCGGGGCTGGCTGGTCGCCTTGTCCGGCGGGGTGCGCCGGGCTTCCGGCAGGTCGGGCGTGGACGCGATGCCGGGCGTGGTCACGTCGCCGGGGTACTGGAACATGTACTGGATGGACCCGCGCTGCACGCCGGAGTCGGGCCGGAACGGGCCCCTCGGGTAAATGTCGCCGCGAGTATAACCGTCGTCGGCCGGGTCGGAGTAGATGAGGATGCCGGCCGCGCCGTGCTCTTGCGCGACAAAGGCCTTGACCCCGCGGTAGTTGGTCCCGTAGCGGACCAGCACGATCTTGCCTTTGACCGAGACGCCGAGTTTTTCGAGCTTGTCCAGGTCGGCGGGAGAGCCGTAGTTCGCGTAGACCACGGGCGCTGCGACGTCGCCGGAGACGCCGGAGGAAGAAAAGCCGGGCAGCACGCGGGGGTCGTCCTGGAAGGGGTCGCCCCCGGACTCCGCCGGCACGTGCTCGGGGGTGGGCCCTTCCAGCAGCACCTTGCCGGCTGCGTCCGTGGCGGTCAAGCGGCGCGCGCCCGGGTGGTTAAGCCAGACCTTATACGGCACGATCTCCGTTTGGAGGCCGGCGGCGCGGAACTTCTCGGCGACGTACTGCGCTGTCTTGTAGTCCTCGGGCGAGCCTGCGACGTGCGGCTGCGCGGTGAGGGTCTTGAGGTGCTGCCCGGCGAGGGCGGCATCGGGAACGAGGAGGAAATCGCGGTCCCATTGTGCCTGCCGGGCGGCGAAGTCATGGAAGCCGAACACCTGTTTGGGTGGAGGCGGCATGGGGGTTTGCGCGGGGGGCAGGGCGGCCAGCGAAAGCGCGAGGGCGGCTGCGGCGGCGAGGGCAACGGCAATGCGGGCTGGCAAGTGGCGGCGTGCTCCTTGGGTCGATCCCTGGGTCGATTCCCGATCCGATGCTAAACCGCCCCGACAGGCTGGGCGCAGTGGGAGCAGCGACGGGCCGCCAGCGGCACTTCGCTCAGGCATTCCGGGCAGGGTTTGGTCGTCACGGCCACGGGCTCGGCCGGATGCAGGCGCGCCATCAACTTCGCGAGCGGTGTCACAACAAGGAAGTACATCGCGGCGGCGACCAGTAGGAAGTTGATCGTCGCGTTCAGGAAGTTGCCGTAGGTGATGTGGCCGCCGTGGATGTCGACGGCGAGATGGCCGAAGTCGGGCTGCTGCACGATGGCCGCGAGCAGCGGCGTAATGATGTCCTTGACGAACGAGTTGACGATGCCGGTAAAGGCTGCTCCGATGATGACGGCGACCGCGAGATCGACGACGTTGCCGCGAAGGATGAAGTCGCGAAAGCCTTTCAGCATGGCGGGGAACGCTCCTGGAGAAAGATGGGACGGCTGAACGTACAGGCTGCGCTTTTGGGGGCACCGCGCGGCTCGCAAAACTGTAGCGCGAGTGACGCGGGCGGGCAAGGGAAAAGCGAAGGGGAAGGGAACGCTAAGGCGTGCTTGGCGCAGAGCCGGGTTTGTGCGGGGCCACCTGCTGCTGCACGGCGGCGCAGGGCGCGCGGTAGGCGGCGATGAAGCGGGCGGCGAGGAAGAAGCTCAGCCCGGCAAGAATGGCCGCGCCCCCGGCGATGCGGCGGTCCTCCCGCGGCACCTGGACTGCGCGGGCACCGTGGGAGGCGGCCAGGCCGCGGAACGACAGCACCAGGAACGCGCCGCCGCAGGCCGCGAGCGCCGTGAGCTGCGGCAAGCGCTCGCAATAGATGGCGGCCCGGCCCGGCCAGGTCAGGTACACCACCGTGCCCGCGAGCAGCGCGGACAGCAGCAGAAGCGCCGCGTGCGGAAGGCGGCGCTCGGCCAGGGCTCGCCGGCGCGGCCTCACGCCGGCTGCGGGCTTCCTTCCATCGCGGCGACGGCCTCGCGGGAAGGCTTGGGGATCACGCCCCGCTCCGTGATGAGGGCGGTCACGTATTTCGCCGGGGTCACGTCGAAGGCGGGGTTCTCGACCTCGACGTTGTGCGGGGTTTGCTGCCGACCGCCGTGGTGGGTTACCTCGCTCGCGGCGCGCTGTTCGATTTCGATATGCTCGCCGTCCGGGGTGGCCGTGTCGACCGTGGACCAGGGCGCGGCGACGTAGAACGGGATGCCGTGCTCCTTTGCCAGAATCGCAACCCCGTAGGTGCCGATCTTGTTCGCGACGTCGCCGTTGGCGGCGATGCGGTCGGCCCCGACGATGACCGCCTGGATCTTGCCCTGGCGCATCAGCGTGGCGGCCATGTTGTCGCACAGCACCGTGGTTGGGATCCCGTCGTGCATCATCTCCCACGCGGTCAGGCGCGCTCCCTGGAGGAACGGCCGGGTTTCATCGGCGTACACGCGAATCTGGGCTCCTTCCGCCACGGCCGAGCGGACCACCCCGAGCGCCGAGCCGTAGCCGCAGGTCGCGAGCGCGCCCGCGTTGCAGTGAGTCAGCACGCCGCCCTCGCGGGGTAAAAGGTGCGCCCCGTGCGCGCCCATCGCGCGGCAGGCGGCGATGTCCTCGTCGTACATGGCTCGGGCTTCGGCGACCAGGGCCTGCTTGGTCTCCTCGACGGACCGGCCTTGTGCGGCCAGGGCCTCGAACATCGCGCGGATGCGCGCGATGCCCCAGAATAGGTTCACCGCCGTGGGCCGCGTCACCGCGATGGCGCGGGCGATCCGGTCGAACTCCGGCCGCAGCGCCTCGATCGTCCGCGCCTCGGACCGCAGCACCCCGAGCGCGACGCCCATCGCCGCCGTGACGCCGAGCGCCGGCGCGCCCCGCACGATCATGGTCGAAACGGCATGGGCCACGTCCTTGTAGGTTTTCGCGAGGAAGTACGTTTCCTCGAGCGGCAGCTTGGTCTGGTCGAGGAAGCGGACGCCTTCCGGGGTCCATTCGAGGGTGGGAATCATGGGTTTAGTGTACCTATGCGCCGGACGCCGCCGGGATGCGCCGGAGGGTCACATTACCTTCCGCCATTTCGGCGGCGAATTCGGCCCGGTCCCGTCTAAACTGGTGACAAGCGCCGCGCCAAGCCCGCGGCCAGAGGTTTCCCGTGCGCCCGATCGTTTCCTTGCTCGCCCTTGCTGCCTCCACGCTCCTGCCGTTCGCCGCCCGCGCCGCCCAGTTGGGCGAGGACGCCCGCGGGGCCATTCCCAAGGACATTCAACAGCTCATCGTCGTCGATTACCGCGCCATGCAGAACTCGCAGGCCGCGCTCGATCTGAAGGCGCGGGTGCTGCCGCCGGAGATCAAGCAGCTTGAAGCGGCGCTGGCCAAGTCCGGCCTCGACTCCGGCCACGACGTCGAAGAGTTGGCATTCGCGAGCTTCCGGCCCACGCCGGGCGACGACAACGCGCTCACGGTCGGGGTCGCGCAGGGGCAGTTTGCCCTGGCGGATATCCTGGCGGACTTCAAGAAGCGCAAGGTCAAGCCGGTCCTGTACCGGACCAACAAGATCTTTCCGCTGACCGGCTCGGGCATGCAGGTGGCTTTCGTGAACCCGACGACCATGATCTTCGGCTCGACCGACGCGCTCAAGGACGCCCTGAACGCCCGCGACGGCTTCATGCCCAACATGCTCTCGAACCAGCCGCTGGTGCAGCAGATGGGCCTGGTCGACACCGAGCCCTTGTGGAGCCTGCTCGACGGCAAGGGCACGCAGATCATGATGAAGTCGGTCGTGGGCCAGGCCTCGCAGCTGGCGGACTTCGAAACGATCCGCAAGCGCCTGGTGAGCTCGCGCTACACCATGAACTTCGACAACGGGGTCAAGTTCTCGCTTGCCGTGGTCACACCGGACACCTTTTCGGCGGCTACCATGTCGAGCCTGATGAACGCGGCGGCGCAGTTTGAAAAGATCAGCGGCTCGGACGTCGAAAAGCAGGCGATCCAGAACACGCGTATCGCGTCGAACGCCGGTACGCTGAACGTCGACTTCTCGTCCTCCGACTCGCAGTTCGCGACGCTGCTCAGGTCGTCGCTGTTTCAGAGCGTGGTGCGGTGAAGCAGGAGTTAGGAGTTAAAAGTTAAC
>CAXUHL010000174.1:5222-6744 GCA_964250745.1 uncultured Acidobacteriaceae bacterium
TCTTCCGCTCCAGAATCCTCGCCGTCACCACCACGCCGCTTTCGTTGTTATGGAGCGTCATGGGGAAGGCGAGCACGTTCCACACCCACTCCTCGCCCTTGCGGGGCAGGTTCATCAAGCCCCGGAAGGTCCGGTCGATGTAGGTTTCCCGCGTCGTCGCGACCCGGGCGACGATCTCGCGCCAGTCCGGGGCGAGCTCCGGCATCTCGTAGAACATGTTTTTGCCGCGGAACCAGTCGCGCGGGCGCTCCAGCAGGCGCGCGCAGGTCTCGTTCACGTACTGCCAGTTGCCCCGGGCGTCCAGCACTTCGAGCACCACGTCGTCGCCCATCGCCATGTTGATGCGCGAGTAGAAGAAGTCGCGCGCATCCACCATCACCGGCTTGCCCGCGCGCTTGGCCCTGAACGAACGCAGCGCCGCCACCAGATCGTCGACCGAGCTGTAGCCCTTGAGCAGGTGCATGTCCTCGGGGCCGCCGAAGCGCCGCTCCAGGGTGGCCGACAGGATGATGATGGGCACCTCCGGGCGGGACTCCCGCAGCTTTTGCGCGACTTCGGTACCGAACTTGCCCGCGCCCAGGTGGTAGTCCAGCACCGCCACGTCGATCGCGTGCAGAAGGGTCAGCGCTTCTTCGACGGTGGAGGCCGTTTCGGTCTGGTAGCCGTGCTTGTGCAGGATGGTCGCGCGCAGCAGGAGGTTGTCGACCTGGTCGTCGAGGAGCAGCACCTTAACCGGCGGTTGCTCCCCGTCCGAGACGGCGAGGATGTCGAGCAGTTCGGAGTCGGGCGCGTCGGACCAATCGGACATAGCGAGGGTAGATGCGCGGCCGCGCTACTTTCGCTGTAAAGCGTCCCCGGCCGCCCGCTCCAGCTTGCCGAGCCGCCGCAAGGCCTCCGGCAAACGCGCAAAGGCCGCGGTGGCCCGAAGCCACTGCCGGTTGCTCATGGCCGGGTAGCCGCTCACGGTTTCTCCCGCCGGCACGTCGCCCGGGATGCCGGTCTGGGCCGTGGCCACCGCGCCGTCGCCGACCTTGAGGTGCCCCGCGACCCCGACCTGTCCCGCGAGGATGACGCCGCGCCCCACGTGGCTGGACCCGGCGAGGCCCACCTGCGCGCACAGCAGGGTGTTTGCTCCGACCGACGATCCGTGCCCGACCTGGACCAGGTTGTCGAGCTTGGCCCCTTCGGCGATCGTGGTTTCGCCGATGCTGGCGCGGTCGACGCAGCTGTTGGCCTGGATTTCGACGCCGTCGCCGACCACCACGCGGCCGCTTTGCGGGATCTTGAACCAGGCTCCCCGCTCGTCCTTGGCGAAGCCGAAACCGTCGGCACCGACCACCGCGCCGTTGCCGAGCGTTACGTCGTCGCCCAGGATCGAGCCCTCGCGGACAACGGCGTGGGCATGGGCGAACAGCCGCGCGCCCGCCACGACGACCGCATACGGCCCCACGTGAGCGCCTTCGCCCAGCCGGGCGGAAGGGTCGACCACGGCGGTCGGATGAATGCCGGGCGGGTACTCCGG
>CAXUHL010000175.1:0-6719 GCA_964250745.1 uncultured Acidobacteriaceae bacterium
GAAGCGCAGGAGGCCGTCGGCATCCAGATCGCCGAGCAGGTCCGCGCCTTTCTCAAGCTCGGCGTCGTGCAGAACGCCGTCAACTCTCCTTCCCTCTCACACGAGCAATACCTCGTGCTGGCTCCTTTTGCCGCGGCGGCCGAGCGCCTCGGGGCCATGCTCGGCCAGCTCCTCCCACCTGACTCCGGCGGCCTCGAGAGCATTGCCATCACCTACTCCGGCGTGCTCGGCGAAGCCCAAACCGAAATGATCCGCAACGCCGCCCTCGCCGGCATTCTCGGCGCAAGCGAGGGCGCGAACCGCATCAACGCCGGCCAGGTCGCCTCCGAGCGCGGCATTCGCGTGCACGAGGACAGGCAGCCCGGCCCCAGCGCGGTCACCCTCACCCTCTACACCCGGAACGCCACCCGCCTTACCGCCCGCGCGGGCGTCGCCCTCGCCTCGCAAGCGGCGCGCCTGCTCGAACTCGAAGCGATCCCCATCGAAGCCCCGCTTGAGGGCACCCTCCTCGTCGTGCGCAACTCCGATGTTCCCGGCGTTATCGGCAAGCTCGGAACTGTTCTGGGTGAGCACGGCATCAACATCGCCAACTTCGCCCTGGGCCGCGCCGAGGGCCCGTTCCGAGGGTCCGCACTCGCCGTTATTCAGATCGACGGCGAGGCCTCCCTCACTCTCCTGCGCCAACTGCGCTCGGTCGAGGCTGTGCACGAGGTTCGCCTCGTTTCGCTTCCGTCCTGATTTCCTCCTTCAAGCGTAAGGCCGGATGCCCTCCGGTCTTGCTATCCCTCTTTCTATCGGCGGTTTTCGCCAGATGTTCAATTACGTCGGTAACAGGTGTGCGCGCGCCTTTGGCACCAAACGTGCCCCGGTCCGCTACAATCAGGACAGTCCCACTTATCCGAGGTTCGCCTTGCCGCTGTACGAATATCGCTGCCCTGCCGGTCACCGCTTCGAGAAAATCCAGAGTTTCAGCGCCCCCGAACAACTCGAATGCCCCAAGTGCGGTCAGCTCGGCGAGCGGCTCCTCTCCGCCCCCGCCATCCAGTTCAAGGGCTCAGGCTTTTACCTCACCGACTACGGTAAGTCCGGCGGCAGCAAGGGAGTTGCAGGCGAAAGCGGAGGCGTAAACGCCGAAAACAAAGCCGGTTCCGAGTCCAAGACGAACGCCGACGCGAGCAAGGGCAGCGCCCCAACCGCTCCGGCGAGCACACCCTCAAGCACCCCGGCTCCAAGCAGCGCGCCGGCCACCGGCAGTTCCGGGTCGTCGAGCAGTTGATTCCGAGGCAGGAGGCCCTGCCTTACGGCACCTATTTCTTCGCCGATGCCTTTTTGGCCGAAATTTTCTTCTTCGCAGCCTTCCGGTCCGCAGGCTCCTTCGCCGCCGAAGCCGTTCCCTCCGGCGCGGGCGGCACCTTCCCACCCTCGCGCCGCGCCTCCGACAACCCGATCGCGATGGCCTGCTTCGGATCGGTCACTTTTTGCCCGCTGCCGGACTTCAGCTTGCCCGCCTTCATCAGGTGCAGCTCGCGTCCGACCGCCTCGTGCGCCTTCTTCCCGAACTTAGCCAACCGCCACCCCCGCCGGCAGGATTTCTTCTACATCCACCCATTGCGTCGGATACACACCCGTGTAACATGCGGTGCAATAGCCTTCGTCCCGCCCGCCGTCCACCGCCTGCCGCAATCCATCGAGCGATAAGTACGCCAGCGAGTCCGCCTCGATGAACCGCCGTATCTGCTCGACGGAACTGTTCGCCGCGATGAGGTCTTTCTTGCTCGGCGTATCTACTCCGTAGAAACAAGGGGAGATCGTCGGCGGGCAACTTATACGCAGGTGTATCTCGCGCGCCCCCGCCGCCCGCACCATGCGCACGATCTTGCGTGACGTGGTGCCCCGAATGATCGAGTCGTCGATCAATACGATCCGCTTGCCTTCGAGCAGGTTTCTTACCGGGTTCAGCTTGAGCCGCACGCCGAAGTCCCGCACCTTCTGCTCCGGCTCGATGAACGTCCGGCCGACATAGTGGTTGCGAATCAACCCGAACCGGAACGGCAGCCCCGCTTCCTCCGCGTATCCCAGCGCCGCCGTCACGCCGGAGTCCGGCACCGGCACGACCAAGTCCGCCGCCACCCCCGACTCCCGCGCGAGCTGCCGACCCATCGCCTCGCGCGAGCCCTGCACCCAGCGCCCGAACACCTGCGAGTCCGGCCGGGAAAAATACACGTGCTCGAAAATGCACGAGGACCGCTCGACCCCGGTCTGGTACCGCCGCGAGGTCACGCCCTCGCTCGTGACCATGATCAGCTCTCCCGGCTCGACGTCCCGCTCGTACCTGGCATGGAGAAGATCGAACGCGCAGGTTTCGGATGCGAACACGATCGTGTCCGGCCGGCCGGGGTTCGTGATCCGCCCCATCGAGAGCGGCCGGAACCCGCGCGGGTCGCGCGCCGCGAACATTCGGTCGCGCGTCATCATCACGAGCGAAAACGCGCCGTCCACCTGCCGCAGCGAGTCCGCGATCGCGTCCACTAGCGTCCCCTCGCGCGAGTGCGCGATCAGCTGGACGATAATTTCCGAGTCCGAGGTGGTCTGGAAGAAGGCGCCTGCCCGCTCCAGACGCGCCCGCACCGTTCCAAGGTTGACGAGGTTGCCGTTGTGCGCGATCGCAATCAGCCCCTTGGTCGAATCCACCCGGATCGGCTGCGCGTTCAACAGCGCGGAGTCGCCCGTGGTCGAGTAACGCGTATGCCCGATCGCCATCTCCCCCTTGAGCCGCTGCAGCACGTCCTCGGTGAAGATTTCAGAAACCAGGCCCATGCCCTTGATGTTCGACAGGCTGTTCCCGTCCGCGGTCGCGATCCCCGCCGACTCCTGCCCGCGGTGCTGGAGCGCGTAAAGCGAGAGGAAAACCTGCCGGGCGGCCTCGGGATGATTGAAGACGGCGGCGACGCCGCACTCCTCGCGAAAGCCGTCCACCGGCTCCCGGCGGGTGCGCTCCCGGCTGAGTGCGGCTAAGTCAGCCGGGGTCGTCGCGCACGCCATGCCTTCGACCAGCAACCGGCTCACGCCATCACCTCGGCGACGACGGGAGAGGCGGCGAGTGTATCTTCGAGTGAACTCGTCCACGGCTTTCGCAATGCCGAGATGTCCGTATCGACGACGGTCACAAGGTCGCCCAAGTCAAAGGCGCGCGTTCCATTATAGAAGCTGATGCGAAAGGAACCCTTCGTCACCTTACCGAGCGGCCACGCGTTTACTTTACTTTTCAAGCAAAGATTGCGTATGACATAGGAATTCTCTTCCGTGCAAGCGATCACGGCCTGTGCCGCATGCTCGCCGAATATCCTGAAAGCCAGGAGTCTGTCAGCATGGCCCAGCAGTTTTACGTCTACGCCAGTACTGTGAGAGAAACAGCCAGAAGCAAGCGCAACGCCAAGGCCTCCCCCGGAAATGTCTCTCGCGGCATGAAGCAGCCCACCGGCGGCAAGCTTCGCCAGCATTCGATGCAGATCAGCCTCAGCTTCTGGATATAACCTTGGCGGGGCTCCCCACAAACTGCCAAGCACTGATTGCGCGTAACAAGATGAACCAAACTCACGCGACGCGTCCTGGCTGTCTGAAGTTGGGTACTGAACCAGCAGCAAAGTATCGCCTGGCTGCGAGAAATCCGCCCCTACGGCCTTTGAGGCATCCTCCAAAATCCCGACCACCCCCAAAACCGGCGTCGGGTAAATACCTTCCCCGCGCGTCTCGTTATACAACGAAACATTCCCGCCAGTGATGGGTGTTCCTAATTCCTTACAGGCGAGAGCGATCCCATCGATCGCATCCGAAAGCTGCCGCATGATCTCCGGCTTCTCCGGGTTCCCAAAGTTCAGGCAATTCGTAGCGGCAACGGGCACAGCCCCCGTGCAAGCCACCTTCCGCGCGGCTTCCGCGACCGCGTGCATCGCCCCCAGCTTCGGGTCCAGATAACACCAGCGCCCGTTCCCGGCCAGCGCCATGCTCAACCCGCGTTGGGTGCCCTTGATCCGCATCACCCCCGCCTCGCCCCCTGGCCCCTGCACGGTGTTGGTCTGCACCATCGAGTCGTACTGGTCGTACACCCAGCGCTTCGAGCACACATTTGAGCTCGCCAGCAGTTTCTTCAAGTCCGCCGTGTGGTCGCGCGGCTTGCTCAACTCCTCCACAACCCACGCGGGCGGGTCGAGCGGCACCTTTATCTGATCTGGTCGCTTCCACTCCCCCACGGGCCGGTGATACACGGGCGCATCATCGGTCAGCGAGGCATTCGGGATATCCGCGACCAGCAACCCGCCATGCCGCACACGCATGCGCGGGTCTTCAATCACCGACCCCGCGACCACCGCATCCAGCCCCCATTTCGCGAACACATCCAGCACTTCCTGCTCGCGGCCGGCCTCAGCCACCAGCAGCATCCGCTCCTGCGACTCCGACAGCATGATCTCGTAGCTCGTCATCCCCGCCGCGCGCTGCGGAATCCGGTCCAGCTCGATCTCTACCCCGACCCCGCCGCGCGCGCCCATCTCGCATGTGGAACAGGTGAGCCCCGCCGCGCCCATATCCTGGATGCCCAGCACCGCGCCTGTGGCCATGGCCTCCAGGCAGCCTTCCAGCAGCAGCTTCTCCATAAACGGGTCGCCCACCTGCACATTGGGCCGCTTTTGCTCGGAGCCGGAAGTGAACTCCTCGCTCGCCATCGTCGCGCCGTGGATGCCGTCGCGTCCTGTTTTGGCCCCGACATAAATCACCGGGTTCCCGATGCCGGTCGCCTTGGCGTAGAAAATCTCGTCCTTGCGGACCAATCCCAACGCGAACGCGTTGACCAAAGGATTGCCGGAGTAGCAAGCCTCGAACTTGGTCTCCCCGCCCAGGTTCGGCACCCCGAAGCAGTTGCCGTAGTGCGCCACCCCTGCGACGACCCCCTCAACGACAGCGTGATTCTTGCGCACACTTGCCTCATTCGAACCCTCAAGAGGCCCGAACCGCAAGGAGTCCATCACCGCCAGCGGCCGCGCGTTCATCGTGAAAATGTCCCGCAAAATCCCGCCGACGCCGGTCGCCGCGCCCTGAAACGGCTCGATATACGAGGGATGGTTGTGCGACTCGATCTTGAAGGCGCACGCCCAGCCATCGCCCACGTCGATGATGCCGGCATTTTCCCCCGGTCCCTGCACCACGCGCTCGCTCTCGGTCGGCAGGCGGCGCAGATGCACCCGCGAGCTCTTGTACGAGCAGTGCTCCGACCACATGACCGAATAAATCCCCAGCTCGGTGAGCGAAGGCACCCGGCCCAGCGCCGCCTCGATCCGCGTGTACTCGTCCGCGGTGATGGAGTGCTGCTTGAGCAGCGCCGGGGTGATCGCGCAGGGCGCAGGCGTGTTGGTCTGGGGGAAAGGCGAGGCAGAGAGGGCGTCGAGCGGTGGGATATCGGCCATGGCGCTGCGCTCATTGTCGCATGTTGCGGCTGCGTGAACAGCCTCCCTGCGCGCCCGGCCACCCCCGGCCTCACCAGGACGGCCCGCAAGGCTTTCTCCACGGAACTTGGCAGAGCGGCCCTGCGTACAAGCCCGGTATGCTACAAGGATTCGCTCGCCTGCTTGCCCTTGGCCTGCTGCTCGCCCCCGTCTTGGCCCATTGTGAAACGCCTTTATCGCAGGGAGAGCATACAGTCGTTCTGAACGGCGTTCGGCTCTGGTACCGGGTAGCAGGACAGCTCCATGCAGGGCAAGCGCCTCTTGTTTATCTGGCCGGCGGCCCCGGCTACAACTCCTACACTTTCGAGAAGACGGTCGGCGATCAGCTCGAACGACATACGCAAATGATCTACTTCGACGAACGAGGAACAGGCCATAGTGAACGCCCATGGACGAATGCTTATGCGATGCCTACGCTCGTGCAGGACATTGAAGCACTCCGGCAAAATCTCGGCCTAGCCAGAATTTCGCTCATGGGGCATAGTTTTGGCGCAACAGTAGCAGTCGAGTACGCCGCCCGCTACCCGGAACATGTGCGAAAGCTGATCATTGTGGACGGCGCGTTAGACCTCCCTAAAATCTTTGAACTGTGGGGAACGGAGTTGCAGCAGAGATACCCTGCGGCTTGGCACGAAACGTCGTTAGCCGAAACGGGTACCGCTCTCGACGCGGCACAGGCAAAGCAGGATAACTGCGCTATTTCAAAAGCCCGGTTTGCACTGGAGATGTCTATTCTCGGCAAAGTCGATGGTGGCGTATTTCATAACTGGCAGCAGTTCCATGATCAGCATTACCAAAGGGAGCAGGAAGCCATGGACAGCAAAAGCGGCCTCCGCAACACAGGAGAACTTAGCAAAGCATACTTTTTCCAGGATGCCGACTTCATATGCTATCGCTTTACCGCCTTCACCAAACTCACGATGCCTACTTTAGCGATCGTCGGCAAGTATGACGGCGCGGTCGGCGCCGACCAAATGCGCTCCTTCGCGAGCAGCTTGCCCAACGCACGGTTTGATGAGTTCGAAGCAAGCGCTCACTTTCCCTATGCCGAAGAGCCTGTAAAATTTGAACGGGACATCGTCGCGTTTCTTGCTAAACCATAAGAATCTCTGGCATAGAATCCAAGTGACGGGACTTATGACAGAGTCACCGCCCCCTTGATTCTGCCACCGCCCGCACCTCCTCCGGCTTCAGCTTGATCGCCTTGGCGGTGCGGGTGGA
>CAXUHL010000176.1:0-6708 GCA_964250745.1 uncultured Acidobacteriaceae bacterium
ATCCTGGTCACGCACATGCTCATGAGCGGGTCGTGGCACATCTACAGGACGGGCGAGCGCTGGCGGGTGCCGCGCCGGATGATGCGCTGTGTAATCGACGTGGACGGCTTCGAGGCGGTCGCGTTCAACGTGCCGGTGGCGAAGTTCTTCACCGCGCGGACGCTCGCGCGCGACAGCATGATCCCCAAGCTCGGGCCGGATCTGCTGCGCGCGGACTACGACGAGGCCGAGGCGCGGGCGCGGGTGCTGGCCCGGCCCGACGAGGAGATTGCGAGCGTGCTGTTGAACCAGCGGGTGCTTGCCGGGTTGGGGAACGTCTACAAGGTCGAGGTGTGCTTCCTGTGCGGGGTGCACCCGTTTCGGCTGGTCTCGTCGTTGAGCACGGATGAGCTCGATTGCCTGCTGTTCCAGTCGCGCAAGCTCATCGGCGAGAATGTCCAGGAGTCCACAGCTGACCAGCCGCTGACCTATACCGGGGCGCGGCGGACGACGCGGTCCTCAAGCGAGGGCGCGCGGCTGTGGGTGTACGGGCGGCAAGGCCAGCCTTGCCGCAGGTGCGGGGCCGCGGTGCTGATGCGCAAGCAGGGGCCGGATGCGCGGTCTACTTATTGGTGCCCGCAGTGCCAGCCGTCCCAGCCGGGCGCGGAGCCTGTCGCGGGCTGGGCGATGACCAGCGGGCGCAAGCGGGTGGGGTGCTAACGCGTGGATCGCGAGCTTTCGCTCACGGCGCCCTACATCTCAAAGGCGAGATGTGGGCACCCGGCACCGAAAACGCTTCTTGCACCGAGCCGCTGCTGGGTGCATACTCCAAGCATGCGTGCCAACATCAACCTGAATACCCATGCCTACGATTTCGCCTCCAGCTACGCGCGTGCCAAGGGTCTACCCCTCGGTGCGGCAATCAGCGAGCTATTGATCCGGGCAGAGCAAGCGCCCGAGCCGCCATCTCCGCACATCATCACAAACAGCCGCGGGATGCTGGTGCTCGCCAAGGGCGACCGGGTAGTCACGCCGGCCATGGTCAAGGAGCTTTCCGAGGACGACCCTGACGAGTAGCCCGATGTATCTCCTTGATGTCAACGTTGCGTTCGCCTTGCTGGACCAGGCCCACGTGCATCATGCGGCAGCCTCAGCGTGGTTTGAAGCGCCCGGCCTTCGGTGGTCGCTTTGCGCCTTCACAGAGGCCGGCATCCTTCGACTCCTGACACAAACTAAAGGCCTCAGTCTGCCGATGGAGCAGGCGACGAGCTTGCTGGAAAGCCTGAAGGAACAAGGCGAATATCACTATCAACCTATCCACGCCGACTGGCAGACATTGACCAAGCCGTTTTCAAAGCGCCTCCACGGACACAATCAGGTGACGGATGCGTACCTGCTTGGACTTGTCATTCGCGAAGGGTTGGTACTGACGACCTTTGACAGGGCTTTCCTGCACTTGGCCGGAGAGTATGCGAGGCATGTGCTCGTTCTCAAAATAAATTGAGCAACAGCCGGAACGGTTGCCAAACCGGGCCGGCTTTGAAGGCAAAACCCCAACGAAGGTGCGGGGCGGCTCGGCAACGCTCAAGCAGGGGTTGGATGCGCGGTCTACCTACAAGTGCCCGCAGTGGGACCGAGTGAAGCACGTCTTCCGGAAGGTATGGCTTCAATCTATCGCCTGGCAAACGCCGCCGACGGAATCGAGTCCGCGCCGGACTCGTTGTCGCCGAGGTCCATGCGGTCGATCAGGCCATTGGAAATGGTGAAAACGTGCCAGACCTCGCCATCAGCAAGAACGGTTCCTTCGAGGTTCTTGACTATCTGGTGAACTTTGACGCGAGTCTTGCCTCGCTCGCCGTCCACCAGTTCGATCGGCTCTACATGAGGATCGAACTCGTTCCATTGGCGAGCCCAGTATGCGCGAATTTCTTGTTTTCCGACCACGCGCCCGCCTTCCGAAGCCTTCGGCCAGCTGACGCCCTCACTCATGAGCGCCAATGCACCATCCGTATCCCTTCGGTTGAAAGCTGCGTACGCCATTGTGAGCAATGTCCGGGTATCTGCCACATTTCCTCCTTGTCCCTGTGAAGGCAGTCAGTATTTGGGCACGGAAGGGTCGATCTCGCTCGCCCAGCCGAGGATACCCCCGGCCAGGTTTTCCACCTGGAATCCCTGCTGCTTGAGCAGTTCGGCGGCGTTCTGACTGCGGCCGCCGGACTTGCACTGGGTCACGATGGTCCGGTCGCGGGGGAGCTCGCCCGTGCGCTTGTCGAGCTCACCTTGCGGGATCAGCACCCCGCCGAGGTTGGCCAGCTGGTACTCCCAAGGCTCGCGCACGTCGAGGACGAAGGGCTGCTCACCCGCGTCGCGGCGGCGCTTGAGCTCCTGCACGCTGATCTGGTCGATGCCGTTTTGCTGGGGCAAGGGGCCTCCTTTGGCTTCTGCTTCATTGACGGACTCGGACGCGCCCGGGACACCGCAGAACTGGTTGTAGTCGATCAGCTCGGTGACCGTTGGGTTGGGGCCGCAGACCGAGCAGGCGGGGTTTTTACGCAGCTTGAGCTCGCGGAAGCGGGTGGTCAGGGCGTCAATGAGCAACAGGCGACCTACGAGGGGTTCTCCGATTCCTAAAACGAGCTTGATGACCTCGGTCGCCTGGAGCGTCCCGACCAGCCCCGGCAGCACGCCCAGCACGCCGCCCTCGGCGCAGGAGGGGACCAGGCCCGGCGGCGGCGGCTCGGGGTAGAGGCAGCGGTAGCAGGGGCCGTCTTTCGCGGCGAAGACCGAGCATTGGCCCTCGAACCGAAAAATCGACCCGTAGGCATTCGGAATGCCCGTGAGCACGCAGGCATCGTTGACCAGGTAGCGGGTCTGGAAGTTGTCGGTCCCGTCGGCGACCACGTCGTAGTCTTTGAAGATCTCAAGGGCGTTCGCGCTCGTGAGCATGACGTTGTGCTTCACGATGTTGAGCGACGGGTTGAGCGCGTGCAGCTTGTTGGCGGCGGAGTCGACCTTCAGCTTGCCGACATCGGGCGTGGAATGGATGATCTGCCGCTGGAGATTGCTCGCGTCCACCGTGTCGAAATCGACCAGGCCGAGCGTGCCGATGCCGGCGGCGGCAAGATAGAGCGCGAGCGGCGCGCCCAGGCCGCCGGTGCCGACGCAGAGCACGCGCGCGGCCTTGAGCCTGCGCTGGCCCTCGACGCCGACCTCGGGCAGGATCAGGTGCCGGCCGTAGCGCTGGAGGTCGTCGGGGGTGAGCTCGGGGAGGGTGTCGGGTCGTGTTGCGATCATCGTGGCCATGAGGTGATCCTTCAGTTTTTGAGATGACGCGACGTGTGCTTTCGGCTCAGATGCGGGCCATGCCGCCGTCCACGCCGAGCTCCACGCCGTTGACGAAACTGGAGTCGTCGGAGGCGAGGAACAGGGCGACGGCGGCGATCTCTTCCGGGCGGCCGAGCTCGCCGCGCGGCACGAAGGACCGGTAGTGCTCCCGCGTCTCCTCGGAAACAGCGCCCATCGGCGGCGTGTCGATCGTGCCGGGGCTGAGCACGTTCACGCGGATTCGGCGGTCTTTCAGTTCCACGAGCCAGGCGCGCGCAAAGGGAAGCAGAGCGGCCTTGCTCGCGGCATAGACGCTGCGTCCCGGCAGGCCTTTGATCGTGCTTGCGAGCGAACCGTTCATCAGGATCGAGCCGCCGTCGCGCAGCAGCGGCAGTGCTTTCTGCACGGTGAAGAACGTACCGCGTGTATTGAGGCCGAAGATCGCGTCGAACCCGGCCTCGGTCGTGGATCCGAGCGGGGTAGCCCCGCCCAGGCCGGCGCCGGCAAAGAGCACATCGATATGGCCCTTCTCGCGCTTTACCGTTTCGTAAAGCCGGTCCAGGTCGGGGAGGCCGGCCGCATCGCCCTGGACGCCGGTGACATTGCGGCCGATCGCCGCCACGGCTTCGTCGACCTTGTCCTGACGGCGGCCGGTGATGAAGACGTAGGCACCTTCTTCCACGAACAGCTTCGCCGAGGCGAGCGCCATGCCTGATGTCGCCCCCGTAAGGACAGCTACTTTCCCATCCAGCTTGCCCATGTTTCCTCTATTGCGCCAAAGGCGCCGTTGCCTGGACGGCCAGTCCCGGCCAGCAGCCGCCGGCAATGGAGGGGATGATGGAGAGGGCGTCGGAGGGCTTGGTCACCGTGGACTCTTTCTCCGGCAGGTAGCGGATATCTTCGTCATTCAGGTAGAGGTTGACGAAGGCGCGGAGCTTGCCGTCTTCGGAGAAGAGGTGGCGCTTGAGCTCGGGGTGTTGCGCGGTGAGCGCATCGAGCGCGGCCTGGACGGTAGGGGCCTCGACGGCCACGGCAGCCTGCTGCCCGGTGAAGGCGCGCAACGGGGTGGGGATCAAAATCTGCATCGTTGTCCTCACACAGATAGATGTCGAGAGCGGGCAGAGCGGCTCAGGGTTCGACTTCGACGGCCTCATTCGTGAAGCGCTTGTCGTCCTCGGTGGTGCCTGCGAGCAGGAAGGCGTTGGTCTGCGCCGCCCGGCCGCCCTCGACCGCGGTGATGACGTAGGAGCAGCCGAGCCAGTGGGCCTCGGCGAAGTCCGTCGGGGACCATTGCGCGGGGTGGTCGGGGTGCGAGTGGTAGAAGCCGACGATGTCCCAGCCGTCCTTGCGGGCTTCGCGCTGGATGCGGATGAGCTCCTGCGGCGCGATGTGGTAACGGTTGTGGGCGGAGTCGGTGCGGGTGTTGCCGGCACGCACGGCGGCCTCGACCCGGTTGCCTTCGGGCGATGCATGGCCGAGTAGGACGCCGCAGCACTCGTGCGGGTAGGTTTCCTCGCCGTGGGCGCGCAGGGCGTTGTAGACCGACTCGGGCAGCTTCATGCGCCCTCCTGCCAGAAGCGCTCGCTGAGGTACTTGTCGGCGGAGTCGCACAGAACCGTCACAATCACGGCTTCGCGGCCGGCGGAGCTTTCCTCCTCCGCGACCTGGAGGGCGGCGGCGACGTTGCCCGCGGCGGAAACGCCGACCAGCAACCCGAGCTCGCGGCCCAGGCGGCGAGCCATGGTGTGGGCGCGCTCGGTCTCCATTTCGAGGTTGCGGTCGGCCAGGCCCGCGTCGTAGATGGGCGGCACAATCGCGGTGGCCATGTGCTTGAGGCCTTCGAGGCCGTTGAAGGGCGAGTCAGGCTGCATGGAGCAGCAGCGGATGCGCGGGTTGAGCTCGCGCAGGCGGCGGGTCGTTCCCATAAACGTCCCGGAGGTACCGAGGCCGGCGACGAAGTGGGTGACGCGGCCCTCGGTTTGCTCCCAGATCTCCTCGGCGGTCGTCCTGTAGTGGGCGCGCCAGTTGTTCTCGTTGCCGTACTGGTCGGCGTAGAAGTAGCGGCCGGGGTCGGCGGCGGAGAGCGCGCGGGCCTGGCGGATGGCACCGTCGGAGCCCTCGCCGGGGTCGGTCCAGACGATCTCCGCGCCGTAGGCCTCCAGGATGCGCTTGCGCTCGGGCGACACGTTGGACGGCATGGCGAGGGTGACCGGGAAGCCCATGGCCGCGCCCAGCATGGCGTAGGCGATGCCGGTGTTGCCGCTGGTGGCGTCGAGCAGGCGGTCGCCGGAGCCCGGAAGAAGCCTGCCTGAAGCCTGCGCGGCGCGGACGATGGCGGTGGCCGCGCGGTCCTTGACGCTGCCGCCGGGGTTGTACCACTCGGCCTTGGCCAGCAGCTGGACGCCGGGCAGGTGCCGGGTCAGCGCGTCGAGGCGCAGCAGGGGAGTGTTGCCGACGCGGAGATGGGGCGCTTCGCCTAGTTTCGTTCCGATTTCCAGTGCGGTTGCTGCCATTGCCGAGGGCTCCGTTGCCCCGGGGCGGGGCGTGTGCGACAGTTTTGAGTGTAAGGGTTCGATTGGAGAGACCGATGTTCGCGAAAACGAAAGTGCCCAGCTTCGAAGAGTCGTTGACCGCCCTGCGAGGCTACAAGTTCGATGTGTCCGCGCCGGGCGCGGTCGCAAGTTTGCCGGGGTCGGTGCGGGTGGACAAGTACGGCTGCGCGGCGGTGCTGGTGATGGGCAAGACGCAGCCGGAGGTCGCGGTGCGCGGCGGGGTGGTGGTCGGGGGCGAGATCGGCCACGTGCTCGACCGGGGCTACCAGAAGTTCATCAAGACGCCGAAGATCCAAAAACCGGCGACGGCGGAGGACCTGAAAAGCCTGCACCGGTTCAACGAGGAGCTGCGGCAGGGGATCGGCGGCATCACACTGTACAACGAGGCGATGGGCGCGGTGAGCGACGAGTACATCTACGACCGGGTGCGCGGGCGCAATCTGCCGGAAGCCGACCGGCCCACCCCGGCGTGGGAGAAGCCGGTCGCGCCGGGGACGCCGGGGGAAGTGAGCTAGAAGCGCCGGCTGAAGGCGGCAAAGGCCAGACTGCCGCGGACAAGGCTTTCCGGCGCGAGAATGGCGAAACCAGGATGCTCTCCGCGCTGCACGGCCGGGCTTACTTTCGTACCGAGCGGGCCTGCCCGTTCCCCATTAGACTGGGAGCGTGAACAGGCCGGAAAAACACGAAGAAGGCCAGCTCGGGTTCTTATTCGAGGAGACCGTGGTCGAGGTCGCCGCGAGCACGCCGCGCCGGGTGCCCAGGGGGCAGCGCGACACCCTGCCGGGGTGGGCGCGCCGGGCCATGCCGCTCGCGCCGCCTCCCCCTGCCCCAGAGCCGATGCCTGAGCCGATGC
>CAXUHL010000177.1:0-1616 GCA_964250745.1 uncultured Acidobacteriaceae bacterium
GCGAACACCAATGTCGAAGGCTGGGCGCACTACTGCGAGCAGATGATGCTCGACGAAGGCTATGGGCAGGCCGGCCCGGGCGCGGATGCGGCCGCTCAAAAGGAGGCCAACCTGCAGCGGCTGGGGCAACTCCAGGACGCGCTGCTGCGCGACGCGCGATTCGTGGTCGCGATCCGGATGCACACGGGCGACCTGTCGATGGAGCAGGCTGTCGACTTTTTCGTCAACGAGGGCTACCAATCGCGGGCAATCGGGCAGATCGAGGTCAAGCGCGGGACCGCGGATGCGCTGTACCTCTACTACACGCTGGGCAAGCTCGAAATTCTAAAGCTGCGCGAGGACTACCGCAAGAAGTTAGGTCCGGCGTACACGCTCCAGGGCTTCCACGATGCATTCATGAAGCAGGGCGGCGCGCCGATCCCAGTGGTGCGCGAGGCGCTGCTGGGTGAGAGCTCGCCGGCCTTGTGATGGGGGTTACACTGGTCTCGGCAGCAAGGAGCGCGCATGGCTACTACGGAGGAAAGGCAATCGAGTCTCGATTATGCGGAACAGCTCGCGCGTATCGAGCGGTCCATTGCGGAGACGCGAAAGTTCGGAGAAGAGAGAGACAAGTTCGCGGCCGAGCAGCACAGGCTTACCGCTGAAACTGCAAAGTTCGGCGCGAAGCAACAGAAATTGTATGAAGAAGCCCTGAAGTTTCGGCGAGACCGGAGCCTCGCGCCTCTAGCTCTGTTTTCCGGTCTGGTCGGCGGAGCTTTGGCGGCCACCGTCGCCCACTTTCTGCACTGACGCGCAGCCTAAAAAGACACCACGGTAACTCGCGGGCCTGCGAAGACTCTGGCACAATGGACCGGAACCCCTTCCCCCCGGAGAACCCCTACACGCATGAAGCACAAAGTACGGAAAGCAGTCTTCCCCGCGGCGGGCCTCGGTACCCGCTTTTTGCCCGCAACCAAGGTGGTCCCCAAGGAACTGCTCGCGCTGGTCGACAAGCCGATCATCCAGTACGGCGTCGAGGAAGCGCTCGCCGCCGGCATCGAGGAGATCATCCTGGTGACCGCGCGCGGCAAGGGCGCGATCGAGGACCACTTCGACACCAGCTTCGAGCTCGAAGCGAACCTTGAAAAGAAGGGCAAAAAGGAGCTGCTCGCCATTGCGCGGCATGTGGCGGGCATGGCGCGTGTCGCCTCCGTGCGGCAAAGCGAGGCGCGCGGCCTGGGCCACGCGGTGCTGCAGGCCAAGGCGCTGGTCGGCAACGAGCCGTTCGCGGTGCTGCTGCCCGACGACGTGATCGCCGGGACCACGCCGTGCATCCGGCAGATGGTCGAAGCCTACGACGAGGTCGAGAGCTCGATCATCGCGACGCAAATCGTCGAAGGCGAAGCGATCTCGGCTTATGGTGTGCTCGACGGCAAGCCGGTCGAGGGCAAGCCGAAGCTGTTCGACGTGAGCGGGATGGTGGAGAAGCCGAAGCTCGCGGACGCGCCGTCGAAGAACGCGATCATCGGCCGGTACATCCTGACCCCGGCGATTTTTGCCAAGATTGAAAATCTCCAGCCCGGCGCGGGCGGGGAACTCCAGCTTACCGACGCGATCAAGGCGCTGCTCGGCGAGGA
>CAXUHL010000177.1:1716-6692 GCA_964250745.1 uncultured Acidobacteriaceae bacterium
GTTCATTTGTCGGATCACTATCGTTTTTGGAAAAAAGAGCTCGGCCTGGAGTTAGCAGCCGGCAGCGTAGGCGAGAACTTCACCTTGGACGGCGTCACGGAAGATGAGGTTTGCGCCGGAGATGTCGTAGGAGTAGGTACTGCTGTCTTCCAGGTCTCCGGCCCGCGTACACCATGCGCAAACTTAGCGCGGCACCTTGGACGCCCCGACTGGGTGAAGCAAACTGTCCTTGCAAACCGAACAGGCTTCTACCTGCGAGTGCTCGAAGTGGGGATCGTCTGCGTCGGCGAGCCATGGATCCTGCGAGACCGTCGCAACCCGGGCATTTCCATCGCGGCCATCAATCGCTGCATGTATCTCGATTTCGACCCGGAATCCGCCAAGCACTTCGTGGAAGCAAGCGGCTTGGCGGACTGGTGGAAGGAACAACTGAGAGAGAAGCTGTCGGCTAAGTCGGAGCACTGGACGGAAGGTATGCGGCGGTAATGCCCTACTGACCCAGCGTCTTCATGTCGATCACGAACCGGTACTTCACGTCCTGCTTCATCACCCGCTCGTACGCCTCGTTGACCTTGCTCATCGGGATAACCTCGATATCCGAAACGATCCCGTGCTCGGCGCAGTAGTCCAGCATCTCCTGCGTTTCCCGCATGCCGCCGATGCTCGACCCGGCCAGCGAGCGGCGGTTGGTGAGCAGGTTTTGCGCGCGGATCGGCGAGGGCTCGGGCGGGATGCCGACCTGGCACATGACGCCGTTGCGCTTGAGCAGCTTGAGGTAGCTGTTCAGGTCGTGCGGTGCTGAGACCGTGTCCAGAATGAAGTCGAAGCTGTTGTTGCCGGCCTTCATCTCTTCCTTTTCCTTCGAGTTCACGATCGCGTCCGCGCCGAGCCGCTTCGCGTCCTGCGCCTTGTTCGGCGAGGTGGTGAACAGGGTCGTGTGTGCGCCCAGCGAATGCGCGAACTTAAGCCCGAGATGGCCCAGCCCGCCCAGGCCGACGATGCCGACCTTCTTGCCTGGACCCACGCCCCAGTGCTTGAGCGGCGACCAGGTCGTAATGCCCGCGCACAGCAGCGGTGCCACCCCGGCCGGATCCAGCTTAGGCGAAATCGGGTGAACGAAGTGCTCGCGCGTGACGATCACGTTCGAGTAGCCGCCGTACGTGGTTTCGCCCGAATACTCCTTGCTGTTGTAGGTCTCGACGTTGCCCTTCTCGCAGTACTGCTCCTCGCCGGCCTTACAGTTCTCGCACTGGAGGCAGGTGTCGACGATGACGCCGACCGCCGCCGCGTCGCCGACCTTGAAGCGCTTGACCGCGGAGCCGACCGCCGAAACCTTGCCGACGATCTCGTGGCCCGGAACCATGGGGTACATGGAGCCGCCCCACTCGTTGCGGGCTTGGTGAATGTCGGAGTGGCAAACGCCGCAGTATTCGATCTCGACGACCACGTCCTCGGGGCCGGGGTCGCGGCGCTCGAAGGAGTAGGGGCCGAGCGGATCGGTTGCGTTCTGGGCGGCAAAGCCGTGTGCCTGGATCATGTCTGTGTCCTTTTCTGGAGAGTCAAGGGGTTCGATGCAGCGAGGCTAGCGGGCGAACTCGCTGCGCTTGTGCCCGTAGGCGAAATACACGCCCAAACCCAGCGCGAGCCACAGGAAAAACCGGAGCCAGGTCACGATCGGCAGCCCGGCCATCAGCAGCGTGCAAAACACGATCGACAGCACCGGAAACACCGGCCCCCCCGGACATCGGAACGACCGCCGCCGGTCCGGGTCCTTGGCCCGCAACACCAACACCCCCGCCGAAACCAGCACGAATGCGAACAGCGTCCCGATGTTCGACAGGTCGGCGAAGGTGCCGATATCCAGCAGCCCTGCGGGCAGCCCGACCACAAACCCGGCCACCCAGGTGCTGACCACGGGCGTGCGGAACCGGGGATGGATGCGCGAGAATGCCGGGGGCAGCAGGCGGTCCCGCGACATGGCAAACCACACCCGCGCCTGGCCGATCTGAAAAACCAGAATGGACGACACCATGCCGAGGATCGCCCCGGTAAGCACCGCCAGCCGTACCCAGTGCAGGACCGGAGAGCCGGTCGCGAGCGTGAGCTTCTTGAGCGTGTTGACGACCGGCGCGGCATCGTCGGTGAGCTGGTCCCAGCGGATGAGGCCCGAAAGCACGACCGCCACGCCGATGTACAAAATCGTGCAAACCACCAAGGTCGCGATGATCCCGACCGGCACGTCCCGCTGCGGGTTCTCGCACTCCTCAGCCGCGGTCGAAACCGAATCGAACCCGATGTAGGTGAAGAAGATGATCGACCCGCCCGTAAGCACGCCCGACCAGCCGTTGGGCGCGAACGGGTGCCAGTTGCCGGGGTGGATAAAGCTCGCGCCCGCGAGGACGAAGACCAGGATCGCGCCGATCTTGAGCAGCACCATCACGTTGTTGGTCCGGGCCGACTCCCTGATGCCCCTGACCAGCAGAACCGTGATCAGCATCACGATCAGAAACGCGGGTACGTTGAAGCCGAAGTGCCAGCCGGGCCCGTACAGCGCGCGGCCTGACAGGTCGGACAAGCCGCTGGGCAGGTAAGCGGGCGAGATCCACTGGAGTGAGGGGTGGATGCCCAGCCAGTCCAGCAGGTCCACCAGGTGCGCGGCGAACCCAACTGAAACCGCCATGTTCGAGAACGCATACTCGAGGATCAGGTCCCAGCCGATGATCCAGGCGACCAGCTCGCCCATGGTCGCGTAGGTGTAGGTGTAGGCCGAGCCCGCGATGGGGATCATGGACGCGAGCTCCGCATAGCAAAGCCCGGTAAACGCGCACACCAGGGCGACCAGCACCAGCGACAGCGCCAGCGCGGGGCCCGCGCCGGGGCGGCCGATCAGCGCCGTGTGGTGCACCACATAGTCCGCGACCGGTGTGTTGAGCACCGAGGTCGCGTCGAACTTTTCCCCCGCGATCGCCGTGCCGATGACCGTGAAGATGCCCGAGCCGATGACCGCACCGATGCCGAGCAGCGTCAGCGACACGGGACCGAGCGTCTTACGGAGCGCGTGCTCCGGCTCCTCGGACTGCGCGATCAGCTTGTCGATGGACTTGCGGGCGAACAATTGATTCGGCAGCGGCGTGGGCTCCGGGGGAGTCGGGAGGAACGGGGCGGTTCGGGGCAGGCGAGCGAGCCCCGTCCGCGGCGGACCGGGCTCGCTCCTCGCGTCAGCGCTTGCCGGCGTTGCGCGTCAGCTTCTTGGGCTTCTTCTTCGCGGAGCCGCGCGGGGCGGTGCGCTTGGCCTTGGGGGCGGCTTTCTTGCGGGCGGCGCGCTTGAGCGCTTTCCGCTCTTCGGTCGATTCGATGTTGGTCGTGTTTGCCATGGGTCCGTGAGTTCCAATCGTGATCAGTCTTACTCACGGTTTTACTACAGATGCGCGGTTTTCCTCCGGTCTACAAGCGGTCTGGTAAGCCCGAAGCCCCGTGAAGTCCCGAATGGGACCCGCCGAAGCGGCAAGAGAATTAGTGAGACTGCTTCTAGTAGGCTGAAACCCATGCCGCTTCCCACTCCGGCGGTCGACCTGGTCGGCCTCGGCCTCAACGCGACCGACACCGTGCTCGCCCTGCCGGAGTACCCGGAGCGCGGCTCCAAGGTCAGTTTTTCCGTATCCTCCGTGCTGCCCGGCGGTCAGGTGGCCACCGTCGTCGCGGCCTGCGCGTTTTGGGGGTTGCGCACCCGCTACATCGGCAAGCTGGGCGACGACGCGGCGGCGCGCCTGCACCACGACGAGTTCGCACGGCTCGGTGCGGAGGCCGAGATCGTCGTCGCCCCCAGCGCGCCCAGCCCGCACTCCTTCATCCTGGTCGACCCATCCGGGGAGCGCACCGTGCTCAACCAGCGCGACCCCCGCCTGACCCTGCAGCCCGGCGAGATCGCCCGCGAATGGGTCGTGCCTGCGCGCGCGCTGCACCTGGACGGCTACGACACCGAGGCGGCCATCCTGGCGGCCGGCTGGGCGCGCGCGGCCGGTGTGCCGGTCATCGCGGACCTGGACGAGCTGTATCCCGGCGTCGAAGCACTGCTGCCGCTGGTCGACCATCTGATCGTGAGCCGCGACTTCGCACAGCGGCTCACGGGCGAGCCTGAGCTTGCTCCGGCGTTGCGGCAGATGCACGCGCAGTGCGGCTCGACGATCAGCGCCGCGACCCTGGGGGAGCACGGCGTGCTGGCCTGGGACGGTTCGCGCTTTCTGAGCATGCCCGCGTACAGGGTTCCCGTTGTCGACACGACCGGCGCGGGGGATCTGTTCCATGCCGGGTATATCCACGCTCTGCTCGCGGGGCACCCGCTCGAAGACCGGCTCCGCTTCGCCTGCGCCGCGGCCGCGCTCAATTGCACGGCGGCTGGAGCGCGGGGGTGTATCGCGCCGGTCGCCGCGGTCGAGCAGCTCATGATCGGGGGCAAGCTGCGCCACGATACAGAAAGAGTCGAGGAGGAAGAGGTGCGCTGAAGAGAGATTCCGCACTGCTTACAGGAGAGACGCAAAATGTCGCTTCTGTGGTACTTTCATACTGCGTGGCCAAAGCCGCCAAGCCGCAGAAGGTAATCGATGCCGAGGGGCGAGTCCGCTGCGCTTCAGGCACTTACGGCATACGTCGCGAGGAGACCTGGGAGGACTCGAATGGGCTGGTAGTCCGCTACAACTTGGCATTCATCCATCACGCTCTTTGCTCCGTGGATAATGGCCGCGTGCTCGGGTACGACAATGCTCATGGTGCACACGAACGTCATTGGATGGGTACGGTCGAGCAGGTCGGTTTCAGCAGCTACCGAGAAGTGTTTCAGCGGTTTCAGAGCGAAATCGATGCAATCAGGAGGAAAAGTTGAAATTGCAAATCCGGGTAGAGTCGTTCGAGGAAACGCACGCGCGCGTGATGGAACGCGCGCGCAGGATGGCCCGGGGGGCGCGGTTGCAGCCCGCACG
>CAXUHL010000178.1:0-6680 GCA_964250745.1 uncultured Acidobacteriaceae bacterium
GTACACGAGCTTCTCGCCCGTGCCGCGCCGGTTGGGTTCGGTGAGCACAACGTGACCCGCGGCGACGAACCGCTCCAGCCGCGAGGCCTCCCCCGGACCGGCGCCGGACAGGAAAAGCTGCGCGCCGTCCGCGCGAAACTGGCCCGCGGGTTGCTCGGCCAGCACCGGCCCCTTGAACGTGGCGGAGCGGGTAGAGTCCGCGTACAGGAGCCCGTCGGAAGTGATGCGGCTGACGCCCTGGCCCGCAAACACGGAGTGTACCGCGCCCTCCGCCCCCCGCGCCTCGAGCATAGCGCCCCCTTTCGTGAACGCGAGCACCGGGGCCGTGACCGAGTTGGCTCCCTGCCAGATGCGGGCCGGCGCGTCTGGCCCTCCCAGAAAAGTCACCCCCTCGGGCGCCGGGGCCACCGTCGCGGAGCTGCCGGTCACATGGACTGCCCCGGTCCCGCCCAGACCGGGTTTGCCCTGCTTCGGATCGGATTTCGGCTTTTCAAGCAGCGTCGCGCGTACATCGCCATGGGCCGTCGCCGCGCCGGAGTCGCGCACCACATCCACCTCGTTCGCGGTCAGGCTCAGCGTGTCGTTGTGGACGCGTGGCGGGTGCTGCCCGTCGCCCGTGAGGCGCAGCGTGCTGTCGGTCGCGCGGTACTCGGCCTTGGACCCTTCGGCGAAGAAGGGCTGCTGAGGCGCGCCGGCGGCGGTCTTCGCGTCGCGCGCGGGCTGCGCGGTCAGTACCACGTTCCCGGTCTGTTCGGCCGAGGCGAGCACGGCGGAGTCCGCCCCGCTCCGGGCTTTTGCGTCGCGGCTCCCGGCCGTGCGCTCGTGCGCTTTCGACTCCGGCAGGAACGTCACGTGCAGCGTATTGCCCGTGCCGCTCTGGAACGAGCCGTCCGGCGCATAGTCGACGAACTTGGTTCCGCCCGAGCCGTCCAACTGGGCGAGCTCGCGACCGTCGCGCAGGTTCGTGGTCAGCTTATCGGCATAAATGGTCGAGTGCCGCTGAGGTGCCCCGAAAGGCAGATCGTGGAGGTCTATCTTGGCGGTACCCTCGGCGGCGGCGTTTTCCGCCTGGCTGTGGCCTCCGGCTCCCGGGGCGAACGCGATATCGATCTTGCTCGCGGTAATCTCGCGGGTGGCGATCCCGCGCGGGTCTCCGGCCAGCGAGTTTTGCTGGAGCACGAAGGAAACCGCATTGCGGAACTCGGCATGGTGCAGCAACTGCCGGCCGTCCGGCCCCGGCGCGAAGGCGAGCACGCTTTCGACCGCGTTGCCGTGCGTTTCGAGCTCCGGCGTCGCCGCGTGGTAATTTACGCCGCCCCCGGCGTAGGCGGTCAGCGGCTGCGAGCGTCCGTCCAGGTCCACCGAGGCGTTGGTGGCATGGAGGTGCGCGCCCTCCGCGGTCACGATGCCCACCCGGTTTTCAGCGTCGACGTGAAACAGCGTGCCGTCGGGCCGGAAGTGCAGGATGGCCTGGTCGGCGGCCAGCTCCATCCCGTTGAACCGGGAGCGGACGTTCAACAAGTAGGCGGCGTGGGCATCGCGTGAAATTTCAGCGTGGCTCGCCTGGGTCAGGGCGGGCAGACCGTTCTCGACCGCGTGAAGCTCGATCGCAGACTGGAGCACCAGCACCCCGGTGCGGGCGTCGTAGCTGCCGCCCACCGCCTTGCCCCCGGCGCGCGGGACAGTGAACGCAAGCGGGTCGGCGGTGACCGCGCGCCCGGATTTCTGGCTATAGCGCAGGCCGCTGGTCTCGACGTGAATGGTGTCCGCCGTGCCGGACGAGCCCGGGGCCGCCATGTCGATAGCCACCTTGCCGCGCGCGGAAATCTCTCCCGCCGCTTTGTCGTACAAGAAATTTTCGCCGGAAATGTGGTCCTTGCGGTTGGACCCCTGCGGACCGTACAGGGTGATGTCCACGTGGTGGAGCTCCGCCTGCCTGCCCTTGAACTCCGTGATGGACGAGGCGTGGATGGTGAAGACGGTGTGGCCGCGCTCGGACTGCGAGTAGGTAAAGCCGTCCGCGGTCTGCGTGATATTCGCGCCGAGCGAGCCAGGCAGGTCGATGGACATGCCGCGCGCCTTGAGCTTGTGGACGCCGAATGCGCCCAGCACGACCAGCGCCACTGCGGCAAAAGCCGCGACTAAGACCGTGCGCGCGGTTTGGGCCCCGGTGCCGTCGATGACGATTTTCGCCACAGCTTTTACTGTACCTGCTGGAGCCGCGCGACGAGCTTTTCGGCCAGGCTTTCGCCCGACTCGGACCAGAGCAGGCGCGAGGAGATGCCGCAGTTCTTCTCGATCGAGTGAACCAACGCGACCAGCAGGGCGATGTTCTCGCGAACTCGCGCGGCAGCCTCCGCGTCGCTGAGCTCGAGCCCTTCCTGGAGAAACGGCGTGTCGAGCCCGAAACCGATGCGCACGTGCCCATTGGTCTGGTAGGCGTCGCCGTCGAACTCCGGGCCGAAGCCCGTGACGCGCAGGAGCGAGGGCTGCTTGCGCCAGGTGTAGTCCAGGCCGGCCTGGTTTTCAGGCTGCCACAGCTCCCACTCCGCTTCGAACTCGTAGGCGAAGTCCGGGTGCAGCTGCTCGAGAGCCTCCCCGACGGCGAGAGCGGGAGCCGCGCCGGTTTCGTCGGGCTCGTAAACGCGGTTGTAGACCGGGGTTTCAGACCAGGAGATGGGGTAAACAGACGCGGCGCGGATGGGCGCGGCTTCCCCGTGCGCGGCCCCGATCAGCGCGAACTGGCGCAGGACGCCGAGGATCGCGGGCCCGAGCGCCGCGGTACGAAAGTTCGGGTACCAGAGACTGAGAAAAAGCTGGTCGGCCATGCGAAACAGATGCGCGGGCCGAGCGTTCGGCTCGCGAGCAGGGAGAGCGTTTGACGAAATGGGCGGTCGATGGTTAAGAAAAAGTTTGTGCGCGGCGCGGTTTTGCGCTAGCCTTAATCAAGCTCGTTACTGAGTGGGTTCGTTCTGCACGGTTCTACCTAAAGTTGCCACGCATTGCGCCTTGCTCCGATACCAAGCGAAATTCGATCCAACGAGGAATACCAGCACCATGGAACAAGGCACAGTCAAGTGGTTCAACGATGCAAAGGGTTTTGGTTTTATCACCCGTGAGAGCAACAACGAAGACGTTTTCGTCCACTTCACGGCGATCAACGCGAACGGCTTCCGCTCGCTGCAGGAAGGCCAGCGCGTCCAGTTCAACGTCGTGCGCGGTCCCAAGGGCTTCCAGGCCGAGAACGTTCAGCCCGTCTAGTCTGTAACGTCCAAACGAAAACGGCAGCCTCTCGGGGCTGCCGTTTTTCGTGCGCTCCACGACTGTTTCATTTCACCCCAACCGGGTCATCCTGAGCGAAGCGAAGGATCCGCTTTCCACGTTCCCACCGACAGCGGGAGAAGCGGGTCCTTCGCCGCTTGCCGCTCAAGGTGACCCTCAGCGAGAGCGTCAAGCGCTTTCAAGTCGTCGTGTCCTCCGCCCCGCCCTCTTCGTGCGCCGCATCGAGCCTCGCCCGGTCCTCCGCGCTGAGGCGCTGCTCCACTGCGTGCAGGTTGGTCTTGGGGCCGCCGCCGTTGGACCCGTTCGCCGGTCGGGCCGCCCCGTTCACCCCGTTGCTCCCGTTGCGCGGCGGCAGGCTGGTCGGCGTGCTGCGCGCCTGAATAAACGAGGTCGGCCGCGAAGCAGCCCCGCCCGGAATCGTCGGACGGCGCTGCTGCGGCACCGGCGGCTGGGAAGCCTGGGGAACCTGCGCGATCCCCTGCGGCGCCGCGGCCGCTTCCAGAGTCGCGGGCATGCCGCCCTTCGCGCGCGGCGTGGTCGGCAGCGGGATCGACTGCCCGTCAGGCCCCACGATCTGCATCAGGTACAGGTATCGGACCGTATCCTCCTGGAACCGCAGCATCATGCCCTCGAACATGGTGAACGACTCGCGCTTGTAGGCAACAAGAGGGTCCTGCTGGCCGTAGCCGCGCAGCCCGATGCCCTCCTTCAGGTGGTCCATGTTGAGCAGGTGGTCCTTCCACAGCCCATCCAGCACGGAAAGCATGATGACGCGCTCGTGGTAGCGCATGCCGTCCTGGCCGATGACTTCTTCCTTGGCCGTGTAGCGGTCGCGCAAATTCTCGAAGATGGCGTCACCCAGTTGCGACCGGCTCAGGTCATCCGGGTTGATGCCTTCGGCGTCCAGGTCGAGCCCGAACTGGTCGCGAATTTTCAAGCGCAAGGCGGCGGTGTCCCATTGGTCGGGGTGCAGCTTCTCGGGCGCGGTCTCGTCCAGGATCGAGCTCAGCAGGTTCGAGACGTAATCCTCGGTGACGAGCTCGCGTTGGTCCAGCCCCTCGAGCAGGCCGTGGCGCAGCCCGTAGACGGCTTCGCGCTGCTTGTTCATCACGTCGTCGTACTCGAGCAGGTGCTTGCGCGACTCGAAGTTCTGCCCCTCGACCGCCTTTTGCGCCGCCTCAATCCGCCGGGAGATCATCCCGGACTCGATCGGCACGCCTTCTTCCATACCCATTCGCTGCAGCAGCGTCGAAACCCACTCCCGCGCGAAAATCCGCATCAGGTCGTCTTCGAGCGAGAGGTAAAAGCGCGAGGCCCCGGGGTCGCCCTGGCGTCCGGCGCGGCCCCGCAATTGGTTGTCGATCCGCCGCGACTCGTGCCGCTCCGTGCCCAGGATGCACAATCCGCCGGCCTCGAGCACCTGCGCGTGCTCCTGCCTCACCTCTTCCGCGTGGCGTTCCAGCGCCTTGTGCCAGTCGGCGGCAGCGCACTCATACTCCTGCCCCTGGTAGTACCAGCGCTCCATGCCCGGCGCGGCGATGGCCTGGATTTCCCCGCCCGCCTCGGCCACGGGGCGCGCCTTCTTCGCCTTCGCCAACTCCTGCTTCGCGATGAACTCCGCATTGCCGCCGAGCAGGATGTCCGTGCCGCGCCCGGCCATGTTGGTCGCGATGGTCACCATGCCGAACCGCCCGGCCTGCGCCACGATCTCGGCCTCGCGCTCGTGGTATTTTGCGTTGAGCACCACGTGGCGCACGCCCTTGTGCTGCAGGATTTGCGACAAGAGCTCGGACTTCTCGATCGACGTGGTCCCGACCAGCACCGGCTGCTTCTTCTTGTTCAGCTCCGTGATCTCGTCCGCGACCGCGTTGTACTTCTCCTTGGCCGTGCGGTAGACCACATCCGGGTACTCGATGCGCTGCATGCCCCGGTTCGTGGGGATAACCACGATTTCGAGCTTGTAGATCTTGTCGAACTCGACCGCCTCGGTTTCCGCGGTGCCGGTCATCCCGGCGAGCTTCTTGTACAGCCGGAAGTAGTTCTGGAAGGTGATGGTCGCGAGCGTCTGGTCCTCGCGTCGGATGGTCACGCCCTCCTTCGCTTCCACAGCCTGGTGCAGCCCGTCGGACCAGCGCCGGCCCGGCATCAGGCGGCCTGTGAACTCGTCGACGATGACCACCTCGCCATCCTTGACCACGTAGCCCACGTCGCGCCGGTAGAGTGTGTGCGCCTTGATCGCGACCTCGACGTGGTGCTTCAGCTCCCAGTTGTCCACGTCGGCGATGTTGCCGATCTCGAGCAGCCCTTCGATCTTTTCCCAGCCCTCGTCGGTCACGGTGATGGATTTATGCTTTTCGTCCAGGACGTAGTCGCCGGTCAGAATCTTGTCCTCGCCCTGCTTGATCTCCTCGCCGGCGACGAGCTGGGGAATGATGCGGTTGACCCGCACGTACTTGTCCGTGGTTTGGTCCGTGGGGCCGGAGATGATGAGCGGCGTCCGCGCCTCGTCGATCAGGATCGAGTCCACCTCGTCCACGATGGAGTAGTAGTGACCGCGCTGCACGCAGTCCTTGACCTCGAACTTCATGTTGTCGCGCAGGTAGTCGAAGCCGAACTCGTTGTTGGTCCCGTAGGTGATGTCGGCGGCGTAGGCGGCGCGGCGCTGTGCGTCGTCCAGGTCGTGCACGATCACGCCGACCGTGAGGCCCAGGAACTCATAAATCTTGCCCATCCACTCGGCGTCGCGCTTGGCCAAGTAGTCGTTGACCGTGACGACGTGGACCCCGCGCCCGGCGAGCGCGTTCAGGTAGCAGGGGGCGGTCGCGACCAGCGTCTTGCCCTCGCCCGTGCGCATCTCGGCGATTTTGCCCTGGTGCAGCACCATGCCGCCGATCATCTGGACGTCGAAGTGGCGCATGGCGACCACGCGGCGGCCAGCCTCGCGAACAGCGGCAAAGGCCTCCGGCAGCAGGTCGTCGAGCGCCCGCTTCTCGGCCGCGGCAACGGCTTCCTCGCCGTCGTTGGCGACCGGCTCGACCGCCGCCGCGACCCGGGCCTTGAACTCCGCCGTCTTGGCGCGCAGCTCCTCGTCGGAGAGGGCTTGAAGCGCGGGCTCGAACGCCGCGATCTCCTGGACAACGGGCGTCAGGCGCTTGACCGCGCGTTCGTTGCTGGTGCCGAAAATCTTTGTGAGTGTGCCACCGATCACTGCGTGAATCCCCTGTCAGGATCAGTGTAAACGGTTGGCTTGCGGCTCGGGGCTGCGGGGGTTAGTCTACTGGCTTAGTCCACTGCGGAGGTGAGGGCATGAAGACGGTAAACATGCACGAGGCGAAGACGCACCTGTCGAAGCTGGTAGCAGCGGCGGTCGCGGGCGAGCCCTTCGTGATCGCGCGGGC
>CAXUHL010000179.1:0-2894 GCA_964250745.1 uncultured Acidobacteriaceae bacterium
TCGCGGTTGACCACGAAATCCGGCACCCACAGCAGCGCGCGCTTGTACTCGGACTCCGGGAGGGGGTCGAGCGCGCGGCGGGCGCGCTCGGCGTGCTTGTGGGCCACCCCCATCGCGAACTGCACGGACCCGTGGCGGTCGAGCGTCGCGAGCACATCCTCGTAGCGCACCTGGGTGAACGCGCCGTCGGCCAGCACCTGCACGATCGCGTTGTGCTCCTCGAGCGTCGCGTGCTCGAGCGCATGGACCACGGCGAGGGTCGCCTTGCCTTCGCGCAGGTCGCTCGCCACGGGCTTGCCCAGGACCTCCTCATCGGCGGTCAGGTCCAGCACGTCGTCGACCACCTGGAAGGCCAAACCGAGCGCATGCCCGTAAGCCGCGAGGCAGGCTTCGGTCTTGGCGTCGGCCCCGGCCAGGACCGCGCCCAGCCGCATCGTGACCTCGAAGAGGCAAGCCGTCTTGCGGTAGATCAGTTCGTTGTACTCGGCTTCCGTGATGGGCCGGCCCAGCTTTTCGGTCTGAAGCAGCTCACCCTCGACCATCAGCTGGGTCAGCGAAATCAAGAGCTCCAGAATGCGGAAGTTCTGCTCTTCAAGCGCGATGCGAAAGGCCTGCATGTACAGCCAGTCCCCGGCGAGCACGCAACGCGTGTTGCCCCAGGTGGTGTTCGGCGAGGGGCGGCCTCGGCGCAGCTCCGCGCCGTCGATGATGTCGTCGTGGACCAGGGTCGCCGTATGGACCATCTCGACCACGGCGCCCAGCCGGTGCATCGCGGGCTCCGCGTAGCCCAGGCTGCGGCAGGCCAGCAGCAGCAGGGAAGGGCGGATGCGCTTGCCGCCGCTTTCCCGAAGGTAATCGGCGATCTCGGTGATCGCGGCGACGTTGGAAACGGAGTCGCGGCCCAGTTCCCGTTCGATCGCCCGGAGGTCGTCCCCGAGCAGATCGAACACCTCCTTCGCCGTCGCTATCGCCGCTGTGCCCACCGCTTCTCCCGTGCTCAGTTCGAGCGGAAATTCGTAAACTGCATGTCGATCCCGAACTCATGGCCCTTGAGCAGCGCAATGGCCTCCTGTAGGGTATCGCGGTCCTTGCCCGTGATCCGCACCACGTCGCCCTGGATGCTGGCCTGAATTTTTTTCTTCGAATCCTTGATGAGCTTGACGATCTCCTTGGCTTTTTCGCCGGCGATGCCCTGCTTGAGGGTGACCTTCTGCCGGACACTGGAGCCGGAAGCCTGCTCGACCTTGCCGTACTCGAGCGACTTGACCGAAATGTTGCGCTTGATCAGCTTCTGTTCGAGGATCTGCGTGACCGCCTCGAGCTTGTACGCGTCGGCCGAGGCCAGCTCCAAAGCCTTCTCGTCGCTCTCCAGCTTGATCGTCGACTTCGAGTCCTTGAGGTCGAACCGCGCGTTCACTTCCTTGGTCGCCTGGTCGATCGCGTTTTTCACTTCCTGAATCTCGACCTTGGACACCACGTCGAAGGAATTGTCTGCTGCCATACCCGCTTCTCCAGTTCTTATTATGGGTGCAAAGGGTACCCGGGGCTGCCCTCAGCCGGGTTGCTCTGAGTTGGTGAGACCGAAAAGCCGCCGGAAGTTCGCTTCCGTCTGCTCGGCCAGGCGCTCCGGCGCGACCCCGCGCAGCTCGGCCACCAGTGCCGCCGTGCGCGCGACGAAAGCCGGTTCGTTGCGCTTGCCCCGGTCCGGCATGGGCGCCAGGAAGGGGCAGTCCGTCTCGACCAGGAGATTGTCGTCCGGAATGCGGCGCGCTACCTCGCGCAGGGCGCCCGCGCTCGGGTAGGTCGCGTTGCCCGCGAACGAAAGACAGAAGTCGAGCGCAAGCGCCCGGTCCGCGTGGGCCTGCTCGCCCGAGAAGCAGTGGAGGATGCCTCGGAGCCCCGAGGGCTTCCAGTGCTCTTCCAGCATCGACAGGGTCCGGTCCCAGGCGTCCTCGTCCGGGCCGAACGCCGTGCCCGGCCGGCAGTGGATCACGATCGGCTTGCGGTGCGCGAGGGCCAGCTCCATCTGCGCGCGAAACGCCTCGCGCTGCACCTCCGCGGGCGGGTTGCTGTCGCGGTAAAAGTCGAGCCCGATCTCGCCGCAGCCCACCACCTCCGGCTCGTCCAGCAGCGCGTCCAGGTTGGCGAGCGCGAGCGTGTCCCACTGGGCGGCGTCCTGCGGGTGCACCCCGGCGGTCGCCCAAATCTCCGGCGTCTTCGGCTTGCCCTTGAGCCCGCGCAGGAGCATGAGCGCCCGGTCCATCGACTTGGGCCCGTCGCCGATGCCGATCGAGAGGATGCCCCGCACCCCGGCCTCCCAGGCCCGGCCCAGCATCAGCTCGCGGTCCTCGTCGAAGCGCTCGTGGTCCAGGTGCGCGTGCGAGTCGATCACTTCAGGCGTGCTCCCAGCTCCACGTCATCCGGAAAACCGGCGAGCGAGGGCCGGCCGCGCTCGCCCAGCGAGGCCGCGACGACCATGCCGTTCGACTCCAGCCCGCGCAGCTTGCGCGGCGCGAGGTTGGCCACGATGACTACCTTGCGGCCGACCAGCGACTCCGGCGCGTAGGTTTCGGCGATCCCGGCCAGGACCTGCCGGCGCTCGTAGCCGAGGTCCACCTCCAGGCGCAGGAGCTTGTCGGCCTTGGGCACGCGCTCCGCGACCACGATCTCGGCAACCCGCAGTTCGACCTTGAGGAAGTCCTCGATGCCGATCTGCGGAAGCTTTTCCACGGTTTCGACCGCGATGGGGGCGGGCGCGGTGATCTGCCCGGCCAGCGCCGCGTCCTCGAACGACTGGAGGCCCGGCTCGAATGCCGCGTCCGGCAGCGGCTGCTCCGGCGCGGGGGGCCGCGCGGCCGCCCGGGGGGGGGGGGGCGCCCCGGGCGCCGCCGGCG
>CAXUHL010000179.1:2904-6636 GCA_964250745.1 uncultured Acidobacteriaceae bacterium
GGACCACCACGGAAGAAGCGGCCGCCGGCGGGTCTGCCGCGGCCGGCACCGACTCCGGCACCGTCGGGCTCACGGCTTTGGTTTGGTTGTCCTGTTCCATCTGTCGCATCCTTTCGGCCGCGTCTTTTTCGGCGCGCGGGAACACCGGGGCGAGCGCGCCCAGGCGTGTCCCCGCCGGCAGCCCGCCCCGCTCAATTCTGCTCAGGTCCGCTTGTTGGATGTCGCCGAGGCCCAGCTGCGCCCAAACTTTCGCGGCCGCGTCGGGGATCACCGGGTAGACGAGGGCGGTGACGATGCGGATCGCTTCCACGCAGGTAGCCAGCACGGACTCGAGCGCCGCCCGGCTGTCGGGCGCGGCGGCCAGCTTCCAGGGGGCGCGGACCGTGATGAATCCGTCCAACGAGGCCACCAGCGACCACAAGGCTTCGAGCGCCCGTGAAAACTCGCGCGCCGCGAACAGCCTGCCGTACTCCGCGGCGATCCGCGCCGTTTCGCGCCCCAGCGCCTCGTCGAGCGCGCCGCCGGGGATCACAGCTTCGCAATACTTTGCCACCATCGCCAGCGTCCGGCTCACCAGGTTCCCGTAGCCGTTCGCCAGGTCCGCGTTGTAGCGCTGCACAAGCGCGTCGAAGGAAAACGAACCATCCTGCCCGAAGACCACCTCGCGCAAGAGGAAGTACCTGAGCGCATCGGCCCCGAGGACGTCCACAATCGTCTCCGCCCGCACCACGTTGCCGCGCGACTTCGACATCTTGGACTGCTCGAACAAGAGCCAGCCGTGCGCCACGATCGCCTTCGGCAGCGGCAGCCCGGCCGCGAGCAGAAACGCCGGCCAGTACACGCAGTGGAACCGCGCGATCTCCTTGCCGATGATGTGCAGCTGGGCCGGCCAGTATCTCTCGAACTTCGACTCGTCGTCCGACCCGTAGCCGAGCGCGGTGATGTAGTTGGCCAGCGCGTCGAGCCACACGTAGATCACATGTGCCTCGTCGCCCGGCACGGGGATGCCCCATTTGAAGCTGGTGCGCGAGACGGAAAGGTCGCGCAGGCCGCCGCGCACGAACGCGAGCACTTCGTTGCGGCGCGACTCCGGCTGGATCAGCCCGGGCTCGTCCTCGTACAGGCGCAGCAGGCGGTCCTCGAACGCCGACAGCTTGAAGAAGTAGTTCTCCTCGCTGACCGTTTCGGTGGGGCGTCCGCAGTCCGGGCAGGGAGCGCCGGGGCCGGCCTCGACGTACAGCTCGTCGTACACGCAGTACTGGCCGGTATAGGTGCCCTTGTAGAGGAAGCCGCGCTCCTTCAAGACTGACCACAGCTTGCGAACGCCTTGTTTGTGACGTTCCTCCGTGGTCCGGATGGAATCGTCGTAGCGCAGGCCCATGCGGTCCCAAAGCCCGCGAAACTCGGCCGCGATGCGGTCGGTGAAGGCCTGAGGCGCTTCCCCGGCCGCCGCTGCGGAGCGCTCGATCTTTTGTCCATGCTCGTCGGTGCCGGTCAGGAAGAAAACGTCCTTACCGAGCGCCCGCTCCCGCCGCGCGATGGCGTCGGCGACCACCGTCGTATAGGTGTGCCCGATGTGCGGGCGCGCGTTCACGTAGTAAATCGGCGTCGTCAGGTAAAACGTGTTCGGCTCGGGCATGGTGGGGGCAGGGGACGCCAAGCCTCATCGTATGTGGCTGCTCCCGGAGCGTCAATGCCGCCCCTGCTACACTCGCGTCAGCTAAATCAAGGATTGCTCCCGTGTACCTGTCCGCCCAGCGGCGTTTGTCCGAGCGCCTCCGCGCCACGCTCGCCTCGCTCTACTCCATCCAGTCCGCCAACGTCGTCGTCGAGCAGCCCGCCAACCCCGAGTTCGGCGAGTACGCTCTGCCTGTCGCTTTCGAGCTGGCCCGCTCGCTGCGTAAGGCCCCGCGCGCGATCGCGGGGGAGATCGTCGCGGCGCTGGGGCAGGTGCAGGGTTTCGCCGCGTTCGAGGTCGCAGGGGCGGGCTATATCAACGTTCGGCTCGACCGGGCCGCGGCGTTGCGGGAGCTGGTTGCGGACGCGCCCGAAGCCGCTGCCCGCGCACCCCGGCACGCGCTGGTCGAGCACACCAGCATCAACCCGAACAAGGCCGCGCACGTCGGCCACCTGCGCAATGCCATCCTCGGCGACACCTTCGTTCGCCTGCTGCGCGCCGCCGGCGACAGGGTTTCGGTCCAGAACTACATCGACAACACCGGGGTGCAGGTCGCGGACATCGTCGTCGGGTTGGAGCACCTGCTCGGGCTTTCGCTCGCCGCCGTGGAGGGGTGGATCGCGGGTTTGCAAGAGCCGCTCGATTACGCCTGCTGGGACCTGTACGCGCGCACCTCGCAGTGGTACGCGGCCGGCAGCCCGGAGGAGAACGCCGCGCGCAAGCAGCTGCGGCTCGACACCCTGCACCGTTTGGAAGAGGGCGGCAACGAGACCGCCCAAATCGCCGACCGGGTCGCGACCGCGATCGTCCGGCGGCACCTCGAAACCATGCAGCGGCTGGGCATCCGGTATGACCTGCTGCCGCGCGAGTCCGAGATCCTGCAGCTGCACTTCTGGGACGCTGCTTTCGCCCAGCTCAAGGGGCGTGGGGTGCTGCGGCTGGAGACCGAGGGCAAGAATCAAGGCTGCTGGGTGATGCGGCGCGGCGGCTCGATTGATGCGGCGGAGGGTGAACTGGATGAGGACGCCAAGGTCATCGTCCGCTCCAACGGCACCGTGACCTACGTGGGCAAGGACATCGCCTACCACCTTTGGAAATTCGGACTGCTGGGCCGCGACTTCGGCTATCGGGCCTTTTACGAGTACCCCGAGAAGACCTGCTGGATCACCGCCGTCGCGGGCGCGCCCGAGCACCCCCATTTCGGCGGGGCCGAGGCCATCTACAACGTCATCGACGCCCGCCAGTCCGACCCGCAGGCGAACGTCATCGAAGCCCTGCGCGGCCTGGGGTACAGCGAGCAGGCCGCCCGCTATACACATTTCTCCTACGAGATGGTCGCCCTGACCCCTCGCTGTGCGCTCGAACTCGGCTACGAGGTCGCCGAGGAGGACCGGAGCCGGGCGTATATCGAGGTTTCCGGGCGCAAGGGCTTCGGCGTCAAGGCCGACGACCTTCTGGACCGCCTCCTGGCGGCCGCCCGCGACGAGGTGCGCGAGCGCAACCCCGAGCTCCCCGCCTCGGAACAGGAAAACACCGCCCGGCAGATCGCTGTGGGCGCGCTGCGCTACTTCATGCTCAAGTTCACGCGCAACACGGTGATCGCGTTCGACTTCCGCGATGCGCTGGCCTTCGAGGGCGAAACCGGGCCGTACCTCCAGTACGCGGTGGTGCGGATTCGGTCGATCTTCCGCAAGGCCGGGCTTGCACCCGAGGCGGCGCTCGCGGGGCTGAACTTTACCGGCGACCTGGACGACAGCATCTGGCAGGTGTGGCTGCGCGCCGCGAAAACCGGCCTGGTGCTGGAGCAGTGCCGCGACACCGCCGAGCCCGCTCACCTGGCCCGCCACTCGTTCCAGCTGGCCCAGGAGTTCTCGAGTTTCTACCGCAAGTACCACATCCTCACCGAGCCGGACCCGGCACGCAAGGCGCTTCTGCTCGCGACCGCCGCCGTCGCCGAGCGTACGCTGGTCCGCTCGCTCGCGATCCTGGGCATCGAGACGCCGGATATGATGTAGGCGGGAGGCACCCATGGCCACGACCCTGATCTCCGTCGA
>CAXUHL010000180.1:0-1492 GCA_964250745.1 uncultured Acidobacteriaceae bacterium
ACTTGCTGCAGCTCAAAGGCTGGCGAAGGTAGAGGGGATCGCGTTGGATCAGCTAATCAATGCGGCGCTGGCGGAGAAGCTTGCAGCGGTAGGGGCGGGGGGATTTTTTGAAGAGAGGGCAAAACGCGGCGACGTAGCGCGCGCGCTGGAAGTATTGGAAAGGGCGGGAAACGGGAGAGAGCCTGTAGAGGGCGACGAGTTGTAGGTCCCGCTGATCCGCATCGTTTGTTCGGGCGCAGTGGAAGACATCAATCAAAAGATTGCTTGAGGGAGGTATCAACACAGCGAGACAACTAGAAGCGATTCCGATTGCTTTCGCTTCTCCCGCCATGCAGGAATTGCGCGAACTTCACGGGCTTCTTCTCCGTGAGAAGGTCGCTTCTATGTTTCACGTCTTTGACAAGGGATGCTGCCCGGAAATCGCGTACTGCAAAAAGTTTTCCCTTAAGCCTCTTCGCCTTCACCATCTCGATTTGCGCGCGTTCCGGATATTGCCGCCTCGGCAGGGTTTCCTTCGATTGCCGAGTCTGCTTGTTGGGAACTGCCTGAAAATGCTGGGCGAGAAGGTAGCGGCTGGTACTCACGTCGGCAGATCGAGCATCGAGAATGCTTTCGTGACTCCATAGAGGCCTCCAATGCCGAGCGTCGATTCGGATCATGCAGCAGCCGACTTTGAAGCGAGGTGTACATGAGAGACTTCGTGAACGCATCGTCTCCGAAGTAACCTTCATTTCTGGAAGGGCAGTGAGTTCAGAGTTGTGCGTATGGTTCTTAGTTACGGCTTGGGAAAGCTCGCCCTTAACGCCGAACGACGGGTCATGAATCTCAATCGCCGAAGGGTGCGACCCTGCCGCTCTACCCCTTTCGCCCTCAACCCTCTACCCTCATCCCATGCCCGGCCGCGTCTTCACCAAGCTGCTGCTCTCCTTCCTCCTGGTCCTCTCCGCGGGCACCGCCATCCTCGACTTTTCCGTCCGCCGTATCGTCGAGCACTCCCTGCGGCGGGCAGCGGTGGACTACTACTCGGCCAAGGCGACCGCGCTCGCGGGGCAGCTGGCCGCGGTGCCGCTTTCCGAGCTGCCCACGGTAGTGCGCGCGCAGGCGCTGGCCGCCCGGGCCGACGTCGAGGTCGCGACCGCGCGAGAGGGCACCCTGGCCGGGCAGAAAGTCTTGCCGGAGGCCGACCCCGCCTTCACCACTGAGCAGCAGGCCGGAGCTCTCCGTGCCCGCTACCGGTTCTCGCTGCGCGCGGTCGAGGGCGTCTTCCCCATTCTCCGGCGCGACCTGTTCTATGCTTCCTTACTGGCGCTCGCTCTCGGCACGCTGATGGCGGTGCTGCTGGCCCGCCGGGCCGAGCGCCGCCTGGGCCGCATCGTCCGCTTCGCCCACCGCATCGCCGCGGGGGAGCTGTCGGCGCGCGTCGAGGAGGGCCGCCTGGACGAGATCTCCGAGGGCGCCCACGCGCTCGACGCGACGGCGGCCCGCCTGGAAG
>CAXUHL010000180.1:1502-3703 GCA_964250745.1 uncultured Acidobacteriaceae bacterium
CTTCCGCGCGCTCGAAGACTCGCGCCGGGAGCTGCTTGTCCTGCTCGACTCCATGCAGGAGCCGGTGATCGGCGTCGGCCCGGGCGGCCTGGTCACCTGGTCCAATCAGCGGATGCGCGCGCTCTCGCCGGTGCGCGAGGGCCGCCCGCTGGTGGAGTGCCTGAGGGACCCGGAGGTCTTGCAGGCCGTGGCGACGGCGCAGAAAGGCAAGGCCCTGGGCCGCGGCCGGGCCACCGGCATCGCGCCCGGACGCGCCTATGCCGTCTCCGCCGCGCCCATGCCCACAGGCGGCGCGGTGGTGGTGCTCTACGATGTCACCGACGTGGAGCGAGCCGAGCGCACCCGGCGCGACTTCGTCGCCAACGTCTCCCACGAGCTGCGCACCCCGCTCACCTCCATCACCGGCTACGTCGAAACCGTGCTCGACGAGCAGATCGCGGACCAGGTGCGCGACTTTCTCAACATTGTCCTGCGCAATGCCAAGCGCATGAACCGGCTCACCGCCGACCTGCTGACCCTGGCCACGGTGGAAGCGTCCGACTACCGGCTGCTGCTGCGGCCAGTGCTTGCGAGCGAGCTGCTCGACGAGATCGCGGAAACGCTGGGGGGCATGCCCGCCGAAACCGGCATCCCGCTCGAGCTGGACGACGCGCCCGCGACCCCCGTCCTGGCGGACCGCGACGCGCTCGAGCAGGTCTTCGGCAACCTGATCGAGAACGCGATGAAGTACGGGCGTTCCGGCGGGCGGGTTGCGATCGGCGCCCGGAACGCGGGCCGGGAGGTCGAATTCTACGTGCGGGACTGGGGCCAGGGCATGGCGGAGGAACACCTCCACCGTATCTTCGAGCGGTTCTACCGGGTCGACAAGGCCCGTTCGCGCGACTCCGGCGGCACCGGCCTGGGCCTGGCGATCGTCAAGCACATCGTGCTCGCCCACGGCGGCCGGGTGTGGGCCGAGAGCGAACTGGGGGCGGGAACCACGTTCTTCTTCACCCTGCCGGCCGCTCCATCTCGGGACATTTCCTCCCCTGTTCAACCGTCTGTAACATCGAACCCGCAGACTCTCGGGGAGTGAAAGCGAGGCACACGTGAAAGTTATTGCGGTTCTGGCAACGATGGCCCTGGCGGCGGCGAGCGCGACCGGGTACGCCCAAAAGCTGAACGGCGCGGGCGCGACCTTCCCCAACCCGATCTATTCCAAGTGGTTCTCCGAGTACAGCGCCCAGCACCCCGGCGTCGAGATCAACTACCAGCCCATCGGCTCGGGCGGCGGCATCCGCCAGGTCACCTCCGGCACGGTGGACTTCGGCGCGACCGACGGCCCGATGACCGACGCGCAGATCGCGGAAGCGAAAGTGAAAGTGCAGCATATCCCGACCGTGCTCGGCGCGGTGGTACCCATCTACAACCTGCCCGGCGTGTCGGAGGAGCTGAAGTTCTCGCAGGACGCCCTGGCCGGCATCTACCTGGGCAAGATCACCACCTGGAACGACCCGTACATCCAGAAGGAAAACCCCGGCGTCAAGCTGCCCAACACCGACATCACCGTCGTGCACCGGTCCGACGGGTCCGGTACCACCTTTATCTTCACGGACTGGCTGTCGAAGGTGAGCCCGGAGTGGAAGGGCGGCCCGGGCACGGGAACCGCGGTCTCCTGGCCCAAGGGGCTCGGCGGCAAGGGCAACGAGGCCATCGCCGGCCTGGTGCGTCAGCTGCCCGGCTCCATCGGCTACGTCGAGCTGATCTACGCGCTCCAGAACAAGATTCCGTACGGCTCGGTGCGCAACGCCTCCGGCCAGTTCGTCAAGGCCTCGATCGAGGGCGTCGCCGCCTCGGCCGCCGCGCTCAAGCAGATGCCACCCGACTACCGCGTGTCCATCACCAACCAGCCCGGCGCATCGGTGTACCCCATCTCGAGCTTCACGTGGCTGCTGATCCCGACCGCTGGGCAGGACCCGGCCAAGGCCAAGGTGCTTAAGGACTTCCTGGGCTGGATGCTGGAGCACGGCGAGGGCGAGGCGGCCTCGCTCTACTACGCCCCGCTGCCGGGGCCGGTGGCGCAGCGCGTCCAGGCCACGGTCGCGTCGATGAAGTAGACGGCACCCGCGCGGGCCGGGGCGGGGCAGCCGGGCGCGCCCGGGCGCGGCTCGGCCGCCGGCCGGCGGCGGTGCTCGGCATCGCCGTGGTGCTGCTGTTCGTGC
>CAXUHL010000180.1:3713-6575 GCA_964250745.1 uncultured Acidobacteriaceae bacterium
GGGGGGGGGGGGGGGGGGGGGGGGCGGCCCGCCCCCCCCCCCCCCCCCCGGGGCCGCTCAGCCCTCCCGCAGGTCCTCGGACATCGTCGAAAGCGTCAGTTCCAGATACTTCGCAGCTTCCTCGGCGCGAGCGGCCTCTACCTGCCCCTCCCGGACTCTTCACCCTTGCCATGGCACGATGCTATCGCGGCCGACTCGGCGGCCATGCGGCGAGGCGGCCCGGGTCTTGGGCGAGCGCATACCGGCAGCCTGCTTTCAATTCGGGCTACGCACGTGGAGTGAACGCAGCCACGGAAGAAGGCGAACGCTGACGGGAGCCTGTTTCCTGAGGCGTCCGGCTGGTAGCCTGTTGGCAACGGTTCTTCATCGTGCATTCACCCAATCCGGATAGAGTCTCATCGGTGGACGGAAAAATACAGCAAGTGCGCATCCCCGCGCTGACCCAAACCGGCCCGCGCGCGAACCTTGCCGCAGCACCGGACGCCGCGCCCTCCGAAGTCCGCCGCTACCTTGCGGGGCTCGGACGGTCCGCCGTGCCGGATGGTCTCTTTCGCTCCCTTATGGTGCTGTGCGCGCTGTCCATCTTCGCCATCGTGGCGTTGATCGCCTACGAGCTGGTGTATCGCTCCTCGGCGACCCTGCACCAGTTCGGCTGGCGCTTTTTCACGGGTTCGGCCTGGGACCCGGTCTCGGGCTCCTTCGGCGCGGCCCCATTCATCTACGGCACGCTCGTTTCCTCGCTCGTCGCCCTGGTCATCGCCGTCCCGCTTTCGGTCGGCCTCGCGGTCTATCTCACGGAGATGGCCCCCCAGTGGCTGCGCGCGCCCCTGGCCTTCCTCACGGAGCTGCTCGCCGCCATTCCCTCGGTCGTCTACGGCTTGTGGGCCATCTTCATCCTGGTTCCGCTGCTGCGGGAGCACGTGGGGCCCTTGCTCAAGTCCACACTCGGCTGGACCACCCTGTTCACCGGCCCCCTTTACGGCCCTTCCATGCTGGCCGCCGGCGTCATTCTGGCCATCATGATCCTGCCCATCATCTCGTCCCTCACCCGGGAGGTGATGCGCTCGGTGCCGCACTCGCAGCGCGAGGCCGTGCTGGCCCTCGGCGCGACCCGCTGGGAGATGATCCGCATGGGCGTGCTGCGCAATGCACGCATCGGCATCGTCGGCGCGGTCATCCTGGGGCTGGGCCGGGCGCTCGGGGAAACGCTCGCCGTTACCATGGTGATAGGCAACCGGCCGGAGATCGCCCGGTCCCTCTTCTCGCCCGGCTACTCGCTCGCCTCCGTCATCGCCAACGAGTTCTCCGAAGCCTCCGACGACACCTACCTTTCCGCGCTGATCGAGATCGGCCTGGCGCTGTTCCTGGTCACCATCGCGGTCAACGCGCTGGCCCGCCTGCTGGTATGGGCGGTCACGCGCGGCGCGCCGGCAAGGGTGGTGTAAGCGCATGCAGCTTGCCGTAAGCAACGCCAACCGTTTCCGGCGCTCCGCCGCGAATCAACTCGCCACCGGCCTCGCCATCATGAGCACCCTGCTGGTGGTCGCGCCGCTGGTGGCCATCTTCGGCTACCTGTTGTTCAAGGGCGCGTCCTCGCTCAACTGGGCTTTCTTCACGCAGATCCCCAAGCCCGTCGGCGAGGTGGGCGGCGGCATGGCCAATGCCATCCTGGGCTCCGGGGTCATCCTCGCGCTGGCCTCGCTGTTCGGCGTGCCCATCGGCATCGCGGCGGGCATCTTCCTGGCCGAGTTCGGCCGCGGATCGAAACTGGCGAACGCAGTACGATTTACGGCGGATGTATTGAACGGCGTGCCGTCCATCGTCATGGGCATCGCCGTGTACTCGCTGATCGTGCTGCCGCAGAAGCACTTTTCCGCGTTGTCGGGCGGCGTCGCGCTCGGCATCATGATGATCCCCACCATCACCCGGACGACCGAGGAGATGCTGCTGCTGGTACCCAACCAGGTCCGCGAGGCCGCGCTCGGGCTCGGCGTGCCCAACTGGCGTTCGGTGCTCTCGATCACCCTGCGCACGGCCAGCCCCGGCGTCATTACCGGCTGCATGCTGGCCTTCGCGCGCGTGGCCGGCGAGACCGCCCCGCTCTTGTTCACGGCGTTCGGCAACAATTTCTGGAGCCACAACCTCAACCAGCCCATCGCCGCGCTGCCCTTGCAGATTTACATCTACGCCATTAGCCCATACGACGACTGGCACCGGCTCGCCTGGGCCGGGTCGCTGGTGCTGATCCTACTGATCGTGCTCGCGGTGGCGCTGGTCCGCTACACCGCCTCGCGCGGCATCCTGAAAGGAAACTCGTAACCGTGGGCGTAGGCATCCAGGTAAGCACGCTCGACGCGTGGTACGGCACACACCAAACCCTGTTCGGCATCGACCTGCAGATCCCCCCGAACCAGGCGACCGCGCTGATCGGCCCGTCAGGCTGCGGCAAGTCGACCTTTGTGCGCTGCCTCAACCGCATGCACGAGACCAGCTCCGGCGGCCGCGTCGCGGGCACGGTCCGCATCGGCGAGCTCGACATCTACCGCGATGCCTCGCCGGTCGAGATCCGCCGGCGCGTGGGCATGGTCTTCCAGCGCCCCAACCCGTTCCCCACCATGTCCATCTACGACAACGTCGCCTCCGGGCTGCGGCTCAACGGCTTCCGCAAGCGACAAGTGCTCGACGAGGTGGTGGAAAAGTCGCTCAAGTCGGCCGCCCTGTGGGACGAGGTCAAGGACGACCTGCGCAAAAAATCCGGCGCGAGCCTCTCGGGCGGTCAGCAGCAGCGGCTGTGCATCGCGCGCGCCCTCGCGGTCGACCCCGAGGTGCTGCTGATGGACGAGCCCGCCTCCGCGCTCGACC
>CAXUHL010000181.1:0-6520 GCA_964250745.1 uncultured Acidobacteriaceae bacterium
AAGTACTGAAGGCCGAGAAAGACCAGAAGGAACAGGGCGAAATACATCAGGAGCGAGGAGCTGCCGCCGGGAGAGCCGCCGCCCGGGCCCGCGGGGGCCTGCTGGTTGGGATTGCGTAATTCTGGCAAGGGTGTGCGCGTCCGTTTCGGGGTGACTGCTCTATGGTAAACGGACGGGACCATGTTTGCCGGGCGGTACGGGGTCCCAGCCGCCACGCGAAAACGGGTTGCAGCGCAGGATGCGCCAAAGGGCCATGAGCGCGCCGCTCGCGAGGCCGTGCTCGGCGAGAGCGAGCGTCGCGTACTCCGAGCAGGTGGGCTGAAAGGGGCAGCCGCCCACGGACCCACCCGGCGACCCGGCCTGCAGAACGGGGCCGAGCAGGCGCTTCCACAGGGCGAACGCCGCGTTGAGAAGGGTGTTCATGGTCGCGGCCTGGGCGGCTTGGGCGGTTGGCGTTGCGGCGGGCGCGGGCCGCGCGGCAGCGGGGGGTGGGCCGCGCCCGAGGCAACGCGCGAGGCGACGGTGCGAAAGACCGTTTCGATCTCCGATACCAGTGCCGGGAAAGGCACGGTCGCAGTCTCCGGGCGCGGGTGCAGGATGACATCCACGCCTGGGGGGAGCAGGTGCATTCCGGGGTGGGCCGCCGCGCGCAGGCGGCGCTTGACGCGGTTGCGCAGGACCGCCGGGCCCAGGGCGCGGGGCGTGGTCAGGCCGAAGCGGGGAACGAGTTCGCCGGGGCGCTCGCGGTAGAAGAAGGAAAAGGTGCGGCTCCGGTGCTTGCGGCTCGCGTTATAGACGAGCCCGTAGTCGGCGTGTTTGCGGAGCCTGCTTGCCTGGAAAGGGGACAGCATACGAAGCGCGGCGCGCGGCGCGGCCGCTCTAGTCGCGGAAGCCGGGGGAAACGGCGATCTTGTGGCGGCCCTTGGCGCGGCGGCGCGACAGAACGGCGGCCCCGGATTTGGTCTTCATGCGGGTGCGAAAGCCGTGCGTCTTGGCGCGGTGGCGGCGGTTGGGCTGGAAGGTACGTTTGGGCATTGCGGGTGGCCTTTCGTGCGGAAGCTCGCGTACCCCGGACCGGATCGCAGCCGGGGTTGAACCCAAAGTATACCGCAGGCGTCGCGGAGAGCGGAGCGGTCGAGCGCGTGGATGATACGCCCGCCGGGAGAGCGCCGCCAAGGGAAATTTCCGGTAAAACGTGCGGCGCTGTACGGTTCCGGGACCGCTTTCACCATGGGTTGTGCAACCGGAACCGAAGCACGAAACGGCGTGGAAAACAAGGCGGAAACCGCCGGGCCGGTGTGCTAGCCTGAGTCTCACTTTGACCGATTCGTGGTTGCGGCAGGCCCCGTCTTCCACGCTGCGCTCAGCGCCTTTCTGCCATGCTCCTCAGCTCGCCGCGCCTTGCCGGCGGCGCTCGTTCCCTGCCCGGGAAAGAGGCGTTTTCCGTTGCCTGAGCGAGGGTGGAGAGCGGCGCTGCGCCGGACCACGAGCCTGCCGGTAAGGATCCGCCGCCCATGAGCTTTTATCCCGTCGCGCCCGCCGCACCCGCCGCGCCCCTGAACCCCTGGGTCCGCATCCTTGGGGCGCTCCAGAAGAAGGTGAACCGGCAGGCGTACGAGACGTGGTTCAAGCCGACGCTGTTCAGCCACGCGGAAGGCAGCGTGCTGGTAGTGCGGGTGCCGACGGCGAAGTTCGAAGGCATGGGCGACCGCTACGCGGACCTGATCGGGGAAGCGATCGACGCGCTGCGCCTGCCGTACGAGCGGGTAGAATTCGTGCTGCCCGAGACCGGCCCCGCGAGCCCCGACGCCGAGCCCGACCCCGAAGAGCGGATGCCGCCGGCCTCCACCCTGGGGCCGGGCCGGTTCGGCGGGCGGCGCGCGCAGCCGGTGCAGGAAACGGTGACGCTGCAGGGCAGTTTTGCCGCTCCGGTATCCCAAGCCGCGCCTTTGCAGCAGGGGGCGGCTTCGCCGCAGAACACGGCTTCGCCGCAGCAGGGCCGGTTCGACTGGAACACGGCCGCGCAGCTCAACCCGCGCTACACCTTCGACGCCTTCGTGAGCGGGGCGGGCAACCAGTTCGCGCGGGCGGCGGCGGCGGCGGTGGCCGAGTCGCCGGCCCGGGCCTACAACCCCTTGTTCCTGTACGGCGGCGTGGGCATGGGCAAGACGCACCTGATGCAGGCGATCGGCCACGAGCTGAAGCGAAGGCAGCCCACCGCGGCGATCTCCTATGTGTCGAGCGAGAAGTTCACCAACGAGATGATCAACTCGCTGCGCTACGACAAAATGACAAGCTTCCGGGACAAGTACCGGTCGATGGACCTGCTTCTGATCGACGACATCCAGTTCCTTTCAGGCAAGGAGCGCACGCAGGAGGAGTTCTTCCACACCTTCAACGCGTTGCACGAGAGCGGCAAGCAGATCGTGATCGCGAGCGACCGGCCGCCCAAGGATTTCGTCCGAAAAGAGACCGCGGAGATCGAGGACCGTCTGCGGTCGCGCTTCGAGTGGGGTCTGGTGGCGGACATCCAGCCTCCGGATCTGGAGACACGGGTCGCCATTTTGCAGAAAAAGGCGGAGATCGAGGGTATCGCGCTACCGAACGAAGTGGCGCTGTTCGTCGCGTCCAACATCCGGACCAACGTGCGGGAGCTCGAGGGCTCGCTGACCCGTTTGTTCGCCTGGACGCGGCTGCACGGGGTGGAGATGAGCCTGACCGTGGCGCAGCTGTGCCTCCGGCAGTTCATCGACACGCAGGTGCGCAAGATCACCATCGAGGCGATCCAGCGCGCGGTGGCCGAGCAGTTCGCGATGCGCGTGACGGAGCTGAAGGCCAAGGACAACTCGCGCAAGGTGGTGGTGCCCAGGCAGATCGCGATGTACCTGTCCAAGCAAATGACCGAGGCGAGCCTGCCGGAGATCGGCCGGCAGTTCGGCAACAAGCACCACACCACGGTGATGCACTCGATCGGCAAGATCGAGGAGCAGAAGCGGACGGACAAGGACCTGAGCCGGATGCTGGCGGCGCTGCAGGAAACCTTGTCGCACTGAGGGGGCTTTGCCCGGAGCCGGGTCTTCCCGAAAGTGTTTGTCCGAAGCCTCTCTTTGCCTCAGATCAAAGGCCAGGCAAGGTGACCCCTGCTTTTCGCGCGCGGGCCAGGTAAAAAGCAGGTTCTTCGCTTCGCTCAGAATGACCCCCCTTGGGGGCCGGTTCCCTTTCGGCGCAACGAAAGGCTTGCCCGGCGTTTCCGGCGCTTGCTACTGTGGGCCGTTGCGCAGGATCGAGGTTTCCATGGCCAAGGTCGCTTCACCAGCTCTCAGCCGCCGCGCGTTCCTTGCTGCCGCGGCCGCCCTCGCGGCGTCGACCCGCACCTTCGGTGCCGCCGCGCCGCGGTTTCCGCGCCGGTTCGCCTGGGGCGCGGCCACTTCGGCGATGCAGGTGGAAGGCTACCCCTACGAGGATGGCGGCGGGCGCTCGATCTGGAGCGTGCTCGACCATGACCCGGCGAAGGTGAAAGACGGGAGCAGCATGCTCGTGACCGACGACACCTTTCACCGCTGGGCGGGGGACATCCCGCTGATGAAGGAGATAGGGCTCAACGCGTACCGGCTCTCGATCGGCTGGCCGCGGGTGATGCCCGAAGGGCGCGGGCAGCCGAACGTCAAGGCGCTGGACTACTACGACCGCCTGCTGGACGGGCTGCTCGGGGCCGGCATCGAGCCCTGGGTCACGGTGCACCACTTCGACTACCCGGAAGCGCTGGACAAGCAGGGCGGCTGGCTCAACGGGGACTCGCCCGCCTGGTTCGCGGAATACGCGCACCTGCTCGCCGCCCGCTATGGCGACCGGGTACGCCGCTGGATGACGATCAACGAACCGAACATCTTCTGGAGCCTGGCCTTCGAGACCGGGATGCACCCGCCGTTCCGCAAGCTGGGGCGGGACGAGCTCGCGACAGGCGCGCACCACATCCTGTCGGCGCACGGGCTGGGTGTGCAGGCGCTGCGCGCGGGCGCGCCGAAGCCGGTGCGGGTGGGGCTGCCATTCGCCGGGATGTTCAGCCTGCCCGCGTCGGAAAGCGCGGCGGACGCAGAGGCGGCGCGGGCTCAGTCGTTCGCGGTGGAGGAGGTGCGGCTGGGGCCCGGCGCGCCGCCGCTTTTGTTCGTGGGGAGTGGCTGGGGGCTGGACCCGATCTACAAGGGCCGCTACCCGGACCGGTGCTTCGCACTCGCGCCTGCGCTTGAAAAGCTGGCCACGCCCGCGAGCATGGCGGAGATCGCGCAGAAGCTGGATTTTTGCGCGGTGAACTTGTATTTCGCGCCGCATGTGCGGGCCGGTGCGGGCGGCAAGCCGGAGCTTGTCCCGGACCCGCCGGGCATGCCGCGCACCCACAACGGCTGGGCGGTGGTGCCGGAATTGCTGTACTGGGCGCCGCGCTGGCTCCACGAGCGGTACGGGCTGCCGGTCGCGGTGACGGAGAACGGCATGAGCCGGGCGGACAAGCCCGATGCAAGCGGGGCGGTGCGCGACCCGGAGCGGGCCGCGTTCCTGCGCGACTACCTGCGGAACTACCTGCGCGTGAGTGGCGAGGGTGTGCCGCTCGAGGGCTACTTCCACTGGTCGCTGCTCGACAACTGGGAGTTCACTTCGGGATTTACAGAGCAGTTCGGACTGGTGTATGTCGATCACGCTACCCAGAAGCGAACCGTGAAGGATTCGGCGCGCGTGTACCGGGAGATCATTCGGACGCGCGGGGGCTCGCTTCAGTAAGAGTTCAGGCGAGGCTTGCTATGCTGGGCGCATGGCGGCTTGGCGCTGGTCGGGGTTGATCATGGGTCTGCTCGTGTGCGCGCCGCTCGGGGCGGCCCGCCATGGGCAGGACACGGGCTTCCTGAACCGAACGGTGACGGTGCGCGGGATCCAGCGCAAGTACGTGGTGTACGTGCCGGCGGAGTGGACCGGCGACCGGAAGGACCAGAAATGGCCGATGATCCTGTTCCTGCACGGCTCCGGCGAGCGCGGGTCGGAAGGGCTCGACGAGACGCAGATCGGTCTGCCGGCGGCGATCCGGGTGCACCCCGAGCGGTGGCCGTTCGTGGTGGTGATGCCGCAGGTGCCGTTCAGCCATCACCACTGGACCGATGTGGACATGATGGAGGTCGCCATGGCCGCGCTCCGGGCCGAGGAAGTCGAGTTCGACGGGGACGCGAACCGGACGTATTTGACGGGGCTGTCGCTCGGCGGCTACGGGACCTGGGAGCTGGCGCGGGAGTACCCCCGTGTCTTCGCGGCGATCGCGCCGGTATGCGGAGGGGTGTTTTGGTCCTATGCGCCCAACCGTTGGAACGAGCAGACGACGCTGCCCGAGGAGTACGCGCGGGCGCTCAGGCACGTGCCGGTGTGGGAGTTTCACGGGGCGGACGACCCGGTGGTGAGCCCCCGGCAGAGCGCCCTGATGTACGACGCGTTGAAGGCCGGGGAGGGCAACGTGCGGTACTGGGAGTACGCCGGGGTGAAGCATAGCGTGTGGGAGAAAGCGTATGCGAACCCCGCGCTGCCGCTGTGGTTTCTGAGCCACTCCCTCGCCGCCGATGCCGGCTTGCCGCCGGCGGCCGAGCACGTGGTGGTGCCGGTGCATCCCGTGCCGGCCAGGGTGAACCCGGCGGTCTACGACGCCTATCTGGGCGAATACGAGGACGCGGGGGTGACCCAGATCACGGTGTACCGAACCGGGGACCAGCTGTTCCAGCGCAACCGGATCGGCGAGGTGACCGAGCTGCTGCCGGAAAGCGCGAACACGTTCTTCTTTCCGAGCGGGTCGACGACGCGGCTGAGCTTCCTCAAGGACCCGGCGACGGGGCTGGTGCGGGAGCTGGCGGTGCGGGACGACCGGCACGAGGAGCGATGGGAGCGCAAGCGGTAGCGCCCTAGTGTGCGAGCGCGAAGCCGTCGCAGCCGCTGACCGGGGTGACGCGGAGGTGTACGCCCCTGAGCTGCGTCTGGGTGCAGGGGGCGGTCAGGGTTTCCTGGGCCTGGCGGGTCGAGAGAATCTCGAGGATGGCGGGCAGACGGGTGCCTGCTTCGGGCTCGCCGAAGTGGGCGCACAGGCCGCACTGGCCTTCCTGTACCTTGACCATGCTGCTAGGAGCGCGGGCAAAGGCGGGAGGGTTGTGTGCGGGGTTGGAGAGAACTGGATTTGCGGCCGCGTCGGGTGCTGGACGGCGGGTTCGCGACGGAGCTGGAAGCGCGCGGGGTCTCGACGGAAGGGCCGCTGTGGTCGGCGCGCGCCTTGTTCGAGAATCCGGAGGCCGTGCTTGCGGTGCACCGGAGCTACCTGGATGCGGGGGCGGAGATCCTGCTGACGGGCACGTATCAGGCTTCGGCGATGGGGTTCGCGGCGCTGGGATTTGGGGCGGTCGCGGCCGGAGAAAAGGCGGGGGAGGCGCGGCGGCGCGGGGTTGAGCTGGCGGCGCGGGCTCGGTCGGAGGGTGGGCGTGAGGGCGTGCTGGTGGGGGTG
>CAXUHL010000182.1:0-6511 GCA_964250745.1 uncultured Acidobacteriaceae bacterium
CGGTTGCCGTGCTTGGCCACGCGCGCTCCAGCGCCGGCCGCGATCAGGGCCGCGGCGGTCGAGATATTGAAGGTGTCGAGCCCGTCGCCGCCGGTCCCGCAGGTATCCACCAATCCGGCGCGTTCGTCTTCCGAAAGAGGCAAGGGCACGCCCGCCGCGCGAATGGCCTCGGCAAACCCGCACAGCTCTTGCGCCGTCTCGCCCCGCCGCCGCATGGCGGTCACCAGCGCCGCCATTTGCAGCGCCATCGCTTCGGGCAGGGGATCGGGCGCGCCAAGCACCGCCCCGACCAGCGCGCGAGCCTGTTCTCGCGCGAGCGGCCGGTCGCGCTCGACCGCTTCCTTTACCAGCAGGCGAAACTCCGCGTCTGTCATGCCGGTATCCTAGCTGACGCTTCCAGCGCATCGTATTGGCCTGAGAGGGTCGAACGGATGGCAATGGAGCGAGTGCTTACCGCGGCGGAGCTGCCGGCGGGCGCGAAAAAGACAGTCAAGGTCGGTGAAACGGAGATTCTGCTGGTGCACACGGAGGCGGGCGGGCTTTTTGCGCTCGAAGCGAAATGCCCGCCCGCCGGCGCGGCGCTCGAAGGCGGTGCTGTGTGCAACGGCAAGCTGATCTGCCCCTGGCACGGCGGCACCTTCGAACTATCGACCGACCGCCCGGGGCAACTCCTGGAGCCGCCGCCGCTGCGGTCGCTGAAGCGGTATGAGGCGCGGATCGAGGACGGCTCGATCCTGGTCGACCCCGAACCGGTGAACGCCCCCTCGCTCGCCAACCATGACGACCATGCGCCCGCCACGCCCATCGGTGAGGCCCTGCACGTGGTCACCATCGGCGGCGGCGCGGCCGCGGCGGCGGCGGTGTGCGCCTTGCGCCAGGGCGGGTTCGCCGGGCGCGTCAGCGTGATCGACTTCCACGCGGAAGAGCCGGTGGACCGCACCAACCTGAGCAAGATGACCCTGGCGGGCAAGAAGCCCGTGATGCCTCTGTGGTCGCCCGAGGAAGAGGCGCAGCTGCGGGTGGACCGGGTCGCGGCGGAGGTGGTCGGGCTCGACGGCATGGCGGGTACGCTCAAGACCGGCGACGGCCGCGAGTTGCGCTTCGACGCCGCCCTGCTCGCCCCCGGGGGCAAAGCCCGCCCGCTCGGCATCCCCGGCGAGGACGCTCCGCACGTCCACACCCTGCGCAGCGCGCGGGACGTTGAGGCGATTGTCACCACCCTTGGCGAGGGGGCGGGCAAGCGGGCCGTGCTCATCGGCGACAGCTTTATCGCGTTCGAGGCGGCCTCCGCGCTCAAGGGCCGGGGCGTCGATGTGACACTGGTGTGCCGGTCGCCGCAGCCGTTCGCTCAGAAGTTCGGCGAAGGGCCCGCGAAGGTGCTGGTCGACCTGCACCGGGCGAACGGCGTTGCGCTCGAGCTCGGGGCCGAAGCCGAGGCGATCGGCCCGGATGGGGTCAAGCTCAAGTCCGGCAAGACCCTGCCCGCAAACCTGGTGCTGGTTGCGGTCGGCGTAGAGCCGGCGACCGGCTTCGAGCACGGCTTGCAGCTCGAAAAGGACGGCGGCGTGCCCGTGGACGCGACCCTGCGCGCCGGGGCCAAGCTTTGGGTAGGAGGCGACATCGCAAGCGTGAACGCGACGCGCATCGAGCACTGGCGCGTGGCCGAGCAGCATGGGCGCACCTTCGCGGCGGAAGTTTTGAAGGGCCCCGGCGTGCCGATTCTCGCGCCCGAAGGCCAGGCCCTGCACCAGGTGCCGCTGTTCTGGACCGCCCACTTCGGCAAGCAGTTCCGCTACGTGGGCCACGCGGACAAGTGGGACGACCTCCAGGTCGACGGCTCGCTCGAGGAGGGCAAGTTCCTGGCCTATTACGTCAAGGGCAATGCGGTCAAGGCCGTTTTCGGCTGCGGGCAGGATGCCGCGATCGCCATGCTGGCCGAGCGCATGCGCAAGACCCTGACCCTGGAGGAAGCGCGGCGGGCCGCCGCCTAGCCGCCTCTCCGACCTTCTCACCCACCTGTAAAGGAGTTGACCATGCGCCTGGAGCCTCTCGCACCTTCCGATCTTTCCGAAGAGCAGCTTGCCGTCCACGAGTCCGTGAAGGCCGGCGTGGGTCGCTTCCTCAAGGGCTTCACGTCCGTGGAGGCGAACGGCGGGATGAACGGCCCGTTTACCGCGATGATCCGTTTCCCGGAGCTGGGCCGGCCCGCCTGGGAGATGCTCGTCGCCCTAGCCGAGCGGTCCGTGCTTCCGAAGCCGGTGCGCGAAGTCGCCATTCTGGTCGTCGGCGCACGCTTCCGTGCCCGGTACGAGCTCTACTCCCATGAGCGGGTTGCCGCCGGAGTCGGCCTCGGCCCCGCGCACATCGCGACGATCACGGCCGGGCAAAGGCCGCCGGACCTCCCCGCCGAGCAGGCCGTCGCTTACGATGTCGCCGCTGCCCTGAGCGGGGGCGGCCACGTCGGCGACACGACCTATCGGTCCGCTGTCGAGGCATTCGGAGAAGCGGGCACGGCGGAGCTGTTCTACCTGGTCGGCTACTACTGCTTCCTGGCTTCCCTGCTCAACGGCTTCGACATGCCTGTTCCGGAGTGAGGCCCGAGGGGGACCGCGGCTTTTGCCCGCGCGGGGCTACGCACCGTGCGGCGCGGAGTGCCGGACCGTCGTCAGGGCACGGTCAGACCGTCGTCCACCTGGAGCGCGCGCCCGTGATGAAGGACGCCGCATCGCCGAGCAGAAAAGGGCCGCTTCCGCCTGCTCCATGGGGTCGGGACACCGTCCAGCCGGATGCGCCGCCAGCGACTGCTCGTTGACCGCGGGGTTGGCAATCCAACTGCCGAACATCTCACCGCACACTGAGACCGGGTCGCGGCAAAGCGAGCCGGGCGGCCTCGATTCTCCGCCGGAGGGCGCGCCGGTCGAGGTTGGCGAACGGAACCGTGGCGGGCGTATTCTGTCCACACCCGGTCGGAGGTATGCCATGCGTCGCTTCTTCGCCCTCGCTCTGCTGCTCATCCCGTTTCCGCTCCCCGCGCAAACCGCACCCGCGAAGCTCCAGGCAGCTCCGGGGGGCATCGGTTGCCCGGTCGAGGCAACCGCCCGGCGGGGCAGCGCCGCGGATTTTCTTATCGTCGCCGGGCCGGAGGGCGCGGGCAAGCCCGCCCTGAGCCTCACCCTCGCGCCGCGCGAAGGACGGCGCATCACCGAGGCCGAGGTTGCCGTCCATGCCCTCTCGGCGAAGGGTCGCGTGTGGGCGCTCCAGGGAAACGGAAATCCCGAACCCGACATCGTCCGCCGCTTCACCCTCACGGACACTCGCGCGACCGCGGCGGCCTTCAACTCCGCGCTTGCCCTGGGGCAGGCCGCCACGGTCGCGTGGGTTGAAATCACCACCCTGCGCTACGCCGACGGCACCGCATGGCACGCGAGCACGCGAGCGGCCTGCCGCGTGACCCCGGAAGCGCTGACCCCCGTGCTCGCCCGCCGGTAAAGCCCGCGACTGGAGCGGCCTGGGACACAAGCTCTGACAACCCTGCGTCCGCGCCTGTACACTTTGTGGCGAAAGTCCCCCCGAGGCGAGCGCATAAACGCATGAAAATACACGAGTACCAAGCCAAACAAATCCTGCGGGAGCACGGAGTCCCGGTCCCCCAGGGCGAAGTCGCGAATACTCTCGATGAAGCCGTCGAGGTCGCCAAGCGCCTCCTCACCGGCGGCGCGTCCGGCGTCGTCGTCAAGGCGCAGATCCACGCCGGGGGCCGCGGCAAGGGCGGCGGCGTCAAGGTCGCCCGCTCGCTCGACGAGGCCGAGCGGTACGCCTCCGCCATCCTGGGCATGCAGCTGGTCACGCACCAGACCGGGCCGGAAGGGCAGAAAGTACAGCGGCTGCTGATCGAGGAGACCGCCGCCATCGACCGCGAGCTTTACCTCGGCATCGTGCTCGACCGCGCTCAGTCGCGCCTGGTCTTTATGGCCTCGCGGGCCGGCGGCATGGAGATCGAAGAGGTCGCCGCCAAAGACCCCGAGGCGATCCGCAAGGCGGTCATCGATCCGGCGGTGGGCTTCCAGGCCTACCAGGCGCGCGAGTTGGCCTTCGCGCTCGGCCTCACAGGCCCGCTGGTGCAGCAGGCAGTCAAGTTCATGCAGGGCCTGTACGAGGTCTTTCTCGCGACCGACGCCACGCTGCTCGAGATCAATCCCTTCATCACGACCAAAGATGGCAAGCTCCTCGCCCTCGACTGCAAGCTCACCTTCGACGACAACGCGCTGTTCCGCCACGGCGGGCTCAAGAGCCTGCGCGACGTCGCCGAGGAAGACCCGCTCGAGGTCGAGGCGTCCAAGTACGCGCTCAACTACATCAAGCTGGACGGCAACATAGCCTGCATGGTCAACGGCGCGGGCCTGGCGATGGCGACCATGGACATCATCCAGTACGCCGGCGGCTCGCCCGCGAATTTCCTCGATGTCGGCGGCGGCGCGAACCAGCAGCAGATCGAGAACGCCTTCAAGATCCTGCTCTCCGACCCCAGTGTCAAGGCCGTGTTCATCAACATCTTCGGCGGCATCCTGCGCGTGGACACGCTCGCCCAGGGCGTCGTGCAGGCGGCCAAAAACTTGGACGTGAAAATCCCTATGGTCCTCCGCCTCGAAGGCACCAACGTCGAGGAGGGGCGGCGCATTCTCGCCGAGTCGGGCCTGGCCTTCACGGTCGGTGAAACCATGCAGGACGCGGCGGAAAAGGTGGTCGCGGCGGCGGGGCGTAAAAGTTAGGAATCAAAAGTTAGGATTTAACGAACAAAAGCGGGGCTCATCTTCATGGTCCGGAGGGTGCGTTCCGCCGCGACCGGACCACCCCACTCTATGCGCACTTGCAAGATTTGCAAACAACGATTCTGAACGGTGGGAGAAGATCCGGCTTGGAGCAGGCGGCGTTTCGCAAACTCTTGATGTGGCAGCGTGCGGTCGGGCTCACGACGGCGTTGTATCGCTGCACCGAGTCTTTCCCTAAGGCCGAGATCTACGCTATGACAAGCCAGATGCGGCGCGCCGCCGTCTCCATCCCCAGCAACATCGCGGAGGGCTACGGCCGCAATACGCGCCGAGACTACGCCCGCTTCCTCGGCATCGCCCGAGGGTCCACCATGGAACTTCTCACTCAAATTGTCGTCGCTCAGAATCTGGCTTTCGGCGACCCTCAACAGTTAACCGCTCTCGAGAGCCGATTGAACGAGTTGGGCCGCATGCTATCGGCCGCGATCAAACGTCTTCAGGCCGACGACCCACGCCTGTTACCCCCTAAATCCTAAATACTGAGGAACTGTCCAATGGCCGTACTCGTCGATAAACAAACCCGCCTCATCGTGCAAGGCATCACCGGCAAGGAGGGCACTTTCCATGCCAAAGGCTGCGCCGAGTACGGAACCAACGTGGTCGGCGGCGTCACGCCCGGCAAGGGCGGTACCACCCACGAAGGCTGGCCGGTGTTCGACACGGTGGCTGAGGCCACGCGGGAAACCGGCGCGAACGCGACCGTCATCTTCGTCCCGCCCCCGTTCGCGGCCGACGCGATCCTCGAAGCCGAGGCGGCCGGGCTGCCGCTGATCATCTGCATCACCGAGGGCATCCCCACCAACGACATGGTCGAGGTGTGGTCGGTGCTGCGGCACTCGCGCTCGCGTCTGATCGGCCCCAATTGCCCGGGGGTCATTTCGCCCGGCAAGAGCAAGATCGGCATCATGCCCGGACGCATCCACAAGGAAGGGCCGGTCGGCATCGTTTCCCGCTCCGGGACGCTCACCTACGAAGCCGTCTACCAGCTCACCCAGCGCGGCATCGGGCAGTCCACCGCGATCGGCATCGGCGGCGACCCGGTGATCGGCACCACCCACACCGACGCGCTCAAACTGCTCAACGAAGACCCGGAAACCGAGGCCATCGTGCTCATCGGCGAGATCGGCGGAACCGCCGAGGAGACCGCCGCCGCCTATGTGCGCGACCACGTGAAGAAGCCCGTGGTGGGCTTTATCGCGGGACAAACCGCCCCTCCGGGCCGCCGCATGGGCCATGCCGGAGCCATCATCTCCGGCGGGCAGGGCACGGCGAAGGAGAAAATGGCCGCCCTCACCTCGGCCGGCATTACGGTGGTCGAGTCGCCCGCGGCGATCGGCGAAACCGTCGCCCGCGTGATGGGGCGGGCTTAGCCCCGTTCGGCTGCCGGGGGCGGCGCGGAGAACGTTGCTTCCCGCCTCGCCCATGTTCGCCCTCCGGCGCGCATAAAGTATTGTCTCGCGTGCGTGTTGCCGCTGGGGCATGCCAGTCAGGTGCGGCATGCCAAGCGCCGCTCCCGGCTGACACGCCGAATGCCTTGGGCCTGCGGGCACGCTCGGTGGAGCGAAGCCAAGACACTGCGCGCGCCGACGCAAAGGTCCGTCCTCAGCTCTGTTACGGCAGCGGAGAGCGGCTTTGGCACCCGCTTCGCTTTCCCTTTCAAGCCACCTCCGGCTGCCTTCTGC
>CAXUHL010000183.1:0-1886 GCA_964250745.1 uncultured Acidobacteriaceae bacterium
AGCGCAACTGGAACGGCTTGGGCCGGGGCAGTGCGGGCGCGCGCTGCCGCTGGGCGCGCCAGCCCAGCCACTGGGCTCCGCGCGCGAGCAGGGCGATGCGCGAGACCGGGTGGGCGTGCGCGCCGGTCCCGCGCCGGAAGAAGCTCCAAACGATGTACGCGGTCAACACGAGCAGCGTGGCCCCGACCACCCGCTCCCCCACCGCGTCCAGGTGTACGGGCAGCGCCAGGCGAAACGCGACCACCGCGACGCCGAGCGCGGCGACGGTGGCCGCGTGGCCGAGCGCGTACAGCAGGCCCAGGCGCATGCCCTCGCGCCAGCCGCGCTGCACGCTGGTGATGTCGGTGATGGCGGCCAGGTGGTCGTAGTCGAACCCATGGCGCAGGCCGAGCGCGGCGCAGGACACGAGAGCCAGGGTGAGCGGGGCGGCCATTGCCGGGTGAGATGCGAGGGTGGAGGGAGAAGCTACCGGTGACTGCTGTATCGGTGAGGGTGTCACAGCTTGCGTTTGAGACGTGGGCGCGCGGCAAGACTTGCAAGCGTGAAATCGGGCGCGTTCTCGCTCGCAGCCTTGTACCTCCTCCCTCCTCCTTCCACACCTCGCGTATCCTGCCTCCATGCGCTTGTCCGTCCTTCTCGCCGCGCTCTTGCTTGCCCCGTGCGCGCTTGCCCAGCAAACGCCCGGGTTCGACTTTCAGGGCAAGCTGCTGGTAGCCGCATGCGATACGGACATGATCCCTTCGGCCTACCTCGACGGCAATCTGGGGCCGCCGGCCGGGGAGGATGCGCTGGCCGTCATCCGTCTGGACCGGCCCGCCGGGAGCCTCCACGCGGCGACCGTGCCCGCGACCAACGCGGTGACCGGACCGCCGACCTCGGTCGCCGTGACGCCGGACGGGCGCTTCGCCATCGTCGTCGAAACGCAGGGCCCCCGTCCGGCGGGCCGGCCCGACGCGCTGCTCAAGGAGCTTCCGCCGGGCCGCAAGATCACCGTGGTGGACCTCGCCGATCCCGACCACCCGAAAGCCGTGCAGCAGATCGAGGCGTTCGAGCGGCCCGTTTCGGTTTCCGTGAACAAGGACGGCACGTTGGTCGCGGTATTGTTCGCCCCGCACGGCAAGCATGGCGAGCTGCCGATCGCGATATATCCCTTCACCGCCGGACGGTTGGGCGCGGCGCGGACCCCCGCGCTGCCCGGCTATGTACCCGGTGAAGAGCTGACCGATGCGGAGTGGATGCCGACCCGGGACGTGCTCGGGATCGTCACCATGACGCACCCGCGCCTGTCCATGCTGGAGTACACCGGCGGCAGCCTGCGGCCGTGGGGCGAGCCGGTGGAGCTCGACCGGTCCTCATTCACGGTCAAGTTCACGGCCGACGGACGGTTCGCGCTCGTCAACGCGCTGTTTTTCGGAGGGGAAGTACGAGGCACGGTCACCTCCATCCGCATCGACGCAGGTGGGGGCAAGGACGGCGCGCCGGTGCACACGCTCGTTTCGCACGCGGAAACGGGGCCCGGGCCGGAGGGGCTCGCGGTCAGCCCGGATGGACGCTGGGTTGCGACTACAAACCTGGAGCGCAGTGCGTTTCCTGTCGGCGACCCACGCCTGCAGTACTTTTCCACGCTGACCCTGTTGCGGCTCGACCCCGCGACCGGGACGCTCGAGTCCACGGGCGAGTACCCGTTCGACGGCGCGCTGTCGGAGGCCGTGGTGTTCGACAACTCGAGCCGGTTCCTGGCCGCGACGACGTTTTCACAGTTCGACGACCCTCGGGCGGGCGGGACGATCGATTTTTGGCGCGTCGCCGGCGACTACGCCGACCCGCGCCGGGTGGAGCTGGTCAAGACCCGGTACTCGGTCCCTGTGCCGCGCGGGCCGCAGTCC
>CAXUHL010000183.1:1986-6428 GCA_964250745.1 uncultured Acidobacteriaceae bacterium
AGGGTGAAGGGTCGAGGGTGAAGGTGAGAACTTCCCTTGCGGGAAGCCTCCGCCTCGGCTTTCCTCCACCCTCTACCCTCTACCCTCTACCCTGCCTTTTGCATCGGCACGGGCGCCGGGGCGGCGGTGATCACCGCGTGCGGGCGGACCCGGAAGCGCTTGATCTTGATGTTGAGCTGACGCTCGAACTTCGCCAAATCCCGCTTTTCGCTGCCCATCACGAAGGTGGACGCGGTACCGGAGGCCTCGGCGCGGCCGGTGCGGCCCACGCGGTGGACGAAGTCCTCGGCTTCCTTCGGCATGTCGTAGTTGACCACGTGCGCCACATGCTTCACGTCGAGCCCGCGCGCCGCGACGTCGGTCGCGACCAGCACCCGCTCACGCCCCTGCGAGAAGGACCGGAGCGCCGCGTTGCGCTGCGACTGGGTGCGGTCGCCATGGATGCGCGCCGCCTGGATGCCGGCTTTTTCAAGCCGGGTCGCGATGCGGTCGGCCCCGTGCTTGGTCCTGACGAAGACGATGAACGAGCCGTTCTCGGCCTTGATCAGGTGCGTCAGCAGGTCCAGTTTGGAGTCGGACTCGACCTCGTACGCCTGGAGCGAAACATTCTCGCTCGGCTTGAGAACGGAGCCGATCTCGATGCGGACGGGGTTGCGGAGGTAGTCGCGGACCACTTCCTTGATCTGGTTGTCGAGCGTGGCCGAGTAGCACAAGGTCTGCCGGTCCTTGGGCAGGATGTCCGCGATGCGGCGGATGGCCGGCTTGAAGCCCATGTCGAGCATGCGGTCCACCTCGTCGAGGACCAGGATGCGCACGCCTTCAAAGCGCACGATTTTGCGGTCGATGTAGTCCTCGAGCCGGCCGGGGGTCGCGACGACCAGCCGCGCGCCGCGTCGCAGGGCCTCGATCTGCGGGCCTTCCGCCATGCCGCCGCATACCAGCGCGACGGAGATGCCGGTGGTGATCTGCTTGAAGGCTTTCTCTACCTGCATGGCCAGCTCGCGGGTCGGCAGGAGGATGAGCGCGACCGCGCCGCGCGTCTTCTCGGCCTGGATCTTCTCGATGATCGGCAGCAGGAACGAAAGGGTCTTGCCGGTGCCGGTTTGCGCGGTGGCAAGCACGTCCTTGCCTTCGAGCGCGGGCGGGATCGCACCGGCCTGCACCGGGGTGGGAACGATGAAGCTGTTGGACTGGAGCCGGGTCTTGAGCGCGGCGGAGATGGCGAAATCGTTGAATTGCACGGAAACTGGAACGGCTTGCGTAAGTTCTGACATTTGTCCTTGGGATCTTTGCGACGCCGGGCCGGTCCGTCGGCGCGCACTTCCTGCGCGGCACAGTCTCCCGAGTTGCGGGAGCGGAGAGGCGGGCGTTGCCTGCGAGGCTCCCGGCCGTGGGCGCGCCTGTGCGCGATCACGGGGAAGCATGAAACCTGATGTGCGTAAGGAAGAACGGGAGCCTTGGGCTCACTCTGCCGCACGCAGCCACTGGAGACTCGGCACAAACGCCGGAATCTCTCGACCACGCCTCAGATGGGGTTTGGGAACGAGGCGGGTACGCTTGAGGGCTTGGTGGAAGCTACTGTGCAGAGGGTCTTGCCTGGTAAAGCGAGAGCAACCTGGACAACCAATCACTTGAGCGTGAGGTAAGAATAGCACGGGTTTCACGCCGCCGGCTGTCGTTTACTCCGTTTTCCATGGTTCGCCTGCCTGAGCTCCCGCATCCAGGCTTCATTTCCGTAGGAGCCGGCAAGAAGACCCTCAATACGGTAAGCCACACCCAAGCCCGGCCACTCGATCCCCTGGCCTTCCTGCAGATCGTAATTCTCTAGCTGTTCTTTTGTCGCTTCGCCCAGCCCCTGAACATCCTCAAGAGGAAGCACCAGCCGTCGTCCGTTGGAAAGGTGCAAGAGCAGCAGCCTCTTCGGAAAGTCAAACTCCACCAGGTCAGCCAGTACAAGCTCAGGCTCCGGCTCACTGCCGTATCGGTCAAACCATGCATCGATGCCCGCATCGATCTCAGCGTCCGTCTGGTTCGCCATGCGTCTGCCTCCATTGCGCCTCGAGCGCGTCGTAGTTCTCCATCGCGACTTTCAGGATATGCCGCACCGCGGTTCGGCTGCCGCCACGAGGCCTGATGGCATCCTTGCGCTCCGACACTCGTGCGCTTCCGTCTCCTAGCAGCTCGACGATTACGGTCAGCTTGCCGTATCTGGCGTGGAAATGAACCGGCAGATGGTCGTGCGAGTAGCAGCGAAACCAGACTCCCGTGAAGCGCTTCGTTCCCACGCCTCTACGATAAGCCATTCCGAGTTCGTCAGAACTCCAGCGTCATCGACACCTGCCCGGTGCGGTTGCCGCCGAAATCCGACCCGCGCGCTTGCGTAATGGTCCCGAAAGACGGGTTGGTCACGTCGAGCGACACGGGGTCGTTCAGGTTGGTGTGGTTGAGGATGTTGGTGAAGGTGCCCTCGGCGCGCAGCGAGAACCGCTCGGTCAGTGCGATGCGCTTGTTCAGGCCCGTGGACAAATTCACCGTGCCCGGCCCAACCACCGAGCCCACGCCCTCGTTGCCGAACCGGCCGATAGGGGCCGAGCCCACGCCCGTGGTGCAGCCGCCCGCCTGGAGGACGGCGAAGCCTCCGCCGCCCGGACAGGCGAAGGCGGCTGTGTTGAACCATTGGCGGCGGCTTTGCGCGCCGGTGTTGCCGTTCCCCACGCGGTCAGGCCGCTGCGCGCGCGAGAATAGGGAGCCCGATCCGGTACCGGAGGGGTCCGCCGTGCCCGCAGGGATGTAGGGCGTGAGAAACGGCCCGGTCTGCCACACGAAGATGTTGGTCAGCTGCCAGCCTCCCACCGCCGCGTCCGCAAGCCGGGGCATGTGCGACCCGAACAGGCGACCCCGCCCCACCGGCAGGTCCGTGACGCCGGTGAGCAGAAAACGTTGCCGCCGCGTACCGCTCACGTTGCCGTAGTCGAGCGCGCGGTTTTGCGCGTAGGTGCCGTCGTAGCCGCCCTGCTCGGCGGTGAAGGAGCTCGCCACCGCCCCGGCCGCGCCGTAGGTGCCCTGGTTGTCGCTCAGGTTCTTCGCCCAGGTGTAGGCAGCGGTAAACGAAACTCCCTGCCGGAACCGCCGCGACAGCTGCCCCTGGAGCGAGTTGTAGCTGGCGTTCGCCGAGGTCGAGCGCGTGTCGATAGTCTGGAAGTTCGGGAAGGGAAACGCCGAGAGCGGCTGGTCGGCGGCGCGGGTCGCGGTCGAGAGCGGCAGGTCGTTCAGGTTGGGTTGCCAGACGAGGTGCCGCGTCTGCAAGCCGATGTAGGAGACCCGGGCTGCCAGAGTGCCGGGAAACTCGTGCTCGACCGTGAGCGCGGTCTGCAGCGAGTACGGGTCGTGCCAGTTAATGTCGTTGGCGGAAACGAAGCTGTTGGTCCCGAACTGCGGCGTAAAGGTCGCGCCCAGGCCGATATTGGGGAACAGGATCGCCGGGCCGGCCGCACCCTGCGTATTGGTGAACAGCTGGACATTGCTTTGCAGCGTACCGGTGAGCGCGTAAAAGAGCGCGCCGGAGGTGGTGATGTTGTAGTAGCCCGCGCCGCCGCTCACGACGGTTTTATCCCCACCGAAGGGCCGGTACGCGAAGCCCAGCCGAGGCTCGAAGCGCAGCACCGGCGCATGGCGCAAACCGGCCGGGAGCCCGGCCTCTGTGTTGGTCAGCACCGGGGTGCAGGGCGCGCCGTTCTGCGGGCCCCCGGTGGCGTAGGGGTTCGCGATCCCGGCCGTCGGGCAGGCGTTGAAGTTCGCTAGCTCCTGCACGGAAAGCAGCCCGGCCCCGCCCGCCGGGTACAGCAAACGTCCGGAGAGCGGCACGCTGAGGTCGAAGTTGCCCAGGTTGCCGTCGAGCGCCTCAAAAGGCGGGTGGTACTCATACCGCAGCCCGAAGTTCAGGTTCAGGTTCGGGGTCGCATGCCAGTTGTCCTCGGCATAGACGGCATAGGCCTTCGCCCGGCCCCGATTGTTGACGGTAATGTTGTCCGGCTGGGACTGGTACGGCGCGCCGATGAGGAAGTCGGCGAATTCATTACCGGTAAAGGCTGAGTTGTTGAAGTTGAACGCGCCGTAGTTGTCGCCAGGCGTCGCGTCCACGGGGGTATTGGCTTGCAGCGTGCGGATGTCCATGCCGAAGCGCAGGGTATGTCCGCCCTTCTGCCAGGTCAGGTTATCGACATATTGAAAGAGCCTTGAGGATTGGCTGGTGTTGAGCCGGCCGTTGCCGTTCGGCGTCGTGAGCGAGGTAAGCTGGCTGAAGCCGAGATAGGTGATGCCGTTGAATGGGTAGCTCGGCCCGATACCGGTAAAGCCCGCGGCATTGCTGTAGCTCGCGCCGTCGAGGGGCGTGGTGAGCCCGTCCTGCTCCAGGGTGAACCCGAAGCGGAACTCGTTCGAGA
>CAXUHL010000184.1:0-6378 GCA_964250745.1 uncultured Acidobacteriaceae bacterium
CCCGCATGGTGCCCAGGGGCAAGGCCAGCTCGTCGTAGAGCACGACCAGCTCCCGCTCGGGGTCGAGGCCCAGTTCCCCGACCAGCGCCGCCATCGCCTCGCCCGAATGGTTCATCCAGGTTTCCGGCTTGGCCAGGACGACCTCCCGGCCGGCGACCAAACCCTTGCCCGTCAGCGCCTTGCCCCGCCGGTTGGCAACCGCGATGCCGGCCGAGGCCGCGATCCGGTCGACCGCCAGGAAGCCCGCGTTGTGCGGCGTCCACTGGTACTCCGGCCCGGGATTGCCGAGGCCGGCAACCAGCAGCACCGACTACTTCGCGTCGGGCGCCGGCGCATCGCCCTTGCCCTTCTTCGCCACCTCGGGCTCCGCCGTCGCCGCGGCTTCGGCCTCGAGCGTCGCCGCATCCTCCTTGACCTGGGCCAGGTGCGCCACGGTCGTTTCCTCGTCGGTGATGAAGCGGAACTTGCCTCCGTGCGGCAGGTCGGCCACGCGGATCACCCCGCCCATCTTCATCTCCGTCACGTCCACTTCAATGGCCGACGGGATGTCGCCCGGCAGGCACTCGATCTCGACCTCGCGCAGCACCTGGTCCAGGACCCCGCCCTCGTTCTTGACGCCGAAAGCGATGCCGGTCAACATCACCGGCACCTCGGCCCGCATGGCCTTGTCGAGCGCGATCCGCTTCAGGTCCACGTGGATGAGCCGATCCTTGATCGGCTCGAACTGCCAGTCCACGATCATCGCCTTCGCTTTCGCGCCCGCGACGTCCAAGTCGAAGATCGTGTTGTGCCCGGACTCCGAATGCAAAATCCGCAGCATCTGCTTCGGGTCCAGCTCGACCGCCACCGCGGGCTCCTTGGCCCCGTACACCACGCCGGGCAGCTTGCCCGCCACGCGCACTCGGCGCGCCGCGTTCTTCGTGAACCTGCCTTCGCGGACCACCGCGCTTACCGTTTCCGTCGTTGCCATTTCTTTCCTTTGTCGCTTCGGGCACGGCCTGGCCGCTCCCTTTGTTCGAGCCTCAGCCGAAAAGCGAGCTGACGCTGGTTTCCATGTGAATGCTTTCGATCGCCGAGCCCAACAGCCCGGCCACCGTCCGCACCTTGACCTTGCCGGTCGCGCGCGCCGCCTCGCAGAGCGGGATCGAATCGCTGACCACCAGTTCCTTGAGCCGCGATGCCGCGATCCGCTCGCACGCCGGGCCGGACAGCACCGCGTGCGACGCGCAGCTGTACACCTCGGTCGCGCCCTGGGCCAGCAGCGCGTCTACCGTCTTGACCAGCGTCCCCGCCGTGTCCACGATGTCGTCGATGATCAGGCAGGTGCGCCCCCCCACGTCGCCGATCACGTGCATCACCTCGCTCACGTTCATCTCGGTCCGGCGCTTGTCCACGATCGCGAGCGGCGCCTGCATCCGGGTCGCGAAGAACCGGGCCCGCTCCACTCCGCCCGCGTCCGGCGAAACGACGGTAAGGTTGGGCAGGTTCAAATCCTTGAAGTAGCTGACCATCACCGGCGAGGCGAACAGGTGGTCGACCGGAATGTTGAAGAAGCCCTGAATCTGCGCCGCGTGGAGGTCCATGAACAAGGCCCGGTTCGCCCCGGCCGTGGTCAGGAGGTCGGCCACCAGCTTGGACGAGATAGCCACGCGCGGGCGGTCCTTGCGGTCCTGCCGGGCGTAGCCGTAATACGGCATCACGACCGTGATGCGCCCCGCCGAGGCCCGCTTGAGCGCGTCCAGCATGATCAGGAGCTCCATCAGGTGGCGGTCGACCGGGTTGGAGGTCGGCTGCACCACGAACACGTCTGCGCCGCGCACATTGTCCAGGAGCTGAAAATGCATCTCGCCGTCGGCGAAACGCTGAATCCTGGTCTCGCACAGGCTCACACCGATGTGCCTGCAGATCTGCCCGGCCAGCTCCGGGTTGGCGCTTCCCGACAGGATGCGAAACCGCTTGTCCTCGCGGAGCCGTCCGCCGCGCTTGCGCTCGGCTTTCGCGCCTTCCCGCGCCGCCGGTGCTTCGGTCGCCACTCCGTTCACGGTCCCGTCCATGCTTCCCCTGTACATCCTTCCCCGTTTGGCTGGGCGACTAGGATTCGAACCTAGACAAAGTGCGTCAAAGGCACTTGACCTACCATTAGTCGATCGCCCAACTTACACCACCATCCCCGTCCGGTATGCCGCCCGGTTCAGCAGCCTGCCGCGCAGGGTTCGCACATTCCTCGCCCGCAGCTTGCGGTCCGCGGCTTCAGCCTGTGAGCTTTCGGCGAACACGCCGAAAACCGCCGAGCCGGATCCCGAAAGCGCCGCGTACACCGCTTGCGATTCGACGAACGCTCGTTTCAATTGTCCAAGGAAAGGGTTTTGCCGGAAAACGACTTGCTCGAAGTCATTCGTGCAAAGCCCGGTCTGGACAAGCGCGGCGAGCGGATCGCCTCCTGCAAGACCCCCGTCCACAGGGGAGGGGATACCGGTGTCGGCCTGCCCCGCCCATGTGGACCGGACAGCGTGAGTGAACTGCTCAAGCCTACCGGCCTGATCTTCGAAAGTCAATGTTTGCTGCGCGTCCCACGCGCGAAACGCCGCCGGCGTCGAGACCCCCGTGTTCGGCAAGGCCACGACGACCGGCCGGGGCGGCAGGTCGCCCAGCTCCTCCACCAGCTCCCCCCGTCCCTGGCCCAGCACCGAGCCGCCCAGCAGAAACAGCGGCACGTCCGAGCCCACCTGCGCAGCCAGGCGCAATCGCTCGGCTTCGTCCAGCGGCGCGGCCCAGCCCAGGCGCGCCAGCTCCGCTTCGACGCCCAGCAGCGCCGCCGCCGCGTTCGCCGAGCCGGCACCCATGCCGCCCTGCACCGGAAGGCGCTTCTCGATATGGACCCTGACCTCGATGCCCGGCCGCCCGGCAAGCGCCCGCGTGAGCATCTTGGCGACGGTATTGCGCCCATCGAGCGGCACCCGCCGGTCCGTGCAGCTGAGCATCAGCCCGCCTGCGCCGCGCTCCAGCTCCACGGTGACCAGGTCATGGAGGTCCAGCGTCTGGTACACCGTCGCCAAAGCGTGAAAGCCGTCCGCCCGCGCCGGCCCGATCCTGAGCCCCAGGTTCACTTTCGAGTACGAACGAAGCGTCACGGCCATGGGCACAAGTCTAGCTTTCCCTTGCAAGGCTTTCGCCTCGGTCTTAGGCTTGGGATGTGACCGTCAACGAGATTGAAGATGCAATCGATGCACTGCCGCCTCCGCAGCAGAAACGGGTCTACTCGCACCTGACCTCAAGGCTCTTTCCTCAAGTCGAGCGAGCCGGCCCGGATCGCGACCCGGTCCTTGAGCTCATCGATCGGCTGGAACGCGAGACGCCGGAGTGCGAGGTGACCGACGTAGCGTCGAACTACAAGGAATATTTGTACGGCTCTGGTTCGGATGCATGAGCAAGCCGGCGTTTCTTGACACGAGCGCGATCTTTGTCCTTGCGATGCCAAGGGAAGCAGATCACGGCTCGGCTCGCAACGTTTTCGCTGATCCAGCCCGCATGTTCATCCTGGACGAGCTCATTCTTATCGAGTCGTTCTCGCTGATCGCCAAACGGCGCGGTAAGCCCTTAGCTGTCGAGTTTGTCGGTGCTCTTCGCAGCTCTTTAAAGATCGAAGCGGTGCCGCTCACCCCCGATCTGCTCGAAGCCGGCTGGCGGCGCTGCCTCCACTACGCCGACAAGGAATGGGACTGGATCGATTACATCTCCTTCGAGCTGATGCACCGCCGCGGTCTCACTGAAGCCCTCTCGCTCGACCGCCACTTCGCCCAGGCCGGCTTCACCCTGCTCGTGCAGTAATCCCACCGGCACGTCCCTGGTACTTTCGTACTCTTCCCTTCCGAGTGCGGCTCTGCTACTTTCCGCCTTGTCAAGCATGCATTTGGAGGTAGATCCAGTAGGTACTGGACGCCGCTTGATAACCGGTCGCAGGGTCTAATCAGCTCTGGGAGTTCAACTCTCCTGCCCTCCGTTCAACTGCGACCATCCAGAAACCTCGGTACCGCCTATGCTCAATCCTCTTGACACAGCAGGCTCGTCGCAGCACTACTGAGGCTGGTTATCAAGCGGCAGCTCTACTGATCTACAGCGAATAGGCTCCGGGCTGATTCCCCGGAGCCTTTCGTTTGCCCCGTCCCCCTTCAAGGCCCCGCAATGAGAAGATAAGGTTTGGCCGAACAACCCTAAACCAAACCCATGCGCAAAATCCTCTCCTCCCATCTTTTCCTTCGCGCCCGCCTCCACCCCGGCCTGCTCGACACCCTCGCCCGCTCCGGCGCGGACGGCTTGGAGCTGTTCGCCTCCCGGCAGCACTTCGACTATGGAAGTCGCCAGGCCGTCCGCGAAACCGCCGAATGGTTTCGCGCCAACGCCTGCGAACCCTTTTCGCTCCACGCCCCTCTCTATGCCGATGAAGACCAGGGGCGCGGCGGCGAGCCCTGCGTCAACGTCGTCCACCACGAAAAGTCTCGCCGCATCGACGGCATGGACGAGTGCAAGCGCGCCCTCGAAGCCGCCGAGCAAATCCCCTTCAAGCACATGGTCCTGCACCTGGGCGACCGCGGCGACACCTGGGACCCGCGCACCCTCGAGAACGCCCTCACCGCCGTCGAGCATCTGCAAACCTACGCCCGGCCCCTGGGCGTCCGGCTCCTGCTCGAGAACATCCAGAACGAGGTCACCACCCCCGAGCACCTGCTCGAAATCCTCAACGTCGGCCATTTCGACGATGTCGGCGTCTGCCTCGATCTCGGCCACGCTCACCTCGGCGACGGTGTCGCGCCCGCGCTTGAGACGCTCAAGGACCGCATTCGTACCGCGCACATCCACGACAACCGCGGCGAGCGCGACGAGCACCTGTGGCCCGGCGACGGCACCATTGACTTCGACTCGGCTCTCCAAACCCTCAGAGCCGCGAAGCAGTCCCCCGCCGGCGTGCTCGAAATCCACCACACCCTCGGGGCTGACGCCGGGGCTGCTATCGAGCGCGCCAAGGCCGCCTTCGAGCGCTTCGAAAAGGAGTCCGCATGAGCTCTGAAACCACCATTGCCGTCATCGGCGAGCACGAGGGGGAAACGGTCACCCTCCACGGCTGGCTCTACAACCTCCGCGCCTCCGGCAAGCTGCTGTTCCCCATCTTTCGCGACGGCTCCGGAACCATTCAGGGCATCGTGCCCAAGGCCGCCGTCACCCCGGAGGTCTTCGAGGCCATCAAGACCCTCACCCACGAGTCCAGCGTCGTCGTCACCGGAAAAGTCCGCGCCGACGCACGAGCACCCGGCGGCTACGAGCTCGACGTTTCGGACATCGAGGTGATCCAGCGTGTCCCCGAGGAGGCCGCCTTCCCCATCTCCCTCAAGGAGCACGGCGTCGACTTCCTGATGGAGAACCGCCACCTCTGGGTCCGCACCCCGCGCCAGTCGGCCATCCTGCGCATCCGCGCCGAGATCGTCAAGGCCGCCCGCGACTTTCTCGACGAGGGGGGCTTCACCCTGACCGACCCGCCGATCCTCACCCCCGCCGCCTGCGAGGGCACCTCGACCCTGTTCCCGGTCGAGTACTTCGGCGACGAGGCCTTCCTCACCCAGTCCGGCCAGCTCTATATCGAGGCCACCGCGCTTGCCCTAGGCAAGGTCTATTCCTTCGGCCCCACGTTCCGGGCGGAGAAATCCAAGACGCGCCGCCACCTTACCGAGTTCTGGATGGTCGAGCCGGAGATGGCCTTCGCCGGCCTCGACGAGCTCATGACGCTGGCCGAAAACTTCATCAGCTTTATCGTCGACCGCGTGCTGACCCGCCGCCGCGCCGACCTCGCCCTCACCGGACGAGACATCGCGAAGCTCGAAGCGATTCGGGCGCCCTTCCCGCGGCTTCGCTACGACGAGGCGGTGGAGATCCTGAACGCAGCACATCGCAATGGCGAGCTGCCCGCCCCATTCGAGTACGGCAACGATTTCGGCTCACCGGACGAGACTTACCTTTCCAGCCGGTACGACCGCCCGGTCATGGTCCACCGTTACCCCGCGGCGGTCAAGGCCTTCTACATGCAGCCCGACCCCGCCGACCCGCAATACGCCCTGTGCGTCGACGTCCTCGCTCCCGAGGGCTACGGGGAGATCATCGGCGGCTCCGAGCGCATCGCCTCCTACGACCTGCTCGAGCAGCGCATCCGGGAGCACAACCTCCCGCTCGACGCCTTCCAGTGGTACCTCGATCTGCGCCGCTACGGCTCCGTCCAGCACGCCGGTTTCGGCATGGGCATCGAGCGCGCCGTCGCCTGGATCTGCGGCCTCGAGCACGTGCGGGAAACCATCCCCTTCGCCCGCACGCTGAATCGCATGTACCCATAGG
>CAXUHL010000185.1:0-3865 GCA_964250745.1 uncultured Acidobacteriaceae bacterium
GGCGCGCCGGTGCCGGCGACCGGCGCGCCCCTACCCTGGTGTACGCGCACAACCTCCTTCTGCGGAAGGGTCCGCAGTTCCGCATCTACATCCGCTGGATTCGCGGGCAGATGCTGCGGACCCGCAAGGACGTGAACCCGTCCTTCGACGATTCGGAGTCGTTCGTCCTGGACGTCGAAAAAGGCGTGATCCGCGTCAATATCGGCGACATTACCAACTTCCTCAACGGCAGCGGCTCCGGCCGGATGCCGCTCACCGGCATATCGATCACGCCGGAGGGCGATCGGGTCAAGCTGCACGGCACCGTCCACAAACTCGTCCCGCTGCCGGTCAGCCTGGTCGGCACGCTCGCGCCCACTGAGAACGGCTTCGTTCGGTATCACGTGGAAAAGATCGACGTGCTCAAGCTGCCGCTCAAGGGTCTGCTCGGCGGCTTCCATGTGAACCTGGCCGACCTGGTCCACCCGGGCGGCGTAGCGGGGATCGCGATTGCAGGCAACGACATCCTGTTCGACACGCAAAAGCTGCTGCCGCCGCCCCACATCCGCGGCCAGATCACCACGGTGCGGGTCCGGGTGCCCGACCTTGAGGTGATTTACGGCAGTGCGGGCGACAACGACAGCGAGCTGGCGAAGTGGCACAACTTCCTGCGGCTGCAAGGGGGCATGCTGGATTTCGGCAAGCTCACCATGCAGCACGTCGACCTGACGCTGATCGACGCGTCCGACGACCCCTGGTTCGATCTGGACCTGGTCAACTACCAGGCGCAGCTGGTGAACGGGTACATGCGAATGACTCCGGAAGCCGGGCTGGACATCTTCATGCCGGACCTGGATTCGAGCAAAAAGGCCGCCAGAGCGAACCAGGCGATCACGCTCGAGTGGCTCAAGGACCGGAACCGGGCCGTCCCGAACCCGCAGGCACGGTAGCTCCTGAGGCAAGTGACGAGTGAGTGCGGCCTTTTCAGAAAAGTACCTAGACAGCGGTCTCATAAACCCGCGACCTCGGTGAAGCCCCGGATGAGACCCGCCGCAAAGCGGGGCTCACGAGGGTCGCCGAAGCCGCAAAACCCTTTCTGAGACCGCTTCTAGACAGCGGCGGCGAACTCCGGCACCCGGCGCGGGACGCTGACCGGTGCCGCCGCGGGCGCGGAGACCAGCGCGCATGTGGACCGGTCGCGGAGCAGGCGGGAAACGAGTGCGGTGTGCATCGCGTGGCCGGCGCGCTCGGCGACGACGTGGCCGAGGATCTGGTGGCCCGCGAGCGCCAGGTCACCGATCAGGTCCAGGACCTTGTGCCGCACGAATTCATCGGGGAAGCGCAGGGGGCCGTTCGCGACCTCGCCGCCGGCGACGATGATCGCGCTGCCGGACGAAACCCCGCGGATCAAGCCCATCGCGCGTAGCTTCTGTTCGTCCTCGCGAAAGCCGAAGGTGCGCGCCGGAGCGATGAGCGAGGCGTAGGCCCCGGAAAACAGGTCGAGCGCGAGCCTCTGGCGGCCGATGGGCGCGGGGAAGTCGATCGAATAGTCGATGGAGTAGGTGGACGAGGGGTACAGACCGAGGAACTTGTCGCCGTCGCGGACCTCGATGGGCCGCAGCACCTGGAGGTACTGCCGGCGGCGGCGCTGGGACTTGAGGCCGGCCCGGCGGATTGCCCGCAGGTAAGGCAGCGCCGACCCGTCCAGGATAGGCAGTTCCAGATTGTCGAGCTCCACGATGCAGTTGTCGACCGAAAGCCCGAACAGCGCGGAAAGCAGGTGCTCCGTCGTGGAGATGAGCACACCCTGCCGCATGAGGCTGGTGGCGTAGGAAACCTTGGCGACGTTGCGGCCCGTGGCCGGGATGAGAAAGTTGTCGAGGTCGGCGCGGCGAAAGACGATGCCCTGGCCGGAAGGGGCGGGGAGCAGGCGCAGGTTGACGGGCGCGCCGGAGTGGAGGCCGATGCCGGTAAAGGAGACCGAGGCCGCGATGGTCTGTTCGAACTCGTTCCGGACGGGCTCGGTTCGGTTCATGGGCCCGGCATCGGTATGTTCGGGGGCGGATCGCATCTGCCTAGAGCATAAAGCGTCGCGGGAGAAGGCGGGGTGTGGCAGAAAAGCCACAAACGGACACACCTTTTGGAGGGGAACCAAGGTTGCCAAGTGCTCCGGCTCAGTCCTCCGGGAAGACCCCGGCAGCGGCCAGCATGGACCCGGTCAGCGCGAGCGGGAGGCCGACGACGTTTGAATAATCGCCGAGGATGCGTGGCGTCCACAAGGCGGCGCGGCCCTGGATCGCGTAGGCTCCGGCCTTGCCCATCGGCTCGCCCGAGGCCACATAGCGTGCGATCTCCGGTTCCGACAGGGCCTGAAAGGTGACATAGGTCAGGTTCGCGGCGGCCTCGGTGCACGCGGCGCAACAGACGCAGACGCCCGTAACGACCGAGTGGGTCGCGCCCGCGAGCAGACGGAGCATGCGGGCCGCTTCGTCCGAGTCCGCCGGCTTGCCGAGCAGCTCGCCCGAGGGCGCGAGGACGACAGTGTCCGCGCCCAGGGTGACCGCTTCCGGGCGCATGCGAAACGCGGCTTCCGCCTTGGCTTGCGACAAACGGAGGGCGAGCGCGACGGCCTGCTCACCGGGAAGCGGGGTTTCGTCGGTCTCGGCAGGCTCGACCTCGAAACGGTAGCCGGCTTGCAGGAGCAGCTCGCGGCGGCGGGCCGAGGCGGAAGCCAGGACGAGAGGCGGCATCGTTTACAGGCCCGCGGGCGCGTGGAGGCCGGTGCGCCGGCCCTCGCGCGTGGCCAGCCCCCAGGCCATCGCCGGCGTATTGTGGGCCAGGCCGGGGCGGCCTTCGCGGTCGAGCAGGATGATGCCGCCATGGCCGCCGAGCCTTTCCGCGAGCCGCGCGATCGCCGCGTCGGCGGCGGGCTGGGGTGCCGCGCCGGTTTCCACGCGGTCCGCGGCCCACTTGCCCAGGACCAGCTTCATGATCGGCTCGCCCCAGCCGGTGAGCGAAACGGCGGCCGCGCCGTTGTCGGCGTAGCAACCGCAGCCGATCAGCGAAGAGTCGCCGACGCGGCCTGGGGTCTTGTTCAGGGTGCCGCCGGTAGAGGTGCCCGCGGCGAGGTTGCCGTGGGCGTCGAGCGCGACCGCGCCCACGGTGTCGTGGCCGGCAGGGAAGTCCGGGTCGGATGGGCGGGGGCGCGCTTCGCGCGCTGGAACAGATCCCTCACCTGGCCCTAAACCGGACGGGCTCTGTCCCGGCCCGGCGAAGGTGGTGTCCGGCAGGCCGGCCTGCTCGTTGCGCTGGGCTATGCGCAGGTTTTCCACCTCGCGCGGAATCACCAGCTCGCGGTTATCGATTAAGGCGATGCCATGCGCGGCCGCGAAGGCCTCCGCCCCCGCGCCGACAAAGAGGACGTGCGGACTGCGTTCCAACACCAGACGAGCCGCCTGGACGGGGTTGCGCAGGTGCTCAACGCAGGCCACGCCGCCCGCGCGCAGGGTCGCCCCGTCCATCAGCATCGCATCGAGCTGCACCCGTCCGTCGCGGGTGAGAAAAGCGCCCCGCCCCGCGTCGAAGGTTTCGTCGTCCTCAAGCCGCATCAAGGCTGCCTCGACCGCATCGAGCGCGGGCGCGCCCCTTGCAAGCAGTGCGTACCCAGCATCGAGCGCGGCCGCGATGCCCCGCTCATGAGCCTCGCGCATGTCGTCGGGGATGGCCCACGCACCACCGTGGAGGAGCAGGGTTGGGGAAGCACCGGGCATGCCCTGAGTGTACCCGGCTGGGCTCAGGGCGACCCTGAGATCAGGGTCATCGGCCCCCTGATCAGGATCGTGCAGGCTGAACACCGGGAGCGTGAACTGGCCGCCGGTCGAAGACG
>CAXUHL010000185.1:3965-6331 GCA_964250745.1 uncultured Acidobacteriaceae bacterium
ATGACTCGCGGATGACTCAGATCGACCGGAGCCGGTTGCTTCGATCCGGTAACCGGTCTGCTCGTCGGACAGCGCTTCCGCGGCCCCGCACAGCCATGCCCTGCGTTGTGGGCGACCACGTAAGCAGCTGCCCGGCCGGCACCGGAGCACGGCATAAGCGAATCTTACCGGCCTAAGAAATATCTCCAGGCGAGAAAACGTTCCGCAGCGAACACACGTCCTAATCCGGCAGTGCACGATGCGTTACCCGTTCGCGCTCCGCCCCCTTCCGCCGGAAAAGGAGCGCGCAAACGGTCCCGCCCAGGGCACAATCCGGCTTGACGGAGAGTGGCATGCGGTTCACCAAGGATCTGATCGCCGAGTTCCTCGGCACCTTCGCCCTGATCTTTATCGGTGCCGGCGCGGCTACGGTGCTGGCCCCCAATGAGACCGCCGCGGTCGCCCTCGCGCACGGCTTCGTCATCATGGTTTTCGCCTATGCGTTCGGCAACGAGAGCGGGTCGTACATCAACCCGGCGCTGTCGGTCGCGGCCTTTGTCGCGGGCGAGCAGGCCCCGGTCAAGTTCGTTCCCGTCATCCTGGCTCAGCTGGCCGGGGGCATCGCGGGCGGGTTCGGGCTGCTGCTCATCTACGGGCACAGCGCGCCGCACCACTTGGGTATGACGACCATCGACCCGCACTGGACCTCGCTCGCGGGAGGGTTCGCGCTGGAAGCGGCGGGGACTTTCTTTCTAGCCACCGCGGTGCTCAACACGGCCATTCGCGGCACCGCGGGGCGAATGGCCCCGTTCGCGATCGGCATGTCGGTGACGTTTGCCATCATGGCATTCGGGCCGGTGACGGGTGCGAGCCTGAACCCGGCGCGCACCCTGGGCCCGGCGGTCGCGATGGGCAACTACAACCAGGTAGAGCTGTACATCGGTGCGCAGTTGACCGGGGCCGTGCTGGCGGCGCTCCTGTACCGGTTCGCTTTCAAGCAAAGCGGCTCGGGCAACGTGCTCGATGCGGTCGCGGGCGGTGCGGAAGAGGTGGAGGTCCCGGCGAAAACCGCCGATGTGCGGCGGGGGTAGGTCACGGCGCGGGCATGCGGCAGTCAGGGCGGCGCGAGCGTGCCTGCACATCGGGCGCGACGCAGGCGACGACGTTTCAAAACCCGCCCGCCAGTTCCTCCGCCACCGAGGCCATCGCCACCCGGTGCGCTTTCACCCGCTCGGCCATCGCGTACTTCAGCGCGTCCACGCCCTCTCCCGTCACCGCCGAGAGCAGAAAAAACGGCAGCTTGCGGCGCTTGGCCATGGCTTGCAGCTTCTTCACCTTGTCCGGGTTCGCGGAGTCCGCCTTGGAAGCGGCAAGCAGCACCGGCTTGGCCGGCAGGCCATGGCCGAAGGCGCGCAGCTCCTCCGTGATGACCTTGAAGTCCTCGACCGCGTCCTGGCGGCCGCTGCCGTCCGAAACATCGACCAGGTGCACCAGCACCCCGGTCCGCTCGATGTGCCGGAGGAACTGCACGCCCAGCCCGGCCCCCTCGTGCGCGCCTTCGATCAAGCCGGGGATGTCCGCGACCACGAAGCTGTCCTCGTGCGGGGCCTCGCCGACCGTGACCACGCCCAGGTTGGGCTCGAGCGTGGTGAATGGGTAGTCGGCGATCTTGGGCTTGGCGGCGGAGATGCGGGCGATCAGCGTCGACTTGCCCGCGTTCGGGTAGCCGACCAGGCCGACATCGGCCAGCAGCTTGAGCTCCAGACGCAGCGCGAACTCCTCGCCCTCGAAGCCCAGCTCGTGCTCACGCGGGGCCTGGTGGGTGGGGGTAGCGAAGTGCTGGTTGCCGCGCCCGCCGCGCCCGCCGTGAGCTACGATGATGCGCTCGTCGGCATGACGAAAGTCATGGATCAGCTCGCCGGTTGCCTCGTCGTACACGGAGGTGCCGACCGGCACTTTCAGGACCACGTCGGCCCCCTCGCGCCCGGTGCAGTTGGAGCCCTCGCCGTGGCGGCCGCGCTCGGCCTTGTGCTCCGGGTTGTACCGAAAGTGGATCAGCGTGTTGTGGCGCTGGCTCGATTCCATGACGACATCACCGCCGCGACCGCCGTCGCCGCCCGAGGGGCCGCCCTTGGGCACGAACTTTTCCCGGCGGAAGGCCATGCAGCCATTACCCCCGTCACCTGCCTTGATACGAATTCTGGTTTCATCGATGAACATTTGTCTTTTCCCAGTGTATTCTCGGCTCACTTATCCACTGTTCGCCTGATGTTTTGACGGCCTGCCTGCCCGGCACTTACCGGGAGGAAACGCCCGGCTGCACCGAGCTCCCGCGCCACGCAGCGCCGGGCCGCGCCGCCCCGTTCGGCCTTTGCACACCCCAGCGC
>CAXUHL010000186.1:0-6325 GCA_964250745.1 uncultured Acidobacteriaceae bacterium
CCGGAGCTGCTGATCCTGCACTTCGCTCTGAAAGCTCGCCCGCTGCTCGCGGCCATTCTAGCTATCGTCGCTCTATGGACCGTGGTCTGGGTAACCGGTCTCTATGTGTCCATGCGTGAGCGACCGCATCAAATTAGAAATAAAACGCTGACACTTTGTCTCGGCATCCGTCCATGGTGCGACATTCCCCTCGCGGACATCCGAGAAACGCGTCTCCTGAGTGCCGACATCGCGAAGAAACCTACAGATGGTTTCGGAGACTTCACGCTGAAACACTGCGGACGCATGGAAATCCTGCTGAACCGCTCGGTTCACATCAAAACACTGAGTGGCGAAAGCGACGCGGTAAATGGGGTGTGGGTAACGGCGGACGATCTGCACGGCCTGCAAGCGGCATTGCGCCAGGGTTGAGCGGTGGCAAGAACGTTCGCACGAGCTGCGCTGCTACAGCGGTTGTGCGCACAAACAACGGCTCACGGCAGGTTCTGGAGCGGTATTCGCGCGACCGCAGGAGGCTTCTCACCATTTCCTCATCCCCGGCCAGAGTGCCTGGAGGCTGCCCCCTTTCAGCCCGCGGCACAGGAAAATGTCGAAGCGTTCCTCGGACCGCACGTACGGGCTGCCTACGTGGGCAACCGGCTCGACTCGCTGGAAATGTTCTCGGTCACCCTTGCCGTCGCTGCCGAGCACGATCGCGGTCGAGCCGATGTAGCCGCGCGGACCCCAGAGCCAGTACGTTTCGCCGGTGCCGATGGCGGGCGGCAGGCCGTAGCGCGGTCCGAAAAAGTCGACCGCCGCCGCTTCCCCGTAGTTGTTGGCGAAGATCGCCGTGCGCGCGCGCTCCTCCGCCGGGAGAGCTCGATAGACGGCGGAGGTCTGCCGCACCATCGCGTCGCATCCGAACTCGTCGCTGAACTGCTGCGGAAACAGGTCGGGCGGAAGCGCCTCGAAGCGCACCGGCGTCCACCCGTGCCACAACCGCCGATAGGCCAGGAACTGCGGGATGGGCAGAACCGGCAAGACGAGTGGGGCGAGCGCGAGCCCTGAAACGACGAGCAGCGCCGCACAGGCGGGCCGGAGCCTGCGCCGTGTAAGCGTGGCTCGCTCAAAGGCGACCGCCCCGGCCGCGAACAGGAGCGGGTACAGCGGTGCGGCATAGTAGTTTTTTGCCTTGACAGTGATAAGAACGCCGAGGACGGCAAGGGCCGCCCCGCCCATGAAGCGGAAGCATCGGGAGGCGAGCAGAAAAGCGAAGCCGTCGGCGGCGAGCGGGGCGAGCACGGGGTTCATAATTCCGGCTTGGTCGGCCAGAAACGAGAAAGGCCCGCGCAGGATACGGGAGCCGCTGGCGCGGGAGTGCCGCTCGAACTCGAGAAAGGGAAAGCCATGGTGTGCAAGCCAGAGCAGGTTGGGAAGAAAAAGCAGAAAAGCGATCGCGGCCCCGAGGGGAAATTACCGGCTGCGCAGGAAGCGGCGCTCGGGCCTGGCGAGCAGGGCCAAAACGAGCGCGGCAGAAGGGAGAAGCATGGAGTATTTCTTCTCCATGCCGAAGCCTGCGAGCGCTCCGATGCACAGCCAGTACCGGGGCTGGCCCCGCCGGACCATACGCGCGGCCGCCCAGAACAGCCCTGTCCAGAACAGCGGCTCGAAGGCGTTCATCGTGAGCCAGTGGTGGAGGATGAGGTACACGGGTACGGGCAGAATCGTCAGCGCCGCGAAGCACTGAGCGCATCGGCCGCCGCCCAACTCACGCGCCGTTTGGGCCGCAAGCCACATCAGCGCTCCGGCGGCGAGGGGCGGCAGAAAACGAATGGCAAGCAGCGACGAGCCGAGCGTGTGGAGGACAACCCAGGTGAGCAGTGCGATCAGCGGCGGGTGATCGACGTAGCCGAAAGCGAGATGGCGGGCGCACGCGATGTAGTAGAGCTCGTCGCGGAAGATGCCGTGGCGGGTCGCCGTGAGCAGGTGCAGCACCATGCACAGGAAGGCGAGCCCGAGCACCGGAGCTGCGCGGTTCGGCAACGCCGGCTGGACTTGGGCCGTCCTCATGGTTCCGGTACGCGCTCCGGGTTGCAGCGGTTCCCTCTACTCGCGAATCAGAGCAGGATGTGTTCGGCGGCGAGGACGCGATTGCCGTCGAGAAGAATGGAGGCGCGCTCCATGGTGTTGCGGAGCTCGCGGACGTTCCCCGGCCAGGGGTGCGCTTCGAGCATGGCGAAGACCTCCGGGGCGATGCGGACGCCGGGGCAGAACTTCGCGGCAAAGGTTTCGACCAGCATACGGACGTCGCCCTCGCGTTCGCGCAGGGGTGCGAGCTGGATGGGGAAAACGGCGAGGCGGTAGTACAGGTCCTCACGGAAAAGCTTTTGCGCGGAAAGCGTCTTCAGGTCGGCGTTGGTGGCGGCGACCACGCGCACATCCACCTTGAGGTTGTCGTTGCCGCCCAGGCGCTGCACCTCGCCCTGTTCGAGAAAACGCAGGATCTTGCTCTGGAGCGAAAGGGGCATATCGCCGATCTCGTCGAGAAACAGGGTGCCGCCATGCGCGGCATGGATGCGGCCGATGCGGGACTGCATGGCGCCCGTGAACGCTCCCTTGGCGTAACCGAACAGCTCGGCTTCGAGCAGGGCCTCCGGAATGGCGGCGCAGTTGACCACGGCGAACGGGTGCTTGGCGCGAGGGCTGATCATGTGGATCGCCTGCGCAACCAGGTCCTTGCCGGTGCCGCTTTCGCCCGTGACAAGCACGGTGGTTTCGGACCGGGCGACCATCTCCGTCAGTCGATACACCCGCTGCATCGCGGGCGAGCTGCCGACCATGCCGCGAAGGCCCGTACGCGGCGCGCCTTCGACCCTCTGCTGCGGCGGAGGCGGCGGGGCGTCTGGGATCGTGCCTTTGTAGATGAGGTCAGTCAGCTGGGCGGCAAGCGGGGTAGGCGACGCGTTGGCGAGCAGCAGATGACCGGTTTGCGCGTTAAGGGTGAGGATCTCGATCGAGGGAAAGCGCTGGAGAACGAGCGCGCTGAACTCATTAGCGACGATGTCCGGGAGCATCGGGTCGAGCAGCAGCAGCTCGGTCCGGGCATCGCCGAGTCCATCCAGAGCTTCGGCCCCGCTGGCGGCTTCCTTGAGCGTCCATCGCGGCGCGCCGATCTTCTCGCGCAGTTGCGCGCGCAGACGGCCATTGGGACTGACGAGGAGGATACGTACCGGGTCCCGGTCGCCGGTCCGCATCGGGGTGTAACTTTCATTGCGTCCGGCCGTGTCTGAAAAGTCAAGCGCAGGCAAGGGCATAGCCGACTCCCCTCACCGTGCGGATCAGCTTTTCCTCGCCGGATGCATCGATCTTATCGCGGAGATACTTCATGTACACGTCGACGATATTGGTGCTGGGGTCGAAGGGAACGCGCCACACCTCCTCCATCAGCGTGGCGCGGGATACGGGTTTGGGCGCGTGCTGCATCAGATAGTCGAGCAACGCGAACTCGCGCGGCGTCAGCTCGATCCGGCGGCCGTCGCGCTCGACACGGTACTCTTCCCGGTTCAGAAAGAGTCCGGGCTCCTTTTTCGGCGGCAGAGCATCCGGAATGGCGGCAGCGCTGCGGCGCAAGAGGGCGCGCATGCGCGCAAGCAGCTCGAGCAGGGAGAAAGGCTTGATGAGACAGTCGTCGGCTCCGACGTTCAGGCTCTCGATCCGGTCTTCGGTGCGGCTGCGTCCCGTAAGCACAAGAACCGGAAGTCCGGGCTGCGAAGCATGAATCCTAGGGAGGACGGTCAGGCCGTCCATCCCAGGGAGGTTCAAGTCGAGCAGGACAAGCTGGAACGTGTGCCCCGCGAGTTCTCCCAAGGCTGCCTCCGCGTGGTGCGCGACGTGGCCGACAAAACCTTCCGAGGCAAGCCAAGAGCAGAGCAGCCGGGCGAGCGGCACGTCATCCTCGACGACCAGGATACGTGCGGCCGCAGGAGCAGGCATTTGCACCCTGTCCGGCACGGGCGCTATGCCAAGTGCGGGTTGTCCATTCAGTTGGGTTGGCATTCCGTTTCGTTCCATCTGTGTGGTTTCCTGTGGGCGACTATAGCGGAGTCATCGGCAGAAAGTGGAAACAGAATGAGGGATCACGGTACTAAGGTTTAGCGTTTTCCCACTCTGGGAATCGTGTAGAAATGACACATTCTCGGAGCCTGTTTGGAATAAAAAGTGCTAATCGCCCACATGAGGATGTAAAGAAGGTGCCTTCCGCGCATCCACCGCCGGAGTCTTGGCTTCAGCCCCGGGCTTAGCGGCGCCGGCCATCGGGCCGAGTGGCAGGTCTTTGCCGGCATCGAGATACTGCACGATCAGCGAAATACGCCGGTTCGCGGCGTTGTACGGATTTTTCGGATCGCGAAGTCGCTGGTCCGCGAACCCTCGCACCTGCGCGACTTGGTTCACGCGCACTCCATTTGCCTGCATCAAGCGCCGTGCGACGTTGGCTCGGTCCGAGGAGAGCTCCCAATTGCTGTACAGCTTGTCGTTCGTATAAGGCTGGGCATCCGTGTGGCCCTCGATCGACAAGCGGTTCGGCAAGGGTCCCAGCTGGGCGGACAGAATCTTCAAAATCGCGACCAGGATCGGCGTCGGCTGCGTCTTTCCTGTCTCGAAGAACGTACCTTTCGGGTCCTCGATCAGCTCGATCCGCAAGCCTTCCGGCGTGATGGTGAACTCGATCTGCTTCTTCAGCGCGTCGAGCGGGTCCACTTTGTGGATTGCTTGCTGCAGGGCTTCCTTGAGTTTCGTCAGGTCCTGTTTATTGAGGAGGATGTTTTCACCCGTCCCGGCACGGTCGGAGCCCTTGTCTGCGGAGCGCCCGTTGGGATCCTGGAAGTAGCCCGCGATCACCAGCTTTTCCTGCTTCGAGGAGGAGCTCATGAGCCACAGGACGATAAACAGCGCCATCATGGCGGTGACGAAATCGGCGTAGGCGACTTTCCAAGCACCCCCGTGGTGGCCGCCGTGGCCGCTTTTCTTCTTGATGAGAATGACAGGAGGCTGAGGCGCGGCCATGGCTATTTCGCAGCCTCCGCGGCCTTGCCACGGCACACGTTTTCGACTTCCGTGAAGGATGGGCGGAGGTGGCCGGGGATCGCGCGGCGAGCCATCTCGACGGCAAGAATGGGCGACATGCCCTTGATGAAGGACAGCATCACCACCCGCAGAATGTAGTAGTACCCGTGCTCGTCACCCACGCGCTTGCCCATGGCCGAGGCGAGCGGGCCCAGCATGCCGTAGCAGAGCAGAATGCCCAGAAAGGTCCCGACCAGCGCGGCCGCTACCTTGTGGCCGATTTCCTCGGGCGGGCCGCCGAGCGCCCCCATTGTCACCACGATACCAAGCACGGCGGCGACAATCCCGAGGCCGGGCAGCGCATCGGCTACGGTCGTCAGCGCGCTGGTCGGCTGTTCGGCGCACTTGTGATGCACTTCCATGTCCAGGTCCATCATCTGGTCTACGTCGAACGTGCTCACGCCGCCGGTAATGGCCATGCGCATGGTGTCGCAGACGAAATCCCGGACATGGTGGTCCTTGAGGAAAGCGGGGTACTTCTTGAAGATTTCGCTCTTGTCCGCCTCTTCCACGTCGTTTTCGATCGAGACCATACCCTCTTTCCGGGCTTTGGTGAACAGGTCGAACATCATCTTGAGAGTGTCCAGGTAGCGCTGCTTGGGAAATTTGGGGCCGCCCAGCACCCCGATGAGCCCGGAGCTGATGCCCTTGAGGATGTGCATGGGATTGGCCGCCAGAAGCGTCCCGATCGCGGCCCCGCCGATCGTGACCAGTTCCGCCGGCTGGATCAGCACGGCGAGATGCCCGTGCTCCATGAGGAAGCCGCCAATGACCGCTCCGAAAACAACCACGATGCCGATGATCGAAAACATGCGCCGCTTGCCCTTCCCTGAACCGGCCGCAACCGGCCCGTGTTCCTCTTATCGGCTCATCGGAGCTTTTTGTTCAGGGGCAAACCGGAACGCAGGTAACCGGGTGCCGAAATGGGAAGACCGAAGCGGCCCGTTCCAGATTGGGAACAGCGCTATTCAGGAGGTCCGCTTTCGCAACCTCCCCCGATCAGGGTGTTGTAAATCCACTTCTCAATCTGCTCTCCAGCTTTTCGAGCAACATCGATAAATCCTTGTCGGTCTCCCTGCTTTGCGCAATTTTCTGTGAAGCTTGCGAGGCCGTAGTGTGATGCTTACCGTAGTAGCGGCCAACCTCCGAGGCGGACAGGTCTGTCAAGCGCTCGGCAAGGTACATAACGATTTGCCGCGCAGTGACGATCGAAGAGAGATTC
>CAXUHL010000187.1:0-6309 GCA_964250745.1 uncultured Acidobacteriaceae bacterium
TTCGGCTGGTGGGGGCGCGGCATCCGTTGCTTGAGGCGCGGTTAAAGGCGAAGAGCAAGACCCCCTACGCGGGAGGCGCCCCCTTCGTGGGGAGTACTCTTTCAACGGCAGAAGATCAACCGCGCGTTGTTCCTCTCTCGCTGGCGCTGGAGCCAAACCGGCGGCAGCTGATCATCTCCGGTCCGAACACGGGCGGCAAGACCGTGGGGCTGAAGACGACGGGGCTGCTGGCGATGATGGCGCAGGCGGGGGTGCCGGTGCCGGCGTTCGAGGCGACCTTCCCCGTGTTGACGGCGGTGCTCGCGGACATCGGCGACGCGCAGTCGATCGAGCAGAACCTGTCGACATTTTCGGCGCACATCACCAACCTGAACCGGCTCGCCGGGCTGGCGGGGCCGGGCACGCTGGTGCTGATCGACGAGCTGGGCTCGGCGACCGACCCGGAGGAGGGGGCGGCGCTGGCCGTGGCGATCGCGGAGCACTTCCTGCACGCGGGGGCGTGGTCGATCATCTCGACGCACCATACGTCGCTGAAAATCTACGGGGAAACGACGCCGGGAGTGGGCAATGCGGCGGTGGGGTTCAACGCGGAAACGCTTGCGCCGACCTATGAGCTGAGGCAGGGGGTGCCGGGAGCTTCGGCGGGCATCAACATCGCGGCGCGGCTGGGGCTGCCGGCGTCGATGATCTCGCGAGCGAGAGAGCGCATGACCGGGCAGGCGCTCGATATCGGAGCGTTCCTGGACAGGCTGCACGCGGAGATCGGGTCGCTGGGCGACGAGCGCTTGCGGGTGCAGGCGGAAGAAAAGAAGCTGAAGCAGGAGCGGCACCGGCTGGAGACGGACGGCGCGCAGGAGATGCGGGCGCGGGTGCGTGAGCTCGAGAACGAGCTGAACGGGACCTTGCGCGAGCTGGAGGCGAAGGCGAAGGAGGCGGTGCAGGGAATCGAGGAGCGGGCGGCGCGGGAGAAGGCGCAGGCGGAAGGGGAGCGGCGGGCGGCACAGCTGCGCAGGGAGTTCTCGGAGCGGTTCACGGCGCAGGTGCGGCAGAGGAAGCCGAACGCGATGCAGGCCGCGGCGGCGCAGGTGGCGGCGCGCATAAAAGATCCACGCCTGGCTGCTGTCGGCGATGTGGTGAAGCTGCGGATCGGGCAGCAGGGGCGCGTGCTGCGGGAGCTGGATGCGTCGTCGGTGGAGGTGGCGATCGGGTCGATGAAGATGCGGGTGCGGCGTTCCGATATTTCCGCCGTGGTGCAGGCCGCAGCTTCCGCCGCGCCGGTCACGCCGACGCCGGTGGAGAGCGCGCGAGGGCGCGGGGTGACGGTGCGGACCGCGCGCGACGCGGACGCGGACGAACTGGGCGGGAGCGTGCAGACGGAGATCAATGTGATTGGGCTGACGGCGGACCAGGCGGGGGATGATGTGGAGCGGTTCATCGATCAGGCGTTTCTGTCGGGGCTGCCGCGGGTGCGGGTGGTGCACGGGACGGCGATGGGGATTCTGCGGCGGACGCTGCGGGCGGCGCTGGGGAAGCATCCGCATGTGGCGACGGTGACGGAGGCGGACCAGTATGAGGGGGGGCAGGGGGCGACGATCGTGGAGCTGCGGCAGTAGAAGTTTATTTTGGCACCTCGGCCTATACATGCAATGGATGTTCAACTAGCGTCTGTTTCTCTTAGACCTGTTCTTTAATAATGACTATAGCGTAAAAGCTCGCAGCAAGACACGCTATGATAAGGACTACGTAGCCGAGAGTTGAATTTAGAGGCAGGCTTCCACTCCAAGAGTCCCCTTTTTTTGTGATGATGAGCACCCCTTTGGGTATCCAAGCGATGCACATCAAGCAAACAAGTGCGCCTATGCATGCAACCAACGCTGGTAGGTATGTCCGTTTCATATAGGTTTTGTCATCTTTCGGACTTGTTGCTCGCCTTACCGTATCTACTGGCAAGTGGCAGGTGAAGTGGATGCGGTTGCCACACCCGCGCGGAAACAGCTTCGCGTACTGCCCTTAGTAACGACTACGAAGTCGCCGATCCAATAAGGCGAGCATGGTGCTGGTGCGATGAAAGAACCCTGGCAGCTCGCATTCTGGTTTCCATTCGGACATGACACAACGTAGCTGCACTGGTTGCCGCTTGGTATTGGTAGCCCCCCAAGTAGTTATTCCCAGTTTCAGACCGACTCCGATGGGTGTTGTTGGATAAGCTATGAAATGCGGGCATTGTGGTAGAGGATAGTTGCATAAACTACCATCGTTCCAGCTTGACACGCCAGTGTCGCTATACGTGGCATTAACGTTCGCTGTCCCCTCTGACATTCCCGTTACCATCGCCGAATTTGACATGGCTGCAACTGAGCTATTGTCCGTTGACCAGCGAGTTGCGGAAGTAACGTCCCATGTGTTGCCGGCCTTATCAGTTGCGGTAGCAATATATTGCTGAGTGCCTCCCACAAGAACGCCCTCGCTAGGCGGTGTTATGGCTACCGCGACCACGCCGTCACATGTGGGACACGGTTCTCTGCAAGTTGCAGTCTCAACATTGAAAACACCTTCGTTCGCCATTGTCTGCATTGGCACTCGCCGTCCGGCAGTATTTATAAGCCGGGCACTTCCGTCAGTAATCCCTGCTGGGATGATGTGGCCATTAGCATCCGGCAATCCTGAATGTATTAGGGAAGCCAAATTGATTTCTTTGGACTCACCCTGTCCCAAATTCAGCGGAATCTGATATGTTCCACCCTTAAAGTATAGAACGATAGCAGCTTTCTCGGCCGAATTGCCACTATTCCATACTGAGAACATGGTGTTTGTTTTGCCCAAGACTTGCCATTCGCAAAACAATCTACCTGTTTCCGGCACTACGATCGTCGGATCCACTGCGAAAACATAGTTTGCATCCTTTGAGGTGCTTCCGGTTGCCACGAGTAAGCTGTCAGCAGCGCCGTCTATAGTATAAGTAAACGTCATTGCTCCCGAGTAGGAAGACATTCCTATGCCGCGCAGCAGCGTCAGCACGTCTACTTGCTTCGTTTCTTTTGGACTAAGGGCAATTGCCCCAAGTGAAGCTCTCAGCGAGCCCGGAGACATGAAGCTGGCGTTTGCTTTGACGCTCAAAGGCGCGTCTGTTATGTTCCTCAAGGTGAGGTAGGGTGTGAGAGTGGTTCCCTTCGGAAACTGCAATTTTGAGTCAGGAATACCGACCTGAACTCCAATAGCAGCAAACGTAGTGGAGCTCCCCGACACTTGAGATCTTACTCGCCTCGCGTTAAGTGATAGAAGGGGAAGCGGGGCAGAGTATCCTGCTTTAAAGTCTTCAAGACCGCCCTCAATCACCAGTGCTGTTCCTGAGCCTACGTATGAAACTCCTATTCCACCCGAGGAGGAATCAGCGGGCAACTGTTGAAGCAGACTTCCAAGGCCAACTATCTGCGAGTGCTTTGCGGCAAGGTTCACTTCCTCAAACGTTGAGTAGCGATCGGTTGAATCAGAGAGAACGATGTGCGCCGTCACCGTCTTGTCGGATGTATTAACCAGACTGAGAAATGGAATTGTAGTTGGCGTTTGATTCCACCAAAGTCCTTCACTGAGGTGTTCACCATGAGATTCCTGCATATTTGCCGCACTTATTGAGGCCGAAAGGTGCGTGGTATAGGTGAGACTGTGAATTACATCCGTATTGGTGATCTCTGCCACAGCGGCGTCCCGCCACTTCCAGGTATAGCGCAGTGCGGCACTACCAAATTCGGAACCATGTGCTGCGATCTGCAGCGGCGCATCACGAAGGGCATCCTTGATGTCAATCGAGGCTATGCCCGCTTTATCCAACGTTAACGGACGCAGATCGTACTCGGTGCCGTCTGCCATGAAGAGAATCGGAGTGACTGAAAGGCTAGACACTTCCAGGACGTTCTTGACGCGGAGGACAGGCTCGAAATTCGCGTCTGTCCTCCAGAACCCCCCACCCATGTTGTAATCGGTCATCCGCAAGGCAGATGTGTTCAGCGACTCAGGAGGTGAAAACTGTGCTGGCAGACATGTAGACCACATCAGAGACAAGCAAACAAGAAATGTCGATGCGATTCGAGTCTTCACAGAAAGCCTCCCTAAAGATGCGTGAAGGCTAGCCCAGTTCTGTGAACATGTCAATGTCAATGATGTCGGTGCCGCTTCAGTCAGCTTTCCTCTTCCGGAGACCCTTCACCGCCGGGAGGAGGTGCGCTTGGGCTGGCGGGTGTCCTTGGCGACGCGGGAGCCGGTGTCGGGGAGGGAGCGGTCGACGGTGCGGGTGATGATGGCGACGGCGGCTGCCTCGGCGACAATGACAAAGGCGAGCAGGGCCCAGTTGCTCGCGGGCCAGGCGCTGGTGTCGAACCCGCGAAGGTACTGGAACCACTCGGCGAACAGGACGGCCGCGAAAAGAAGGGAGAAGATGCCGACGGCTCTCGGTGTCAAACGTGCTCCTAAGGGTGGCTCCGGCCGGCAGGGGCCGGCTCAGATGCGCATTGGCATGATGATATACCGGTAGCGGGTTTCGTCCTGGGCGTCCTCGGGGCGCATTTGCCCGGCGGATTGGGAATCCTTGAACTCGAGCCGGACCTCCCCGCCCGAGCCGACCGCCTTGAGGAAGTCGAGAAGGTACTGTGAGTTGAAGCCGACGACGATGGGGTCGAAGTTGTAGGGTGTCTCGAGCACGTCCTCGCTTTCGCCGGTTTCGTTGGAGGAGGAGGAGATGCGGAGCTCGTTGGACTCCATGCGGATCTTGATGGCGCCGGACCGCTCGTCAGCGAACTGAGCGACGCGCAGGATGGACTGCTGGAGCTCTTCCGCGCGGACGACGAGGAACTTGGAGTTATCGCGGGGCAGCACTGCCTCATAGGCGGGAAAGTTGCCGGACAGCTTGCGGGAGGTGAGCACGCGCGTGCCGATGCGGAAGTAGAGCTGGTGCTCGTCGTCGGCGAAGTCGACCTCGGTCGCCTCGGTGTTGCTGAGCAGGCCCTGGAGCTCGTGGAGAGCTTTGCGGGGGATGAGGACCTTGCGCTCGCCGGTGACGTTCTGGAGGTTTTCACCGGTTTTCTCGATGAACGCCAGCCGGTGGCCGTCGGTTGCGACCATGGCGAGCGACTCGGACTTGAGGATGAGCAAGGCACCGTTGAGGGTGTAGCGGGACTCCTCGTTGGAGATGGCGAAGATGGTTTTCGCGATCATGTTGCGGAGCGAGACGGAGGGGATGCGGGTGCCCGCGCCGACGGGGAACTCGGGGACCTGGGGGAAGTTGGCGCGGGCCATGCCGACCATCTTGGTGTTGGAGCGGCCGGCGCGGATCTGGACCCAGTGGTTGTCCATGAGCTTGATGGAGACTTCGCCGTCGGGCAGTAGCTTGATGTAGTCGTAGAGCTTGCGCGCCGGGACGGTGCAGGCGCCGGGCTTCTTGACCTTGGCGTTGCAGGCGGTGCGGAGGCTCTGGTCGAGATCGGTGGCGGTAATGCCGAGGCGGTCGTCTTCGGCCTCGAAGAGGAAGTTGGACAGGATGGGGATGGTGGTCTTGCGCTCGACCACGGACTGGGCGGCGGTGAGCTCGCGGAGCAGCTCGGCGCGGGAGACCGTGATTTCCATGGCGGCGTTGTTGACCGGGGCCGGCTTGGGCAGGGCTGCTTCTTCGGCTTGTTCGAGTTCGAGACCGGCTTCGGCCATGGGTGCGCTCCTCTGGGTGCCTCTTCATTTTAGGGGCGGAAGCCCATTGCTGCCCACTGTGAAAAGCAGGGGGCCGTCTGAGGGAAAGCCTGTCCGTTCCAAAACGGGAAGGAGGCCCTTTCCGGAATGCGACGGTTTCTGCTTTTGATCTTTCTCAAAAAAGAACAAAACCAGGGGCCGTAACCGTTGGGAGTGGAAAGCTGGAAATCCGGTCCCGAGGCGTGCAGGCGCAGGTTTGCGACAGGGACGGGTTTTCTAAAACAGGGGTGGAAAAAGAGGGAAACAGGGAACGCCGGGTACGCGGGGCGGGTTCGGTCCCGAGCGATCCCGGTTCCGCACAGGGCGCGGCTCGCGCCGTGTGGGAAGCGTGGGCGGCGGAGAGGAAAACAGGGTTCGCGCTGGGCAGGGCGCGGGGTCGGGAAGGACGGGATTTCCACGTGTACCGGGATGCCCACTTTTGCGTCGGGGTGTGGAGAACGAGGGTGCTTTCACCAGTAGGATCAGCGCAAAGGAGACGCGGGATGGACGCCGAGCGGGTGCGCGCGTTTTGCCTCGGGCTGCCGCACGTGGGAGAGACGCTCCAGTGGGGAGCGAACCTGGTGTTCTGGGTGGGGG
>CAXUHL010000188.1:0-6296 GCA_964250745.1 uncultured Acidobacteriaceae bacterium
GTTTCTGCAGGACGCCGCCCAGCCGCCCGACAAGTACGGCCACCAGCCCCGCCTGTATGCGCTGACCCGCCTATGCGGCGCGGGGCAGCGGTATGACGACGACATCGTCCACGCGGCCGCGTTTCTGCACGACCTGGGCGTCTTCATCGGCCGCCGGCCGGAGGACCCGGCGCTGCTCGCCCGCTGGGCCCCCGTGCGCCCCGCGGTCGACCCCGCGCCGGCGATCCTGCGCGCCTGCGGCTTCCCCGAGGAGAAAATCCCGGCCGTGCTCCGGGCGATCGAAACGCACCAGCCAGCGGACGAGCCGGAGTCGATCGAGGCCGTGATCCTGCGCGACGCCGACATCCTGGAGCAGCTGGGCGCGATCGGCATCCTCCGCGCCGCGGCGAAAACCGGCCGCGATACCCGTTACCCTACCTTCACGCCGGTCGTTGCGTTCCTCGAGCGGAGCCTCGCGACCCTGCCTGGGGCGATCCGCCTGGGTGCCACCCGCGTGCTGGCCGGGCCGAAGATCGCGCTGCTGCGGGCGTTTCTGGACGCGTCGGCGGCCGAGGATCAGGGATTTCTTCTTTAAACCGACGCCAACAGCTCCCCGGCGACCTCGATGTACAGCTCCACCGCTTCCCACAGCTCGGCCTTGCGCAGGCGTTCGTCCGGGGTGTGGGCGACGTGGATCGACCCCGGCCCCAGCAGCAGCGGCTCGCCCCAGTTCGACAGCGCCGGGATGTCGGTCGTGAATGCGGCGACCATCGAGGGGCGTCCGGGCAGCGCGCGCAGCCGCACGAACGGGATTTCCAGCGTGAAGTCGACCTCCGCGTGCGGGCCGGCGGCGGCCCGGAGCGCGGCCCGCGTCTGTTCCGACGGGCCGATGAGACGGATCAGCAGCTGTGCCCGGGCCTCGTCGGCGATGACGTTGGGCGCGCGGCCGCCCTCGATCAGGCCGATATTGAGCGTGCTCGGCCCCACGTCCTCGGACCCGGGCAGCGGCACGTCCAGGATCGCGTCCAGCGCGCGCACCAGCTTGTGGATCGCGCTTTCGCCCCGCTCCGGGTAGGCCGAGTGCCCCATGGTGCCGCGCGCCCGCACCTCCGCGCGCAGGGCACCCTTCGAGGCCAGACCGAGACGATTGTCCGTCGGCTCGCCGTTGATGAGGAACCGGCTGCCCGGGGCCTGCGCGTTCGCCACGCGCGCTCCGGCGGAGTCGCGCTCCTCGCCGACCACGAACAGCAGCGCCACCGGAGCGCCGTCCGTCCGAAGCCGCTCCGCCGCCAGAAGCATGGCTACGGCGATCCCTTTGGCGTCGCAGGCGCCCCGCCCGTACACCCATTGTTCATCCTCGCTGCTCGCGATCCAGGGCGGGACCGTGTCCATGTGAGTCGAGAAGACGACCAACGGCGTTTGCCCGGCGGTCGAGGCGTACACATTCCAGCGCTCGCTCGTCTCGATTGAGCCTTCCGGCTGAGGTACGGCCGTCGTCTGCACCGCCCAGCCGCGCCGCGTGAGCTCGTCCGCGAGGAACCGCCCCGCCGCGCCCTCCCGGTACGTGGTCGAGTCGATGTCCATCAAGCGCCGCAGCAGGGCGACGGCTTCCTTTTTGTCTGTCCCGTTCACGACCCCCAGCATACCGGAGCCGCTTTCGCGGGACACCGTGGGCGGTCTACAATCGACATCGTGACTCCCTCACCAACTCTGCAGGCCATGCCCTCAGGCGGGGTTCGCTCGATCGAGAACCTGCGCGGGCCGGCCGGGCCGCTGGAAGCCCTTCTAAACCACGGCCTCCGCCCCGATGCCGACACGGCACATTTATCCGTGCTGCTGTGCCACCCGCACCCGCTGTTCGGCGGGACGATCCACAACAAGGTCGTGTACCAAGCCATGAAGGCCCTGACCGGCCTGGGCCTGCCGGTGCTGCGCTTCAACTTTCGCGGCGTGGGCCTGAGCGCCGGGCAGCACGACGGCGGCCGCGGCGAGCAGGACGACGCCCGCGCGGGGCTCGAGTGGCTCCACGAGGAGTTCGGCCTACCCATTCTTTCGGTCGGGTTCTCGTTCGGGGCGAGCATGGCTCTTCGCGCGGGCAACGCGGACCCGCGCGTCGCCGGGCTGGTCTCGCTCGGCACCCCGGTCCGGGCAGCCGACCGGCAGTACAGCTATAAGTTCCTGCTCGCGTGCGCCAAGCCCCGGCTGTTCCTGAGCGGCACCGAGGACGAGTTCGGTCCGGTCGCGGAACTCGAAGCGGCGCTCGCGGCCCTGCCGGAGCCCAAACAGATCAGCTGGGTCGCCGGAGCCGACCACTTCTTTACCGGCCACCTACCCGCGATGCAAGCGACCCTGTCCGCGTGGGTCCGGCAGCGCTTTCTCGAAGACCCTCCGGAGGTGCGATGAGCGCGGACGACCTGATGCAAACCAACCCCGCAGATGCGTTGGCCGCGCTGCGCGCCGACGCGCTCGCCGTCTTTGAGCAGGCCCTGGGCAATTGCAAGATAGGCGAGGCATTCGACCGGCACCTGCGCTTCGAAGGCAAACTGCTGCGCCGCTTCTCTTCGCCCCTGCTGCCCCCGGTTGAACATTCGCTGGCTGCCGTCAGGAACGTGCAAATCGTCGCGCTCGGCAAGGCAGCGGTTCCCATGCTCGACGCGCTCATGGACCGCCTGCCCCCGAGCCTGCGGGTCGACGGAGTGTGCGCCGCGCCCGAAGCCCCCCGCCGTCGGCACAAGCACATCGAGTATTTCCAGGGCAGCCATCCCCTACCGAACGAGCATTCCCTCCGCGCGGGCGCGGCCGCGCTCGACCTGCTGCGGCGCGCCAAACCCGGCACCTTCGTGTTCTTCCTGGTTTCCGGCGGCGGATCCTCGCTCATGGAGATTCCCCTCGATCGGTCCATCCCGCTCGACGACGTACGTGCCTTTCATGAAACGCTGGTGCTTTCCGGGGCGGATATCGCGGAGATCAACGCGGTGCGCAAGTTCTTCTCGGCGATCAAGGGCGGCAGGCTCGCCCAGGCGGCGCCGGACTCTGAGAAACTGACCCTTCTGCTCGCGGACGTGCCGCTCAAGGATCTGGGCGCGATCGCCTCTTCGCCGAGCCTGCCCAACGGGTCCACCGCCGAGGAGTGCGCCGCCGTTCTCGGGCGCTGGAACCTGCTCGCGCGCTTCCCGCCCACCGTGCGCGCCTTCTTCGAGGCGGCACTGCGCGCCGGGCCGCGCCCGGAAAGCCGCACGGAACATACGCAGTACGAGGTCCTGCTTTCCAACCACGACCTGGTCAGCGCCGCCCGGGATCACGCCCGCGCGCTCGGCTACAAGGTCGTCATCGACAACAGCTGCGACAACTGGGACTCCGGCGAAGCCGCGCGCTACCTTATCGACCGCTTCGGAGAGCTGCGCGCCGAGCATGGGCGCGTGTGCCTTCTGTCGGGCGGTGAGGTCGCGGTGGCGGTTCCCGAGGAGCACCGGCGCGGCTGCGGCGGACGCAACCAGCACTTCGCCCTCCAGACCGGGCTGCTGATGGAAGGGCTGGACGGCCCGATACTGGCCCTCAGCGCGGGTTCCGACGGGATGGACGGCAATAGCCCGGCCGCAGGGGCGATCGTGGACCCGTCGACCGTCGAGCGCGCGCGGCGCTTCCACTTCGACCCGGAAGACTCGCTGCGGCGCTTCAACACCTGCCCACTGTTCACGGCGCTGGGCGACGCGATCGTGACCGGGCCGACGGGAAACAACCTGCGGGATCTGCGGGTGTTCGTGGCGCACGGACCGCGCTGAACACCGAAGCAGCCTGAACCGGCTATTTCTTCTTGAGAGCCGTTTTCTTCGCCGGGGCAGCCTCGGCCTTCCCGGCGGGCGCGCTTTTCCTGGCCGCTTCGGGCTGCGTCGCGGGTTCCGGCTTAGCGGGAACCTTGGCGGCCCGGGGTACCGCTTTCGCGGGTGCCTTGCCGGTGGGCTCTCCCTTGACGGCTGGTTTGACGGCTTCCTTCGCGGCGGGCGCGGCTTGCCTGGTTGGAACCGCTTTCTTTTCCGGGGCGGGCTTGGCGGCAGCCGGCTCCGGCCGCTTCGCCGGGGCAGGCTTCGCGGGTGCTTCGGGCTTCTTCAAGGCGGGCGGCGCCGGGGCGGGCGGCTTTGGCGCTTGCGCCTTCCCCGGCGCGGGTGCCTTTCCGGGGGCTGGCGACGGCTTCGGCGCGACGGCCTTCGAAGACGCTGGCGGCTTCACCGGCGCGGGTGCTTGCTCGGCCTCGCCGGCTGCAGGTTCCGGTACGACCACGGGCGCGGCCTTTGCGGGCGCGGCCTTGCGCGCGGGCACCTTCGCGGGAGCCTTCGGCGCGGGCGCTTCTTCCTCGTCCTCCTCGTCCTCCCCGTCCTCGTCCTCCTTCACCGGCGCGGGCAGGGTGTCCGGTGCTTCGTCCTCCGGCTCGGCATCGGCGTCGGACTGAATGCGCCCCAGCACCGCGCCCAGGTCGGCCTTGCCCAGCGAGCGGCTCAGATCCAGCTCGGGCGGGCCGCCGGCGGCTTCATCCTCTTCATCCTCCGGATCCTCGTCGGCCTCCTCCGGTTCCTTCTCGGTCTCGTCCTCGTCCTCGTCGCGGGCCGCGCCCTTGCGCTTCGCGCCCTTTTTGGCGCGGGTGCGCTTCAACGAAACCGGCGGCGGCGGCGCGGGCGGCGAGTACGGCTCCAGGAACGCCCGCAGCGCCTCGTCCGTTTCGAGCTTGCCGTCGATCTGCGCGAGAAACAGCTCGTGCAGAAGAGCCTCGTAGCCGGGCAGCTCCGGGGTGATGCGCAGCTCCAGCATCAGCGCGATCGGGACCTTCTTGGCCGCCTCCGGCCACACCGTAAACAGGTTCTTGAACTTGGCCTCGGCCGCCGGGGTGCGCTTGCCTTGGGCGAGCCACAGGATCGGCTCGGCCGCATGGGTGTGGAACAGCTTCCAGGTTGCGGAAGAGGTGGCGGCGTCCTTGCCGGTCAACAGCTGCGCGAACGCCTTGGCGCTCTCGTCCAGCTTCTCCCACTGCGCGCGCAGGCCCGGCCGCACCATGGCGGCTTTCAGCTTTTCGCGCGCCGCGGGCTTCATCCTGGCGGTCATCATCTGCAGGTGGGCCGCTGTCAGGTCCGGCGCGATGCCCTGCATCAGCAGCTGGATGCGCACCCGGTGCAGCTCGTCGAGCGCGGCCGTATCGATCGACTCAGCCGTCCACTCCGGTGCCAGCTTCGCCATCCAGCCCTCGGCGGCGAGCGAGCGCAGCACGGCCGGCGCGCCTTCCTCGGCGGCGATCTCCTCGAGCTCGTACCCGCGCTGGAACGCGGAGATCACATCGAAGTTGTCCGCTTCCTTGGCGTTGTCATAGCGGGTCTGCGTCCGGTCCTCCACCGTCCACCCCAGACGCTGGCGCAGGCGGACCAGCCGGACGAGCCGCGAAGGGTCCTCCAGAAATCCATAGTTGCCGACCAGGCGAAGCTGCCGGGCCTCGATGTCCGCAACACCGTTCAACGGGTCCAGCAGCAAGCCGTACGAGCCTTCGTTGAGCGAAAGCGCCATCGCGTTCGCGGTGAAGTCGCGCCGGTGGAGATCCTCGACCATGCTGCTCCACTCGTACACAGGCTTGCCCGGCTTGGGGAAGCTCTCCTTACGGGTGCTCGCCACCTCCACGCGGACCGAGCCCGGGAAGAAGAAGAACAGGGTCCGGGTCGCTTCCGCCTTACCCCACAGCGCGCCGCCCCGGGCCTTCAGCGCTTCTTCGAGCAGCAACGCATTGCCCTGCACGCTGAAGTCCAGGTCGCGCACCGAGGAGCCGGTGGTCAGATCGCGGACCGCGCCGCCTGCGAGAAAAACGGTCATGCCGGCCTCGCGGGCGGCCTGGCGAACCTGAGCCAGCGCGTGCTGTTGGGCGGAAGAAAGACGGGTTTCGAGCAGGTAGGTGTATTCAGGCATACGGGGCGTTCGGTTTTCTCGCCCCGCGCGCGTCTGCGTCTCCGGGCGGGCTGCGCAGGGAGAAAACCATAGACGCTCGAAGGCAAAAAGCGATGGTAACAGAGCCGCCCCGGCCCGGCTACTACAATGGCGTGATGACTTTAGAGGAACTGGCCGGGCAGCTGGGCGCGGAGCTGCGGGCGGGGTCGGACGGCGAGGACGCCCGCGCCCGCGCCATCACCGGCGTCGCCGGGCTGGAGCACGCGGGGCCCGAAGAGGTCAGCTTCGTCGCGAACCCGCGCTATGCTGGCGCGGCCCGGACTACCCGCGCGGCCGCCGTACTGGTCGAGCCGGCGTTTGCCCCCCTGCCCGCGCAAAGGCGAGGTAAGGGTTGGGGA
>CAXUHL010000189.1:0-5191 GCA_964250745.1 uncultured Acidobacteriaceae bacterium
TCGCGGCGGTGCCGGCCGCTGCCGCCCCCGTTAGCGCCGAAAGGCAGGCCGCGCTTGAAGCCGACGTCCGCACGCTGCGCGAGCGGGTGGAAGGGCAGGACGAGCAGTTGCGCCGGATGCGGGAAGGGCTGGAACGCACGGTCGCCGAGCAAGGGACTCTGTCGCACCTGACCCACCAGGTGCAGGACCGGTCGCGTCTGCTCACGGCGGGGCTCTTGATTCTTTTGCTTCTGGTCATCGCGCAGGCGGTGCTTTTGGCGGTCAATCTGCACCGGTAAAGCCGCTTGCCGGGCGCGCGGAGCGGGCGAGGCGGCCCCTGACGCCTTTGGAGCGGCTTGCAGCGCGAGGGTTCTACCACTTTCGTGGGAGATTTTGGTTGCCAAGCCTACACACGGGCGGCTAGGATGCCGAACAATCGGAGGAGACGGTTACCCGCCGTTCCTTCCGAGGCTTCCCCAGCATGTTTGCGACTCGACCGGAACACCCTTTAGCCCGTGGAGTGCCCCAATGGCGTGGTATGCCTACTGCGTTACCGAGAAACAAGCCTTTCCCGACCTGCAGCACCACCGAAAACCGGTACCGCTTCCCGCAATGACCGGCATCGGCGGCGGACAGGTCTTCCTTCAAAGCGCAAGTGACCTGGCCGTCGTGGTTTCAGAGCACGTCCCTTCCGCCGAGCCCTCCTCCGCGCAAGCAAAGGACCATGCGCGGGTCGTGGCCGCCTGCTTCGGCCTGGCGACCGTGCTGCCGTTCCGGTTCGGCACGGTGTTCGCGAACGACGAGCTGCTGCGCCGGTCGGTCCGCGCCAACCAGCGGCAGTTCCTGTCCAACCTCGCGCTGCTCCACGGCAAAAGCGAAATGCATATCAAGTTGACGCTCGACGACGGCTGCCGTGAGCCGTCGCGGGAAAATGTGTATGCGATGCCGGCCGGCCGCACGTACCTGAGCGAGTTGCGCGAGAACGCGGCCCGGCAGCGGGAGCGGCAAACCCGGGCGCGGTCGGTCTCCATGCAGCTGAACCGGATGTTCGCGCCGCTGGCCGAGGAGCTGAGCTGCCACCGCCTGGAGCCGGGCCGGATGCAGCTCGACGTGAGCCACCTGATCTCGTCGCGGCTGGTGGAGCGGTACGTGAATAAGTTCGCCGTGGTGCGCGAGCAGATGGCGGACTGCCGGCTTCAGCTCTCCGGGCCCTGGCCGCCGTACCACTTCGTGCAGAGCCTGCAACGGCCCGCGGCGGCACAGGCGTCGGCGAGCGTGCAGCACGCGAGGGCGATCCCGGCCTGAAAAGGTTGAGCGCGGGGAAAGCGACGTGCTCTTCGCTTTCCTCGTCAGGCTACTGAGGCTTGCGAGCGGCCAGCAGGGCTTGTTCGCCTTCGCGCCGGAGGGCCCCGGCCCGGTCCACCTTGCGCCAGAACGCGAGAAAGTAGTCGCCCGCCGAAAGGATCGACACCAGCGCCATGAAGTAGATAGCCGCGATCGCGATGGAGTGGATAGGCAGCACGAACCAGCCCAGATACCACGCCTGCCACTGCCGGTCGAGCACCGCAGCGACCACGGAAACGATCTGGATGACGGTCTTCAGCTTGCCGAGGTCGCTGGCCGCGATGGTGAAACCTTCGGACGCGGCGATGGAGCGCAGACCGCTCACCAGGAACTCCCGCCCGATGACCACGGTGGCGATCCAGGGTTTAACCACCGCAGGATTGAACTGAACCAGCGCGATGAACGCGGCGGTGACCAGGAGCTTGTCGGCGAGCGGGTCGAGCAGCATGCCGAGTGTCGTGATCTGGCCGCGCTTGCGGGCCAGGTAACCGTCCACCCCATCGGTGACGAAGGCCAGGATAAAGAACGCGGAAATGCAAAGCTCCTGGGTTCCGGCAGGGGTGTGCGCGGGAAAGTACGGTGACAAAAGCCAGATCAAAAGCGGCACGCACAGGATGCGGCTCGTCGTGATGGAGTTTGGCAGGTTCACGCGCGTCGGGAGGAGGGCCGCGGCGAGGGCCGGGTCGCACCCTCATTATGCACCAGCCCCCTTGCCCTTCGAGTGAACGTGCTTCAGCTCATTTTGGGGATGCAGCCCCGGCCTTCGACGCAGACCACGTTGGTGCCGGCCGCGCGCGCCTGCTCCAGCGCCTGCACCGCGCCCTCGATCAGCTTTTCGCGCGGGGTGCCGCGTTTGGCGCGGATGCTGGCGGTCCCGACCGTCACGGTCACCGGCTGGCGCTTGCCCGCGGCGAAGAAGCGCATTTCCTCAATGCAGCCCCGTAGACGCTCACCGATCTGCGCGGAGCCGTCGACGCCCACGCCCGGCATCATGACCACGAAGTGCTGCGCGTCGAAGCGGGCCACCATGTCGTCGGAGCGGCGCAGCCCTTCCTTGAGCAGCCCAGCAACCTTTTGCTGCAGGGTTTCGACCGCCTTGAAGCCCAGGTCGCGCTTGTGCTCGGGCAGCTTGTCGATCGAGAAGAACAGCAGCGCGATCGAGGACCGTCGCGCCGCGGCGTTGTCCCAGGCCGCGCGAAAGCGCATGTCGAAGGCGGCCCGGTTGGCGGCGCCGGTCTGCGGGTCCAGATGGAACGCATCAGCTTGCGCTTCAGCCTGCGCCTGCGCGGGGGATGCCTGGACGCCGGCGAAGGCGCTCCGGCGCAACATCAGGAAGTCGCGGCGCTCCTCGCTGCGGCGCACGCTCGCGAGCAGCAGCAGCAAGGCGGACGCGCAGCCCGGGGCCCAGAAGGATTCGAGGACGACCGCGGAGCCGGCCGCGTGGATGGCAGGGCCGAAGCTCAGCGCGGCCACGTCGACCAGCATCGCGCCGCCGGTCATCAGCAGGGTCCAGCCCTGCGGAAGCGCCGTGAGCCAGCCCAGGAGCAGCAGGAGCGCGGCAACGCCGGTCTGCATGGGCAGCAGCTGCCCGGCCCCGGCGAACGGGGTACCGGCCAGCAGGGCCGCGACAAACAGCGCCATGAAGGCGGCGAGGGACGCCCGTGCGGGCCACCCCTTGCGCGCGCCGGCCGGAAGCAGTAAGAAGACGAGCAGCAGCGCGGTGACCGGGCCGCCGCGGGCGGCGAACATACGCGGCGGCAGGGCCGTAAGCGCGCGCTCGGCGATCAGCAGGCCGTGGAACAAGAGCGTCGCGCAAAGCAGGCCGGGCAGCACCCCGCCCGAAGGTGCCGCGCTTTTCATCTCGGCGAACTCGGTTTCGAGCTCCTGGGGGAACGTTCCGGGGCGGGGCGGCACAGCCGCCAGGTTGGCGGCTGCTGCATTCGGGGCAGTGGGCGTGGATGTGTCGAACATGGAGCCAGTATCGGCGTGTTCGCGGCTTTTCTTTAGGCTGTCCGCGCGAAAGCCGGGGCGCGTTTCCCATTTTGGAACGGACGACCCGCGGGCCGTCCAAAACGGGAACGCTCAGGCGTAAATGCCGCGCTGCTTGATGGCGAAGGCGACCCGGTCCATGGCGAGCATGTAGGCCGCGATGCGGTTGTTCACGTCGTGCGCCTCGGCGTAGCGGACCACGTCCTCGAAAGAGTCGGCCAGGATGGCCTCCAGCTGCTCGTTCACCACGTCTTCCTTCCAGAAGTAGCCCTGCCGGTCCTGCACCCATTCGAAGTAGGAGGCGGTGACGCCGCCGGCGTTGGCAAGGATGTCCGGGATGATGAAGATGCGCTTGTCGGCCAAGATTTCGTCCGCGACCGCGGTGGTCGGCCCGTTCGCGCCCTCGGCCACGATGCGCGCGCGGATGCGGTCGGCGTTGCGGCTGGTGATGACGTTCTCCATCGCCGCGGGAATCAGGATTTCGCACTCCGCGGTGACGAGCTCGTCCGGGTCGGCGGCTTCGGCCCCCCGAAAGCCCAGAACGGTGCCGTTGCGCAGGCGGTACTCGGAAAGCGCGTGGATGTCGATGCCCTCCGGGTTCCACAGGCCGCCGTCCGCCTCCGCCACGCCGGTAATTTTGTAGCCCGCGTCCGCCATGAGCCGGGCCGCGTTGGACCCCACGTTGCCGAAACCCTGGAGCACGACCCGGCAGCCTTCGCGCTGCATGCCGAGAAAGCGCACGGCCTCGTCGCACACCTTGCGCAAGCCCCGCCCCGTGGCCTCCCGACGGCCGCGCGAGCCGCCGATCGACAACGGCTTGCCCGTCACGACGCTGGTGACGGTCTGCCGCATGTGCATGGAATACGTGTCCATGATCCACGCCATGGTCTGCTCGTTCGTGCCCAGGTCAGGCGCGGGCACGTCCTTTTCCGGCCCGATAAAGTCGATGATCTCCGCGGTGTAGCGGCGCGTCATGCGCTCCAGCTCGCCTTGCGACATCTTTCTTGGGTCGCACACCACCCCGCCTTTCGCGCCGCCGAAGGGGATGTTCACGACCGCGCACTTCCAGGTCATCCAGCCTGCCAGCGCGCGCACCTCGTCCAAAGTCACGTCAGGCGCGTAGCGAATGCCGCCTTTGCCGGGCCCCCTGGCCTGCGAGTGCTGCACCCGATAGCCGGTGAAGACCTCGAAGCGCCCGTCGTCCATCTGCACCGGAAAGTGCACGATGATCTCGCGCGAGGGCTGCCGGAGCACCTTCCACAAGCCGTCCTCCAGGTTGAGCTTGCGGGCGGCCAGCTCGAAGCGGGCCGACTGCGCCTCCCACGGGTTGATCTCCTGCTCGAGCGGTATCGTCGTCCCCATTCAGTCGCACCCCTTTGAGGCCCGCCAAGACGCGGGCAAACGTCCCCGAGTCTACGCTTCAGTGCCCGCGCGGGCAAGGCGGCGGGTAACCTGCGTCATGGGCCCACCCGGCGCGAGCGGTAGGATAAAGAGCCATGAACCTCACCCCTATCCCCGGCGCGCGGCCCGCGCGGGAAGAGTTCGCCGACCTGGCCGCGCGGCACACGCTGGTGCCTGTGTTCGTCCGTCTCAACGCCGATCTCGAAACCCCTGTGACGGCGTTCTTCCGCCTGGCGGAGGGCGAACGCGAGTGCTTCCTGCTGGAATCGGTCGAGGGCGGCGAAACGGTCGGACGCTACACCTTTATCGGGGTGCGTCCGTTCCGGAAGGTCGTCGCGCGCGGGGCCAAGCTCACGGTTACCGAAGGCGGCGTGGAGCGGAGCTCCCCCGGCGACCTGTTCACGCCCTTGAAGGAGCTGCTCGGCGGGCACCCCCCCGCTGCCCTGCCGGACCTGCCGCCGTTTACCGCGGGCGCGGT
>CAXUHL010000189.1:5201-6291 GCA_964250745.1 uncultured Acidobacteriaceae bacterium
CGGCAGGTGGAGCGGCTGCCCGCCACCGCGCCGGACGAGCTCGGCACTCCGGACGCCTGCTTTCTGTTCTTCGACGAGATCCTCGCCTTCGACCATCTGCGCCGGGAGATGGTTCTGGTGGTGACGGCGGACTTGAAGAAGGAACCTGACCCGGAGGAGGCCTACGCCAGGGCGGTCGATCGGCTGGAACAGTTCGCGGCGCGTTTGGCGCGGCCCTTGCCGGCGAGCGCGACGGATGCGCTGCCGCCGCAAGGGCCGCTCACGGTCACCAGCCGGACAAGCGAGCCCGACTACCTTCGGGCGGTCGCGCGCGCGCAGGAGTACATCGCCGCCGGCGACATCTTTCAGGTGGTGCTCGCGCAGCGGTTCGACTGCGAGCCCGGCGTGGACCCGTTCGCCATCTACCGGTCGCTGCGGGTCGTCAATCCATCGCCCTATATGTACTTTCTCCGGCTGGACGGCTTGGAAATCGTCGGCTCCTCCCCGGAGATGCTGGTGCGCGTCGCGGGCAAACGCATCGACTACCGGCCCATCGCCGGAACGCGTCCGCGCGGGGCCGACGGGGAGCAGGACCGGCGGATCGCGGAGGAGCTGCTGGCGGACGAGAAAGAGCGCGCCGAGCACGTGATGCTGGTCGACCTGGGCCGCAACGACGTGGGCCGGGTGAGCGAATTCGGTTCGGTCGCGGTGCGGGAACTGATGCGCATCGAGCGCTACTCACACGTCATGCACATCGTGAGCGCGATCGAGGGGCGGCTGCGCGAAGGGGTCGGCGCGGTCGACGCGCTCCGGGCCTGCTTCCCTGCCGGGACGCTCTCGGGCGCGCCCAAGATCCGCGCGATGGAGATCATCGAGGAGCTGGAGCCGGCGCGCCGCGGCATCTACGGCGGGGCGGTCTTCTACGCCGACTACTCGGGCAACCTCGACTCCTGCATCGCGATCCGGACGCTGCTGGTGCAGGGCGGGCGCGGGTCGGTGCAGGCCGGGGCGGGCATCGTCGCGGACTCGGTGCCGTCGAGCGAGAGCGCGGAATGCCGGCACAAGGCGGGGGCGGTGCTGCGGGCCATCGAGCGCGCGCGGGGGTGAGTCG
>CAXUHL010000190.1:0-6287 GCA_964250745.1 uncultured Acidobacteriaceae bacterium
GGAAAAGCCTCACTCCTTGGGATCGATCTCTTCGAGGATGCGGTCCGCCATGGTGCCGACGGAGGTGACCTGGCTCATCTCGGAAAGTTCGGCATCACCCAGGTGTTCGGGAATTTCAAGCTTGATGCAGATCGAGCGCAGGAGCTGTAGCGCCTTCGTGACCTCTTTTTCCGTCAGCAGGTCGACCTGGAGGTTGAGCTGCTCGAAGTGGTCGGTGCGCCGCTGCATATGGTTTTGCTTGAAAAGCACGAAGACCGTGAGCAGAACTCCCTCACAGGAGACGCAGGAGGAGAGCAGCGAGAAGGGATACGGATCGAAGGGTTTGGCGATGTGCAGGTGGCCGGTGTTGATCAGCAGCCAGCCGGCAAGGAAGACAAAGTGCGCGCCGAGCGAAAGCTTGCTGCCTGCGAAGGTGGTTACGGTGGCGGCGAAGCGTTCGAGGCCGGTGGTTTCCTCGTCGTGCTGCCGCTCCAAACGGGCGACGGATCTGATGTTGCGCTCGACCGGACCGCTGACGGATGGTTTGCGCTCATCTGTCATGCCGTATGAGATGCTTGGCCCTGAGGGCCGGGTGCGGCGGAACGGGAAGGCAATGGCGGTCAGTTTGCGGGAAAGCGTCGCGGCGTTTGCGTCGAGGGATTTCAGGCTCTACCAGGCGGCGCGTTGCGCGGTGGTGATCGGCGCGGAGGCACAGGCGCTGGCCGTGGCCTGGCAGGTGTACCAGATCACGCATCGCGCGCTCGACCTCGGGTACACCGGGCTGGCCTTGTTTTTGCCCGGGCTGCTGTTTCTGCTGCCCGCCGGGCATGTGGCGGACCGGTTTGACCGTCGGCTGGTGGTGCTGGTCTGCTACGCGCTCCAGGCCGTGTGCACCTCGGCGCTGATCGCGTATGCCTGGGTGGGCGCGCCGCGCGGGGTGTACCCGATCTACGCGATCCTGTTCGCGATCGGGCTCGGCCGTGCGTTTTCCGGCCCGGCATCGTCGGCGTTGATTCCGAGTCTGGTCACGAAGGAAAATTTCGTGAATGCCGTCACCTGGGGCGCAACGATCTTCCAGATTGCAACCGTCGCGGGCCCCTCGATCGGCGGCCTGCTGTACACCATGCGTGTGGGGCCGGGGCGTTTGGCGGGGAGCGGCCTGGTTTACGTCTTCACATTGATCACGCTGGGCTGGTATCTGGTTCTGGTCGGCATGCTGCGGGTGCGGGTTGGGCGCCTGGAGCAGAAAGCCGTTTCGACCGAGGTGCTGCTGGCCGGGGTGCGCTATGTGTTCCGGACCGAGGTGCTGCTGGGGTCGATCTCGCTGGACTTGTTCGCGGTGCTGCTGGGCGGCTCGGTGGCGCTCTTACCGGTGTTCGCGGCAACCATCCTGCACACGGGACCGCAGGGGCTGGGGCTTCTGCGCGCCGCGCCGGGCGTGGGCGCGCTGGCTGTATCACTCCTGCTCACCTTTCGGCCCATCCGGCGCGGGGCTGGAGTTCGCATGCTCCTGTGCGTGGGACTGTTCGGGGCGGCGACGATCGTCTTCGGGCTGTCGCGCTCGTTCGGGTTGTCGCTGCTGGCGCTGTTGACGACCGGCGCGGCGGACATGGTTTCAGTGGTGATCCGCTCGTCGATCCTGCAGTTGGCCACGCCGCTCGAGATGCGGGGGCGGGTATCCGCCGTGAACTCACTCTTCCTTGGCGCTTCGAACGAGCTGGGCGAATTCGAAAGCGGCCTGACTGCCCACTGGTTCGGCGCTGTGCGCGCGGTGGTGCTGGGCGGGGTGGGGTCGCTGGTCGTGACCGGTTTGTGGGCGGCGGTGTTTCCTCGGTTGCGGGAGGTACGGTCGTTGTCGGCCGAGTCGCTGATGCCGAAGAACGTGGAGGAGAACGCGCTGGACACGCAGGTGCTGTGAGAGAGCCTGGCAACCCCCGCCTTTTACCCCGTCGTGCGCAGCCCGGCGGAGATCCCGCTGATCGTCCCGGCGATGGCCCGGTTGACCTCCGGCGTGTCCTCGCCCGCGCGTTTGCGGCGCAGCAGGTCCACCTGGATCAGCGACAGCGGGTCCACGTAGGGGTTGCGCAACTTAATGGACCGAGCGAGGACGGGGATGGTTTCGAGCAGGGCAGCCTGGCCGGTGACGGCGAGGATCGCCCGGTGCGCGCGCTCGTACTCGGCCTCAAACTTCCTGAACACGCGCGCGCGGGCCTCCGCGTCGGGCATCAGCGAGGCGTACAGGGCTGCGATGCCCAGGTCAGCCTTGGCCAGGGCGACCTCGACGTTGCGGACGAGATCGATGAACAGGGGGAACTCCTGCGCCATGTGCCGGAGGAGCGCCAGGCCGTCCGGCCGCCCGGTGTAGGACGAAAGCGCATGCCCGACGCCGAACCAGCCCGGGATGAGCAGGCGGCTCTGGGTCCATCCGAACACCCAGGGGATGGCGCGTAGGCTCTCGAAGGAGCGCTTGCCGCCGCGGCGGGCGGGGCGCGAGCCGATCTTGGCGTGTTCGAGCTCGGCCATGGGCGTGGCCTGCTCGAAGAAGTCGAAGACCTCCGGGTCGTCGAGGATGCCCTCGCGATAGAAGGTGAAGGCGGACGCGGAAAGCTCGTCGAGGGCTGCCTCCCACTCCGGACGGAGCTCGCCGGTGTAGCGGCCGCCGGCGCGCAGGTTGGGACGGGCCAGCGCATCGAGCGCGGCGGCGATCGCGAGCTCCAGGTTGCGCTCGGCCAGCACCGTGTCGCCGTACTTCCAGTTCAGGACTTCGCCCTGTTCCGTGATGCGGAGCTCGCCGTCGAAGCCGTCGAGCGGCTGGGCATAGATAGCGCGGTGCGTGGGCCCTCCACCCCGCCCGACCGTGCCGCCACGCCCGTGGAACAGCCGCAGAGTGATGCCCGCCTCGTGCGCGACGCGGTGCAGCGCGCGGTGTGCGCGAAAGATCTCCCAGGTGCTCGTGAGCATGCCCCCGTCCTTGTTGGAGTCGGAGTAGCCGAGCATGACCTCCTGGGTGTTGCCCCAGCTCGCGAGCAGCTCACGATAAGCGGGGTCGGCCCACAGCTCGCGGCAGATCTCCGGAGCGTTGCGCAGGTCCTCGATGGACTCGAAGAGCGGGACGGGCATGAGGCCGGGGTCGGTCGCGCTGCCCGCCACGGCGACGCCGCCGAAGCGCGCCAGCCAGAGCACGGCGAGGATGTCCTCCTTGCCGGCGGCCCCGGAGATGACGTAGGCGCGGACCGCTTCCGGCACGGCGCTCTGCTTGATCTCAGCGACGGCGTTGACGGTGGCCAGGATATCGAGGGTCTCCGGAGGGAAAGGCGCGGGTACGGCGGCGCGGGTGTCGGCGCAGCTCGCGATCGCGTCCAGAGCGGCGGTGTGCAAACGGGCGTGCTGGCGGATGTCGAGAGTATGGAGGTGCAGCCCGAAGGTGCGCGCCTGCAGGAGCAGCGGGTCAAGCAGGGCGGCGGCCAGGCGCTCACCCCGGTTGGCAAGGAGGCTGGCACGGACGGCTTCGAGGTCGCTCAGGAACTCGCCCGCATCGGCGTAAGCGGGCAGACCCGAGAGAGCGGCCTCGAGCGTGCCCGGCTCGCCGGACGAGAGGCCGAGCGTTTTGCCGAGCCGGGCGTCCATGCAGGCGGCGAACCGTCGGTACACCTCGAACTCGAAGTGGGCGGAGTAGTCGCTTTCCGTTCGTGCTTGCCTGAGGTAGTGCGACAAGCGGGCCTGGAGCTCGGCGCTGACACCGGCCTGCTGGGATGAAGTGGTCAAGAGGGCGATGAGCTTGCCGATCTCCGCCTGGTAGCGGCGGACAAGGCGCAGGCGGGCATCGCGAATGGCTTCGAGCGTGACCTCGGGCGTGACGAACGGGTTGCCGTCGCGGTCCCCGCCGATCCAGGAGCCGAAGCGGAGCAGGACCGGCAGTTCGGACAGCCCGAGCGTCAGGCCGTATTCGCCGTGGAGGGCGGAGGCTAGCTCGGCGTAGAGCGGCGCGAGGGTGGCGAAGATGGAAACCTCGTAGTAGTCGAGGCCCATCTTGATCTCGTCGGCCACGGTGGGCTGGCGGCTGCGGACCTCGTCGGTCTGCCACAAGGAGGTGATTTCGGCGGTGAGTTCGATCTGGAGCGCAAGGAGGTCGTCGTCGGCCAGAGGGATGCGGTCGAGCGCCTGGAGCAGCTCGCCCATGCGGCGGCGCTTGAACAGGATGGATCGGCGGGCGATCTCGGTGGGGTGCGCGGTGAAGACCGGGGTGATGACCACCTTGCGCAGGTGCGCCATGGCTTCCTCGGCGGGGATGCCGGCCTCGCGCATGGCCCGGAGCGTGCCGCGGAACGAACCCCTTTGCGCCGCGGCCTCGCCGGAAAGTTGGGCGGCGGTGCGGCGGCGCTTGCGGTGGTTGGTTTCGGCCAGGTTGGTGAGCTCGAAATAGAGGGTGAAGGCGCGCGAAAGCCGGGCCAGCTCGTCGACCGGCACCTGGCTGATGGCGAGCACGGTTTTTTGCAGACTTTCGTCGGCTGCGTGAAGCTCGCCCCGCGCCAGGGCTTCGCGCCGGCCGATCGCGTCGAGCCGGAGTTCCTCCACCCGTTCATACAAGGCCTCGCCGGCCTGCTCGCGCAGAACCTCGCCGAGCAGCATGCCGAGCGAGCGCACGTCGCGCCGGAGCGGGGCTTCCTTTTCGTCTTGTGTTTGAGCCAGGAGTTCGGAAAGGCGGGCGGGCCAGGACTCGGGCTTCCACAGAGGGGCGGGCATGAGGTGATTATGCCTCAGCGGATCGCGGGCCGGTCCTGTGCGCTGTGCAGGATCCTCAAGATGGAGACGCGATCTTCACCTACGGTGTAAATTGCGATGTAAGGAAGGCGTGGATAGACAAGCTCACGTGTGCCCGGTACCCGTCCCGGACGACCCATTCGAGGAAAGCCGGTTAGCGTGCCCGCTCCTCGTATAAGCCGGCGCACAGTGTCTCTGGCGGCCCCTTCACTGTCGAGCGCAATGTAAGCGGAAATGTTCGCCAGATCATCGCCGGCCTCGGGCGTCCAGACGAGGCGCATTAATCTTTAATGCTGCTCGGCGAAGCGTGCTTCGATTTCTTGCTGGGTGTAATATTCGCCCCGATCGAGAGAGGCTAGACCTTTCTCGACTTCCTTACGGAACCACGCGTCGTAGTCGATTTTTTGCAAGACAAGTGTCTCGAGAATCTTTTCCGGTCGCTGACCACTCTGGGCCGCGAGACTTTGTAAACGGGCTTCCACTTCTGGCGAAAGAGGGATTTCCATGATGGTAGTGTACCCCTACCCGAGCGCTCCCTGCTCCTCGACCTGCATCATCAGGTCTTCCCACTCCGCGGTAAGCCCGGCGTGGTCGGCTCGCAGGCGAGCGAGCTGGGCGGCCAAGCGCTGCGTTTCCTCGTTGCTGGAGTAATTCGCCATCTGGCCCTCGGTCACGGCGATGGCGGCCTCGCAGCGCGGGACCTCCTCCTCGACGAACCGGAGCCGGTCCTGCATCTGCCGCAGCTTGATCGGGTTGACTTTCTTCCCCTTGTGCGGGGGCGTTGCGGGCAGAATAGGTTGCACAAGCTCGCTGGCCGGCGCGGCGAGCTTCTCGGCCGTGGATTGGTGGCCGTTCTGCGGTTTCGCGCCGTTTTGACTTACCGGCTTCGCGGGCTCCGGCTCGGCGGCTTGGGCCTTGCGGTATAAGTAGTCCTCGTAATTGCCGGGGTAGACATGCACATGGCCGGATTCGACCTCGAATACGCGCGTGGCTGCCCCGTCGATAAAATAGCGGTCGTGCGAGACGAAGATCACCGTTCCCTGGAAGTGTTTGACCGCGTCGAGTAGCACATCCTTCGCCCGCATATCCAGGTGGTTGGTAGGTTCATCGAGCAAGAGGAAGTTAGCCGGGGACACGAGGATTTTCGCCAGCGCATACCGGTTGCGCTCGCCGCCCGAGAGTACCCCGAGAGGCTTGAAAACGTCGTCGCCGGTAAACAGGAAGCAGCCTAGCAGGCCGCGCAGTTCCGAGTCGGCGACGCGCGGGGCGATGGCGCTGATGTCATCGAGCATGCGCGCCGCAGGGTCGAGCACCTTGTACTGGTCCTGGGCGAAGAATTCCGGAAGCACGTTATGGCCGAGTTTGAGAGACCCTTGCGTCGGCGGCTCCTGCCCGCTGAGCAGGCGCACCAGCGTGGACTTGCCCGCGCCGTTCGCACCGACGAGCGCGATCCGGTCGCCCCTATCGATGGTGAAGTCCACCTTGCGCAACACCTCCTTGGGCCCGTATGTCTTTTCGAGCGCCTGCACCTCGACGACCGTCCGGCC
>CAXUHL010000191.1:0-6286 GCA_964250745.1 uncultured Acidobacteriaceae bacterium
ACTATTTCTTTGCGTGCCCTGCGACGGGTGTTGTCGCATTCCGGTACTCTTCTCGACGTGACCTCCCGCGCCCTGCTCATGCTGCTGCTCCCGGTCACGACGGCCCTCGCGCAAACCCGCCTCACCGTCGCGACCGTCAACAACGCCGACATGCTCACCATGCAGACGCTTTCGAAAGGGTGGGAGCGGGCCCACCCCGGCGTGGTTCTGGACTGGGTGGTGCTCGAGGAGAAGATCCTGCGCGAGAAGGCCACGACCGACGTGGCCGCGCACGGCGGCCAGTACGACGTCGTCACGATCGGCCCGCTCGAAGCGCCCATCTGGGGCCGGCGCGGGTGGCTGCTGCCGCTGGACGCGCGCCTTTCGCCCGCCTACGACGAGGGCGACCTGCTCGAACCGATCCGCGAGGCGGCTTCCTGGGACGGCCGCCTGTACGCGCTGCCCTTCTACGGCGAAAGCTCGCTGACCTACTACCGCAAGGACTTGTTTGCCCGCGCGGGGCTCACGATGCCCGCCCAACCCACCTATGCCGACATCGCACGGTTCGCCCGCGCGCTCAACGACCCGGCCCACGACACCTACGGCATCTGCCTGCGCGGCAAGCCCGGCTGGGGCGAGAACATGGCCTACCTGGGCACGCTCGCGAACACGTACGGCGGGCGCTGGTTCGACGAGCGGTGGCGTCCGCAGCTCGACTCGCCGGAGTGGGGCACAGCCGTTCGCTTCTACGTCGACCTGCTGCGGAACTACGGCCCGCCGGGCGCGAGCTCGAACGGCTTCAACGAGTCTCTGACGCTGTTCGAGAACGGCCGTTGCGCCTTGTGGATCGACGCGACCGTCGCCGCCGGAACGCTCGCGGGCAAGGAGTCGCAGGTCGCGGCGACGGTCGGTTTCGCCCCGGCCCCGGTTGCGGCCACCCCGCGCGGGGCGCAGTGGCTGTGGTTCTGGGGCCTGGCCGTGCCTGCCTCGTCGAAGCACCCCCGGGAGGCGCTCGCGTTCATCGAGTGGGCTACCTCGCGCGAGTACGTCGGCCTGGTCGCGCAAACCGGCGGCTGGGCCGCGGCCCCGCCCGGTACCCGCGCCAGCACCTATGCCGACCCGCGCTACCGCGCCGCCGCCCCGTTCGCAGACCTGACCGCCCGGGCCATCGCGCAGGCCGACCCGCTCCACCCCACGCTCAAGCCGGTCCCCTACACCGGCGTCCAGTTGGTCACCATCCCGTCGTTCCCGGCCATCGGCAACCAGGTGGGCCAGCTCATCGCGGCCGCGCTGGTCGGCGATCTCTCGGTAGACGAAGCGCTCCGGCAGGCGCAGGCGGTCACGGAGCGGATTGTTGCTCGCAACGGCGAGGGTCGGCAATGACCCGGCAGTCGTGGCTCAAGACCCCCGCCATCGCCGCGCTCGCCGTGTGGTCGTTCGTGCCGCTCGCGATGACGGTGTGGTTCTCCTTCCGCCGTTACAACCTGCTCCAGCCCGGCCGCACGGGCTTCGACGGGCTGGGCAACTACCGCTACCTGCTCGGCGACCCGAGCCTGCTCCACGCGGTCGCGAACACGGTCCTGCTGGTCGGGTCGGTCCTCGCGCTCACCATCGCCCTGGGTACGGGACTGGCGCTGTTGTTCAACCGCGAGTTCCCCGGGCGCGGCATCGCGCGGGTGCTCGCGCTGGCCCCGTTTTTCGTCATGCCCACCGTGTCCGCGCTGGTGTGGAAGAACATGGTGCTGCACCCGGACTACGGCCTGCTGGCGTCGCTCTTCCGCGCTGTCGGCCTCAAGCCGGTCGACTGGTTCGCCGTCGCCCCGCTCGCTTCGCTCATCGTCATTCTTACCTGGCAGTGGCTGCCCTTCGCCATGCTCACCCTGCTCACCGCCGTGCAGTCGCTCGACGGGGAGCGGCAGGAGGCCGCGCGGATGGACGGCGCGGGGCCCTTCGCGATGTTCCGCTACATCATTCGCCCGCACCTGAGCCCCGCCATCGCCGCCACCGTCATGATCGAGAGCATCTTCCTGCTCGGCATCTTCGCGGAGATTTACGTCACCACCTCCGGAGGCCCGGGCTTCGCCTCCACCAACCTGGCCTTCCTCATCTACCGCTACGCGCTGCTCGAGTACGACATCGGCGGCGCGGCCGTGGCGGGGCTGCTAGCCATCGTGGTCGCGAACGCGCTCGCCTGGGTGCTGATGCGGTCCACCGCGAAAGGGCTGGACGCATGAAGCACGTCACCGCAGTCGCCGGATGGGCCGCCGCCCTGCTGCTCTTCTTTCCCGTCTTCTGGCTGGTGCTGACCGGCTTCAAGACGGAGCCGGAAGCGATCTCCCGCGTCCCGCACCTCGTGTTCACCCCTACGCTCGCCAACTATGCCGCGGTTCTCGACCGGGCCGATTATTTATTGTTCGCCTGGAACAGCATCGTCGTCGCCTTCGGGTCGACCCTGCTCGCGCTCGCCCTCGCCATTCCCTGCGCGTACGCCATGGCCTTTTACCCGGCCCGGCGCACCCGCGACGTGCTGCTCTGGATGCTCTCGACCAAAATGCTGCCCGGCGCGGGCGTGCTGGTGCCGGTGTACCTGCTCTTCCGTGAAGCCGGCCTGCTCGACACGCGCACCGGCCTGCTGCTCGTCGACGCGCTGTCGAACCTGCCGATCGTGGTCTGGATGCTGTTTACCTTCTTCCGGGAGGTGCCGCGCGAGGTGCTGGAAGCAGCGCGCATGGACGGCGCGGGCCCGGCGCGCGAGGTGTGGAACCTCCTGCTGCCGCTCTCGCTGCCGGGCGTGGTCTCGACCAGCCTGCTCGCGGTGATCCTGACCTGGAACGAGGCGTTTTGGTCGCTGACCCTCACCGCGTCCAAAGCCGCGCCGCTGACCGCGTTCATCGCCGGCTTTTCGTCGCCGGAAGGGCTCTTTTACGCGAAGCTGTCGGCCGCTTCCACCATGGCCATCGCGCCCATCCTGATTCTGGGCTGGCTGAGCCAGCGGCAGCTTGTGCGCGGCCTCACCTTCGGGGCGGTCAAGTAATGGCAACGATCGAATTGAGGCAAATCCGGAAAGTTTTCAACGGCACCGAGATCATCAAGGGCGTCGATCTGACTCTCCACGACCGCGAGCTGACCGTCTTCGTCGGCCCCTCGGGCTGCGGCAAGTCGACGCTGCTGCGGCTCATCGCGGGGCTTGAGGAAATTACCTCCGGCGAGATGCTGCTCGATGGACGGCGCATGAACGAGGTCGCCCCGGCCAAACGCGACCTGGCGCTCGTCTTCCAGAGCTACGCACTGTACCCGCACATGACGGTGGCGGAGAACATGAGCTTCGCGCTGAAGCTGGCCGGCGTGCCTAAGGCCGAGCGCGACCGCAAGGTGGCCGAGGCGGCGCGCATCCTGACGCTCGAAGACCTGCTCGAACGCCGGCCGAAGGATCTATCCGGCGGGCAGCGGCAAAGGGTCGCCATCGGCCGGGCGATCGTGCGCAGTCCGAAAGTCTTCCTCTTCGACGAACCACTGTCGAACCTCGACGCGGCGCTCCGGGTCCGCATGCGGCTCGAGCTCTCGAAACTGCACCATGATCTCCAGGCCACCATGGTCTACGTCACCCATGACCAGGTGGAAGCGATGACCATGGCCGACCGCATCGTGGTGCTGCGCGCGGGCCGGGTTGAGCAGGTGGGCTCGCCCATGGAGCTGTATCGGCGGCCGGCGAACCAGTTCGTCGCCGGGTTTCTCGGCTCGCCGCGCATGAACTTCCTGAAGCACGACAAAGACCAAACCCTGGGCATCCGGCCCGAGCACATCACGCTCGCGGCTTCGGGCGGGGTCGCGGCCAAGGTCGAGGTCGTCGAACACCTGGGCAGCGAGAGCTTCCTTTACCTGACCACCGAAGTCGGCGAGCCGCTGACCGTGAAGACCGGGGCCGACACGGAGGCGCAGTCGGGCGACCGGGTCCACGCCGTTTTCGACCCGCGCCACCTGCACTTTTTCGACCCCGACGGCTTGGCCGTTCCCGGAGCCTCCCATGTTTAAGCTGAACGCCACCACCCTCCACGATCTGCCCGAGGCCGTTCGCAAGCCACTTTACAGTCGCGCGGACCTCTTCGAGCACACAGTGCACATCGGCGTCGGCGGCTTCCATCGCGCGCACCAGGCTTTGTACCTCGACGACCTGCTCGCGCTCCCGGACACCGAGCGCTGGGCCGAGTGCGGGCTCGGCGTGCTGCCGGCGGACGCCCGCATGCGGGATGCGCTCGCCGCCCAGGATGGGCTGTACACGCTGGTCGAGCGCAGCGAGGGAGGCTACGATGCGCGGGTGATCGGCTCGCTGACAAGTTTCCTGCTCGCGCCGGGTGCCACGGAAGCCGCGCTCGAAAAGCTCGCCCACCCCGACACCCGCATCGTCTCACTGACGATCACGGAGGGCGGCTACTTCATCGACGAGGCTACCGGGGCCTTCCTCGCGGGCGACCCGCGCATCACCGCCGACCTGGCCGACCCGACGGCCCCGCAAACGTCGCTCGGCTTGCTCGCCGAGGCGCTCGACCGGCGCCGCGCGCGCGGGCTGCCGCCGTTCACGGTCATGTCCTGCGACAACCTGCAGGGCAACGGCCATGTGACCGAGCGCGTGCTCACCGGCTACGCGGAACTTCGGTCTCCTGCTCTCGCCCGCTGGATTCGGGACCACGTCGCCTTCCCCAACAGCATGGTCGACCGCATCACCCCCGCGACCACCGAGGCCGACATCGACGAGCTGAGCGCGATCCACGGCTACCGCGACCGTTGGCCCGTGGTCACGGAACCGTTCAAGCAGTGGGTGATCGAGGATATATTCTGCGCGGGCCGCCCGCAATGGGAGCGGGTCGGCGCGGAGTTCACCGGCGATGTCGCGCCCTACGAGATCATGAAAATGCGCCTGCTCAACGGCTCGCACCTCGCCATGGCCTACCTGGGCGCGCTGCGAGGCTTCACCTTCGTGCACGAGCTGATGGCCGACCCGCTGCTCCTGCGGTTTACGGAGCGCTTCATGGAGGAGGTTACGCCGGTGGTGCCGCGTATCGCGGGCGTGGACGTGGCAGCCTACAAGCGCACGCTGGTCGAGCGATTCTCGAATCCGACGATCAACGACCAGGTCACACGCATCGCGTCCGAAGGCTCCGCGAAGATTCCCAAGTGGCTGCTGCCATCCATTGTCGAACTGCTCGCGCTTGGCCGGTCCGCAAAGCTCGCCTGCTTCGTCCTGGCGAGCTGGACCCACTACCTCGCTCGGGGCGTCGACGCGGCCGGGAAGCCGCTCGACATCCTCGATGCCCGCAAGGCCGAATTGCGTTCTCTGGCCGCTGCCGGGCCGAAAGCGTTTCTGGCGGAGCGGTCGCTGTTCGGCGAGTCTCTGCCCGCGAACCCGGCTTTCACGGGAGCAGTCGAAGCAGGGGTGGCTGCGCTTGCAACGAAGGGTGCCGCGGCGGCTATTGAAGCCGTTCTTACGTCATAAGTTGAATACCGGGTCATCCTGAACGCAGTGAAGGACCTGCTTTGCGCTCTCGTGGAGCGAGAAAAGCAGGTCCTTCGTCGTTGCACTCCCCAGGATGACCCCGACTGAGCTACGCGAGCTTAGTCCCCGGTGCGCACGCCGAAGATCCGCAGAGCCGCCAGGAAGATGTTTAGCCCGTCGAGGAAGATCGACAACGCCAGCTCGACCGCCGTCGCTCCGCCGCCGCCGGCCCGCACCCGCGCGAAGTCGCCGACCGTGAGGAGCGCGAAGACGCCCAGGATCAGCCAGCTGACCGTGGTGGGCTGCACGAAGTGGAAGAACATGGTCGCGATCGACATCACGATGACGCCGATGAGCAGGAAGAAGCCGATCGACTGGACTTTCCTGTAGTCGACCGAGACTGCGTACGCGATCGTCCCGAGCATCGCGAGGCCGACCGCCGTGGTCAGGGCCGCCGTTTCGATCAGCTGCGAGCCGCCGTGGCGCAGGTAGTGCTGGATCGTCGGCCCCAGGCCCACGCCCTCGAAGAAGGCGAACGCGTACATCAGCGTGACCTGGCGCGCTGGGTTGGCGCGCACCGCCTGGATCGCGAACAGCGTGCCGAAGTTGAGCAGCATGACCAGGAACGCGATCCCCGGCGGGATCGACAGCGAAACCCAGCTGCCGGCCGCCGTGAGCGCGAACGCCACGCTGACGATGCCCAGAACCTTGCTCAGCAGGCGGGAGCTCGTTTCCGTCTGCCCGATCACCTGACCGCCGTTCAGAACCCCGTATCCGCCGCCCTGAGAGCCCAAGAAACTGCCATTCTGTCGCATG
>CAXUHL010000192.1:0-4573 GCA_964250745.1 uncultured Acidobacteriaceae bacterium
GTGTAGAACTCGATCCAATCCCTAACATAAAAAAAAAAGTCCCCGAACAGCGAGCTTTTCCATCCGCCGAAGCTGTAGCTCGCCGCCGGCACCGGCACCGGCACGTTGACCCCCACCATGCCCGCCTCCACCTCGAACTGGAACCGCCGCGCCGCGCCGCCGTCCCGGGTAAAGATGGCCGCGCCATTGCCGTAGGGGTTCCGGTTGATCAGCCCCACCGCTTCCGCGTAGGTCTCCGCGCGCACCACCGAGAGCACCGGCCCGAACATCTCGTCGTCGTAGCAGCGCATGCCCGGCCGCACCCCGTCCACCAGCGACGCTCCCAGGAAGAACCCGCCCTCCGAGGCAGCCGCCGCGCGCCCATCCACTATCACCGTCGCGCCCTCCTCCCGCGCCGAGTCGAGATACGAGGCCACCCGGTCCCGGTGCTCGCGCGTGATCAACGGGCCCATCTCCGCGCCCGGGTCCAATCCCGGCCCCACCTTGATCGCCGCAATCCGCTCGCGGATCGCCGCGACCAGGGGCTCCGCCGCCGCGCCCACCGCCACAACAACCGCAACCGCCATGCACCGCTGCCCCGCAGCCCCGTAGCCGGCGGAAACGGCCGCGTCCGCCGCCGCCTCGATGTCGGCGGCCGGCAGCACCAGCATGTGGTTCTTCGCGCCGCCCAGCGCCTGTACCCGCTTGCCGTTCTTCGTCCCGGTCTCGTACACGAACCGCGCCACCGGCGTCGAGCCCACGAAGCTGACGGCTTTCACCTCCGGATGTTCGAGCAGGCGGTCCACCGCGACCTTGTCCCCCTGCACCACGTTCAGCACGCCGGCCGGCACCCCGGCCTCGTGCGCCATGCGGGCCAGCCACACCGCCGCCGACGGTACCTTCTCCGACGGCTTCAGCACGAAGGCGTTCCCGCAGGCGATTGCGTTGGCCAGCATCCACATCGGCACCATCGCGGGAAAGTTGAATGGCGTGATGCCCGCGGCCACGCCAAGCGGCTGCCGGATCTGATACACGTCCACCCCGCCGCTCACCTGCTCGGTGTAGCCGCCGCGCAAGAGCGCCGGGATGCCGCAGGCATACTCCACGTTCTCGAGCCCCCGCGCGATCTCCCCTCGCGCGTCGGCCAGCGTCTTGCCGTTCTCGGTCGAAATGGTCCGGGCCAGCTCCTCACGGTTCGCCTCGACGAGGTTGCGGAACCGGAACAGGATCTCCGCCCTGCGCGAAAGCGGCGTCGCCCGCCATGCGGGAAAGGCCCGCGCCGCCGAAGCGACCGCCCGGTCCACATCCGCGGTCGAAGCGAGGCCGACCTGCGCGTGTGCTTGGCCGGTCGCCGGGTTCCACACGGTCCCGAACCGTCCGGAGCCGGCCTGAAACGGCGCGCCGTCGAGAAAAGAGTCGACTTCGTGAAGATCGGGTGCGATCGCTGCGGCCGGCATGGGCTGGGACCTTTCCTGGCGCGGAGCGCGCCTGCTGTGGGGCCCGCGCCCCTCATTGATTGCAAGCAGCGACTGTTCCATAAAAGGACAAGCCGCCGAACCATCGCCGCCAAACGGCTCTACACCGGTTCCGGCATTCCTGCCGGGAAGACCCGCAATGCAGATTTGAGGTGACAGCAATCGCTTCGTGTGGGTATCTTACCGCCTGGCCAGTAAGTTTAGCCGCGAGCATGGAAAAGCGGGTCCCGCATGCGCCGGTCAATCGGCGCTTCCCAGGCTCAGGGCACGGTTTTCACGAAGCAACCGCTGGCCGCGGGTAAGTTTGGGGAGAGGTCGGGCATGAGACACAGTGCGGCAACACCGGCGGCGGAAATGCCCACACACAACGCGGATGGGACTTCACACGACCGGATTTCAGACGATCGAATCTCAGACAAGCATCGCGCGCCGCGGCTTAGCGAATACCGCGGCCGCTTTCTGCCGCTCGCCGCGCTGGCGCTGCTGGCCCTGGCCCCGCAGGCCCGGGCGCAGACCGGCTTCTCCACCGGCACGGTCCGGGGCAGCGTCACCGACACGCAGGGCGCCCTGGTCCCCAACGCCAAGGTGACCATCACCAACACCGAAAAAGGCACCGTCCGCACCGAGACCACCTCCGGGCAGGGCGTCTACCAGGCCGGCTCCCTCATCCCCGGCACCTACCGGGTCGAGGTGCAGGCGCAGGGCTTCCAGAAAGTCCTGGCCGAGCAGATCGTGGTTTCCGTCGGCGAAACCGTCGAGTACGACGCGCACCTCACCGTCGGCTCCTCCGACCAGACCATCGAGGTACGCGGCAACTCCGCCCCGCTGATCGACGCGACCCAGGCCCAGCAGGCCAACACCATCGACCAGGTCCAGCAGATCAACCTGCCCAACATCACGCGCAACTTCGCCCAGCAGATCTACACCCTGCCCGGCGTCGCCAATTCCAACGCCCCGTCCGTGCAGGATCCCAACATCGGCACCGGCTACCAGTCCTCCGGCTTCTCGATCGGCGGCGGCAACGGGCGGTCCAACCTGTTCACCATCGACGGCGGCCAGAACGATTACGGCACCGGCGCGCCGAGAGTCGCCCACATCCCGCAGGACTCGGTCCAGGAGTTCCAGGTCAACCGCAACTCCTTCGGGGCGGAGTTCGGCTTCACCGTCGGCTCGGCCATCAACGTGGTCACCCGCAGCGGCACCAACCGGTTCCACGGCAGCGGGTTCGGCTACTTCCACGGCCGCAACACCGACGCGGTCAACTACTTCAACAGCTTCGGCCCCACTGCCGGCACCAAGCCGTTCGAGCAGGCCGTGCAGTACGGCGGCTCGGTGGGCGGCCCCATCAAGCGCGACAGGCTGTTCTTCTTCACCTCGTACGAAGGGCAAAAGCTCGACAGCGCCGTGACCACCCCGCTCGTCAACACCGCGGCCGCCCAGGGCCTCGCCGGGCAGGCGCAGAACTTTACCGGCAACTCTTGCCCAGCGCCGGTCACCCAGGCCTGCTACCTAACCCAGCTGGCCGGCACCTCCGACGACCCCCGCCTTCGCGGCCTGGGCGGCTTTTTCCTCACCTCGCCCATCTTCACCCCGATCAACGACCCGCTCTACCGGGCGCTGGTCAGCCCCAACGACGGCACCTTCGACGGCAACGCCGGCGGCGGCGCGGTGCAGTCCCCGCCGAACCAGAACGGCCGCTACAACAACTGGGTCACGCGGCTCGACTACCAGCCCAGCCAGGCCAACTCCTACTCGCTGCGCTTCTCGTTCACGAACGAGTCCAACAAGGTCCTCGGCCCCGGCGGCGTCCCGCGGTTCACCTCCGTGCTCCAGAGCATCCGCGACTACACCATCACCGGGGCCTGGAACCACATCTTCAACGCCAATCTGGTCAACACCGTCCGCGTCCAGGTGGTCCCCTTCGACAGCTCCAAGAACCAGCCCGCTCGCCCGGGCGGGGCGGAGTTCGACCTGGGCTCGCTCGGCATCCAGGGCACGCCCTTTTCCTTCCCCTACAACCAGTACCAGAACCAGTACCAGGCCGACGACGACCTTTCCGTGACCAAGGGCACGCACAACCTCAAGTTCGGCGGCTCCTACCGGCCCGTCCAGTACTCCATCTTCCAGGGCTTCCTTTTCGGCGGCCAGTATAACTACTTCGACGGCGCGGTGCCCACCATCTCGCTCTTCGCCAACACCCCCTTCGGCAATCTCCAGCAGGCGCTGGGCAGGTTCAACGTCCTGCACGGCTACGCCCCCACCGGCCCGGCGACCACCAACCTCAGCGGCTCGCAGCTCTACGTTCTCGGCCTGCCTCTTACCGTACTGCAGGGCACCGGCAACGGCCAGTACAACGCCACCACCAACCCCGCCGGCTTCTACGCGCAGGACTCCTGGAAGGCCACCCCCAACCTGACCCTCAACTACGGCGGCCGGCTCGACATCGATCCCAAGACCGACAACTACCCCTTCGCCGTCTTCGGCTCGCCCCGCCTCGGCGCGGCCTGGAACCCCTACGGCAACGGCAAAACGGTGGTCCGCGGGGGCTTCGGCCTCTTCACCGCGCCCACCCCCTTCATCATTCCCTTCACATCCACCATCTTCAACGGCAACGGTCAGCACATCTACGCCAATGTCGTGGCGGCCCCCACGCAGATCCCGCAGCTGCTGGGCATCGGCGCGGCCCAGCGCAGCATCAGCACCGCCGCCAATCCCAACGCCGCGCTCTCGCTCGGGCAGCTCGCGAGCCTCGGCGTCAATATCCTGCCCGCCGGACCCAACCAGCGAAACGGGGCGTTCTTCTCGGTCGATCCCAACTTCAAGTCGCAGTACTCCATCCAGACCAGCGCGAGCGTGGCCCAGGAGCTCGTGCCCAATCTCTCGCTCGAGCTCGGCTACCTGTTCTACCGCGGCATCCACATCCAGCAGATCCAGGAAGGCAACTTCGTCCAGAACACGGCGCTGCCCGTCGACCCGTTCATCGGGCCCTTCTACGCGCCGCGGCCCGGCTCCACCTTCGGCACGCCGAACACGCAAATCATCCAGAACGACGTGACCACCTCGGCCGGCAACTCCACCTACAACGCGATGACGGCCTCGCTCACCAAGCGCTACGGGCG
>CAXUHL010000192.1:4583-6231 GCA_964250745.1 uncultured Acidobacteriaceae bacterium
CAAACACCCCCGGGCGCACGGCGCCCCCCAACCCCCGCGACTCCTCCGCCCACCCCCCCCCCTCCCGCCCGGGCCTGCTGGCCCGCGACCGGGGTATCTCGTCGTTCAACGTCCCGCAGAACTTCACCGCGAACGCCGTCTACACCAGCCCCGCGTACCACGCGGGCGACAGCCTCGTGCGCCACCTCGGGTCGGATTGGGTCGTCGCGCCGATCGTCTCGGTGCAGAGCGGCATCCCGTTCACCGCGCTCGTTCCCGGGATCACCTCGAACGGCGCGGGCGGCGCGCACACCAGCGAGGCCCGGCCCTACAACGAGCCGCGCAACCTGGGCCGAGGCGCGCCGTTCCAGTCCTTCGACATGCGCATCTCGCGCGCCATCCCGTTGGGCACGGAGTTCGTGAAACTGCAGGGCATCGCGCAGTCCACCAACATCCTCAACCACACCAACTTTGCGGCCGTGCAGAACATTTTCCCGAACACAGCCACCACCGACCCCGTCACGGGCCTCACCAACTCGGCGCTCGTGCAAACGCCGCGGGGCACGGTCGACCTGCTGAACGGGCCCTACAACCTCCGGGGCTTCCGCCCGGCCAACGCGTCGGAGCTGACCAGCCCCCTGGCCTTCCGGTCCGCCGGGCTGCCGCGCCAGATCAGCTTCGGTCTCCAGCTGTCCTTCTAGGAAAGCGCTGCACCCACCTGAACCGGGGGTCATCCTGAGGAGCGTAGCGACGAAGGACCTGCTTCTCTCATGCGATGCGCAAGAAACGGGTCATTTGACGCAAAGCGCCGCCGCTTGGCTCAGGATGACCCTTTATAGAGTGTTCCTTAATCGCGGCGCGGGTCTCACCCGGGCCCGTACCCCAGCCCGAACGGAGTCCCGATGCAGGCGAGCGCCTCCAAGTACCTGGCCGTCGAAACCACCAGCAGCGCCGTCTTCAACGCCATCCTCAACTACCTGCCCGCAGTGCTGCTCTTTCGGGGGCGCGCGGTGGTTCCGGCCTCCGGTCCCACCGGGCTCGTGGTCGACTCCATCGGCGAAACCTTCTTCGTGGTCTTCCTCAGCACGCTCGTCCCCACCCTGATCGCGCGCTCGCGCCGCCGCGCCGGCACCCTGCCCACTCTCGGCCCGGGCGATGCACCCCGCGTCAACCCTTACCTGCGCAGCGCCCTGTTTACCCTCGCCTTCCTGGTCGTCTGCGTATCCGTCAACGCGCTGCTGCTGCCGCGCCTCTTCCCCCAGGGCATCGCGCACGGCACCGTCATCGCCTTCAAGACGCTCTACGGGACCGTGGTCGGCGCGCTGGCCTCCAATCTCGCCATCCGCAAGGCCCTTCGGGAAGCCTGAGCCAAACCTCGACCGACCCATGCCCCACTACGGCGACTTTCAAAACGCGATCTACCGCGACGGCCTCCGGGGCGTGCTCCCCCGGCTGCCGGTCGACTTCGCGTCGCTCGCGCGCAAGGCCCGTGCCGCCCTGCCTGAATCCGTGCTGTCCTATGTCGACGGCGGCTGCGGCGACGAGCAAACCCAGGACGCAAACGCCGAGGCCTTTCGCCATTGGGGTCTCACCCCGCGCATGCTGGTCGACTGCTCGACCCGCGACCTCGCCACCGCGCTCTTTGGCCTGTCCCTCCCAGCCCCCATCT
>CAXUHL010000193.1:0-6160 GCA_964250745.1 uncultured Acidobacteriaceae bacterium
GCCATACGCCCAGGCCAAGCAACAGCAGCGGCCAGAACCGTGCGAGCAGGTGTCCGTGGAGCACCCCGAGCGTGCTGAGCAGGAACAGGAGGCCGATCGCGATCAGAACGATGGCCCCGATCGGCTCGGTGCGGCTGTACTGGTAGTCGAGGTCGACCGAAACGCCCAGAAACGGCTCGGCCGTGACCGTCTTGCGGTAGGTGGGTGGAACGGCAGCGGGCTCCGTCCGGGGCTGCGACGGCGGATAGGTGGTCGCGTCGGGGCCGAGGCGGCGGCTGATCTCGAGCAGGCCCAGGGGGTCGGGCAAAGGGGTCCCGTCGCGGCGGGCGACCGCGGTCTGAGCCGCGTCGAAGACCTGGTAGAACACCCACGCGGCGATCAGGAACCCGCCGTAGTCGTGGTCCTCGGTCCAGGCGACGAGCGCGACAAAGATGGCGACGTGGAGAAACGCCTTGATGAACTGGCCGTTGTACATGGCCCCGACGCCGGGGATAAGCCCGAGAAAGCCGGCCAGGGGGGGGTTGGCGCCTGCCGGGTTTGCCGCGGCGGCCGCGACCGGCGTGTACCCGGCAACCGGACGGTATCCGGGCACGGATTGGTAGCCGCCGGGGGCGGGCGCGGGCTCCCCTTCCGGCATGGGCGGCGGCACCGCGGCGGCGGCGGCGGCCGGGTAGCGCAGCAGGAAGCACGGCTCGCACAGGACCAGGCCGTCCAGAATGCGGGTGCAGGCCGGGCACAGGGGCTTGCCGCAATCCTGGCAAAACGCGGCGGCGGCGCGCTCGGGGTGATTGGCGCAGGTGCGGTTCGCGGGGGTCATGGCTGGGTCCTTTCAGACTGCTGAGCGAGGGCGAGAAGGGGCGCGCCGGTCGCGCGCTGGGCGCTCGGGGCCGCCTGCGCCGGTTCGGCGGTCTTGCGGAGCGCCTCCACGGTGGACTCGAGCTCGCGGAGGACGCGGAGATTGTCGTAAAAGGAGACGACCTGTTTTTTCGCTCCGTAAAAGGTGCGGGACGCAGCCGCTTCCACCCGGGCGGGCGCGAGGTCGCGCGGGTGCACCCCGCTGACGGACGCCGTGAGAGCGAGCGAAAACACGGCGGTGGCCGCGGTCAACAGGGTTCGCGCCTGGGCAAAGCCCGCCACCGGCAGAAAGGCCGGGTGCGGTACCGTCCCTGCGGGCCGCAACCCCGGAAGCGGCGCGGGGGTGCGGGCCAGGACCTTGTCCAGCAGGTCCGCGGGTGGCGCGAGCGGCGCTTCGTGCAAAATGCGCGCCCAGGCGTGGCCGCGTTCAGCTTCGGCCAGCAGCGCGGCACAGGCGGGGCACTCGAGCAGGTGCGCGCGCAGGGCCGCTTCCTCCTCGGGCGGAAGCAGGCGGTCGCTCAGGTCCGCGATCGCGGCTTCGTACCGGGTGCAGTCAGCGGGGAAGCTCATCAGTTCGCCTCCTCGCGGCGCGAAGCGAGCAGCCGCGCCAGCTCGGCACGCCCGCGCGCGATGCGGGACTTGACCGTGCCTTCCGGGATGGCCAGCACGCGCGCGATGTCCTTGTAGTCCATGTCCTGGAGGTCGCGCAGGATGACCGCCTCGCGCAGCTCCGGGGAAACGCGGGTGAGGGCGAGCTGCACCGCGGGGGGGCGCGCGGCCGGGCGCGCCGCGGGCGGGGGGCTACTAGGGGCTGCCGCGGTAGGCGCAGCCGGGCGGGCCCGCCGGCAAGATCGTGGTGCGAAAGCGCATCGAGGTCGACGGCGTCGAAGGTGAAGTTGACCACCCACTCGCCGGTCTGTGGGTCCGGGCCGCGCGTCTTCCAGTTGCAGGGCCGCCTGCTCCGGCTCGTCCCAGTGCTCGTCGAGCGAGGAGGAGGCCCGCTCCAGCCTGCGCCGGCGGTAGTGGTCCACCAGGTGGTTGCGGGTCACGGTCGCGATCCACACGCCCAGCGAGCCCCGCGCCGGGTCGAAGGCGCGCAGGCTCGCATACACCTTCAGAAAGACATCCTGGGTCAGGTCCTCGGCGTCGTGGGGCGAGCCGGTAAAGCGGTAGCAGAGGGTGTAGACGCGGCTTTGGTGAGCCCGCACCAGTTCCGCCCAGGCAGGGGCGTCGCCTCGCAGGCAGCGGGCCTGGAGCGCCGCCGCATCGGCCGGCGGCGCGGGGGAGGTGCGGGACTCACGCGGGCCGCTCACGAAGCTCAGCCGGCCGAAGCCGGACCAGGCGGGAAAGACCGTGTGCGCGTCCATGAGGGCTGCGAGGCTCATGGCTTCCTGTACGCAGGCCCGGGCGCGTTGGTTCCCTCCGAATCAAACCGCGGCTGGAGTCGCTTCGGTTTCTTCCTGGCAGCGCGCGCACAGGCCCAGCACGTCGACCGCGAGCCGGTCCATGCGAAAGCCCCCGGGGAGCGCGCGCGGCTCCTCCGGCAGACCCAGGTGCTCGGGGTCGATGTCGTGGATGGTCTTGCAGCGGGTGCAGAGCAGGTGGTGGTGCGCGGCGTGGTTGGTTTCAACCCGCATGGACCCGTGGTGGAGCGAAACCTGCTGAAAGATGCCGGAGCCGATGAACAAGTGGAGGTTCTTGTACACGGTCGCGAGCGAAATGGAAGGGATGCGCTCGCGCACGGTCTCATAGACCTGCTCGGGCGAGGGATGGCCGTCGGTGGAGCAGAGCACGTCGTAGATGACCTGCCGCTGGTGCGTGACGGCCAGTCCGGCCCGCTCACAAACCTCGCGGAACTGTGTTGTGGGTGCGTGCGCCATGACTTCTTAGAGTAGCGGCTCGGGCGCGGTGGAGCAACCATTGGCGCATCCGGTTTGCACCCGCTCAAGCAGGCCCGGGGCCCGCACCGGAGTACCATTGGCGAAGTGCGTACCAACCTTCGCAGCCGCGCCGAGCTTTTCCCGTCCGTGCAGATTCTCTGCTTCAGGATGGCTCGGCTGCTGCTCCTGCTCACGGCCGTGCTTCTGGCGGTCATGCCTTTTACCGAGCATGTCTCGAATTGGGACAATGGCTTTCGCGGAGGGCAGGACTGCGAATTCGGACTGCTGGCTTTGTCCGCGGTGCTGGGCCTGGCGTTGCTGCTGGCGCAGCGTGTGTCCGAGTCCGAGCGTGCCGCGCTCCGGCAGGCTGGAGAGTTGCCGCCTGTCGCGGCCTCGCTGCTCGCGGGGAGAGCCGTCCCGGCTCTCGCGCCACGGGGCGGCGCCCCGGAGGTCCGGGCCTCGATCGGGATTCCCCCACCCGTTCCGTTCTTCACACGGATCTGACCCCCCCGCCGACCTCAACCGCGCCCGCCCCGCGGCGCGCCGCGCCTCCCTTTCCCTTTTTCCCCCGGAGACCCCGCATGAAAACCTCTGAAGTCCTGCACGCCTGGAAATCCATCCTCTCGGGCCGCGCGCCCTCGCTGTCGATCGAGATCACCAAGGAGTGCCCCCTGCGCTGCCCCGGCTGCTACGCCTTCGACGCGGCCCACCTGGGCGGCGGGGTGGCCCTGCGCCAGCTTTCCGACTACAAGGGCGACGAGCTGGTCCGCAACGTGCTCGCCCTGGTGGACGACCGCAAGCCGCTCCACGTCTCGCTGGTCGGCGGGGATCCCCTGGTGCGCTACCGCGAGGTGGAGCGGCTGCTGCCGGAGCTGGAACGGAGGGGCATCCACACGCAGGTGGTCACGAGCGCCTTCCGGGTGATCCCGGCGGAGTGGGCCGAGAAATACAAGAAGCTGAACGTGGTCGTCTCGATCGACGGCCTCGCGCCCGAGCACGACGAGCGGCGCAAACCCGCGACCTACGACCGCATCCTCAAAAATATCGAGGGCGCGCGCGTGTCCATCCACTGCACCGTCACCGCGCAGATCGCGGACCGCCCGGGCTACCTGGAGCAGTTTCTCCGGTTCTGGAGCGGCCGCCCGGAGATCCGGCGCGTCTGGTTCAGCCTGTTCACTCCACAGCGGGGCGCGACGGACCCGGAGATCCTGTCCCCCGGGCAGCGGGCGGCGGTGATGGAGGACCTGCTGCGCCTGCGCGAGGTTTACCCCCTGCTGGACATGAGCGCGGCGCTGATCGCGGAGATCGCGACCCCTCCAAAGAGCCCGTCGGAGTGCATCTTCGCGCGCACGACCGAAACGGTCTCGGCGGATTTGCGGACGCGGATCACCCCCTGCCAGTTCGGAGGCGACCCGGATTGCGCACAGTGCGGGTGCATCGCGTCGATGGCGCTGGCGGCGGTGGGCAACCACGCGCTCGGGCCGGTGCGGGTGGGCAGCATCTTCATGGCGTCCGACGCGATCGGGAAGGGGCTGAGCCGGCTCACGGGCAAAGGCGGGGAGCGGGTGCCGTTGGCGGAACCCGTGCCGTTTCGAATCCTGTGAGAGCCGATGTTAGGGCAGCCGCCGGAGCTGCTCCACGTCGGCCAGGTCCTGGGCGCGCCCGCTCTCGAGCTTATTGGCGATCAGGTCGTCGCGGGAGATGAAGGGAGCCGCGAGAAGGCCGTTCACGCTCGCTTCTACCCGGTTCTCCCAAGCCCGTTCAAAGGAAACGCCGTCGATCTTCTGGACTACATCGATCCGGTTCGGCTCGACGCCGATCTGAAAGATGGACTCAGCGTCGGCGAATTCGGCCGGATGCATCCCGGCAAGAGGTGCCCCAAAGTCAGCCAGGGCCTGGTAAACGCGCCAACTGTTTTCCTCACTTGGACGAATGAAGAGATCGAGATCCTTCGTCATGCGGGGGACGCCGTGCGCATTAACGGCGTGCCCACCCACGACGAGGTATTCAACGTTCTTCGCGTTGAACTCTGACAATAGTTCGATCTGCTCCGGGAGCATCGACGTCGATCCCTCTGGCACGGTACCCGTCCCTCACCAACTCGGCGGTAGCCTGCATCTTCTCGGCAATGGTACGACCGGCCCAGTAACGGGCCGTTTCCCGCTCCTGCTCCTCCACGCTCGCGATCCTGCGAATGATTCTGCCCGGCTTGGGCGCGGCATCGTTCATCGCGCCTCCAGCATCCGGTCCAGCGCCACCTTGGCCCAGTGCTTCACATCGGCGCGCACGGTGATCCTGTTCACCACGCGGCCCTCGACCAAGTTCTCGAGCACCCAGCACAGGTGCTGCGGGCTGATGCGGAACATCGTCGTGCACAGGCAGCCGGTGTCGTCGAGCGTGATGACGCGCTTGCCCTCGGGCGCGAACCGGCGGGCCAGGCGGTTGACCAGGTGGATCTCGGTCCCGATCGCGACGGTCGCGCCCGCGGGCTGCTCCTCCACGAATTGGATGATGCGCTCGGTCGACCCGAGGGCGTCGGCCTTTTGGCAGACCTCCCAGCGGCACTCGGGGTGCGCGATCACCTTGGCCCCGGGATACTTGGCCCGGACCTGGTCGACGTGGTCGGGCAGAAAGCGCTGGTGGACCGAGCAGTGGCCCTTCCACAAGATGACCTTCGCCGCCTTGAGCCGCGCCGGGGTCAGGCCGCCGTTGATCTGGTAGGGGTCGTAGACCACCATCTCCGTGAGCGGGATGCCCATGGCGTGGGCGGTGTTGCGGCCCAGGTGCTGGTCCGGCAGGAACAGGATCTTTTCGCCGCGCGCGAAGGCCCACTCGAACGCCTTGCGGGCGTTGGACGAGGTGCAGACCAGCCCGCCGCGCTCCCCGCAGAACGCCTTGATGGCGGCGGTCGAGTTCATGTACGTCAGCGGAATAAGGGTGGAGGGAAGAGGGTGAAGGGTGGAGGGTTCGAGCGCGTTCGTGGAAGGCTTCAGCCCGGACGCCATCAGGGCGTCCCAGCAGTCCTCCACCTGGCCGATCTCCGCCATGTCGGCCATGGAGCAACCGGCGTTCAGGTCCGGCAGAATCACCTGCTGGTCCGGCCGCCCGAGCACGTCGGCGGACTCGGCCATGAAGTGAACCCCGCAGAAGACCAGATATCTGGCCGCGGTTTCGGCCGCGATCTTTGAAAGCTTGTAGCTGTCGCCGGTGTAGTCGGCGAAGCGGATCACCTCGTCGCGCTGGTAGTGGTGGCCCAGCAGCAGGGCCGTATCGCCGAGAGTGTGGCGGGCCGCCGCGATGCGCTCGTCCATGGAGGTGTCGGGCAGGACGAGGTAGTTTTCGAGAGAGCAGGCCTCGGCGCTTTTACGCGCAGGGGCGACAGTCGTGACCTCTTCAGTCAGAACGTTCATGCCGGTGTTCCGCCT
>CAXUHL010000194.1:0-6153 GCA_964250745.1 uncultured Acidobacteriaceae bacterium
CGGGGCCTACTCGGACGAGGCGGGGGTGTGCGTGGGGGGCGACGGGAGGGGCGGGGCCGCCGGGGGCGCGGTCGCGAGCCGGTTCGCGGCGGAAGCGTTCGTGGAGCGTTTGGAGGCGGTCGCCCCGGAGGCGCGCGACGAGGCGCTGTTGCACGCGGCGGTGGAGGGGGCGAACCGGAGGGTGTGGGCGCGGTCGCAGGCAGAGCCGGCGTTGCGCGGCATGGGGACGACCCTGGCCGGCCTGGCCGTGCGGGAACCCCGGGCGGTGCTGGTGGCGCACGTGGGCGACAGCCGGGCCTACCGCTTCCGGGGCGGGGAGCTCCGGCAGTTGACCGAGGACCACTCGTTCGTCCATGAGCAGGTCCGGATGGGGCTGATGCGGTTGGAAGAGGCCGAGCGCTCCCCGATGCGCAACATGATCACGCGTGCCGTGGGAACGCGGGAGATGGTCGAAGCCGCCGTCAGAATGATCGCGGTTGAGCCGGGGGACCTGCTGCTGCTGTGCTCGGACGGCGTATCGAAGGAGCTTGGCGACGCAGGCATCGCGGACGCGCTCGGGCCGCGGGGCACGGTGCGGGAGCGCGTGGAACGTCTGATCGAGCGGGCGTTGGCCGCGGGCGGACGGGACAACGCGACGGCGGTTTTGGTGGAGGTGCGCTAGGCTTGCGCAGGTCAGGGATGGTTGACGATGCGCCGGCGTTTTCGTTCGTCACCATGGCCAGGCTGCACTGCGTGTGAATGCCGCGTGCCGTTGCAGGCGAGATCCGCACTTCGGGGCAATCGGCCACCGGCCGGCGAAGCGAACCCGGGCTTGCGCCGTAAGGTTCGTGCGTTTGGGCCGGACTTTTCGGCGACAGCTGGGGCGAGTCCGTTCGGGACGACGACCGGCTCTGTCGAGGGGACGTTAGGCGGCTTGTGATCATTTCGACCGAGACAGCGGGTTTGGCGTGGCTGCCGGCGGTTGCGGAGGCCGGCTTCCCGGTCCATTTCGGGAAAAGTGCAAGGCCCGTTCCAAACCGGGAACGCGGGGCGAGTCTCCCGCTCGAATGGGGGACGAAGAAAACGGGAAAGCCGGAGTAAAGTAAGGGAATGGTGCGGATGACGGTGCTCGCGAGCGGCTCGCGGGGCAATGCAACAGTGATCACGGGCGGGCGGACCCGCGTGCTGGTGGATGCGGGGCTGAGCTGCCGGGAGCTGATGAAGCGGATGCGGGCGGCGGAGGAAGACCCCTGCGCGCTCGACGCGATCGTGGTCACGCACGAGCACCAGGACCATGTGCAGGGGCTGCCGGTGCTGGCCCGCAAGCTGGGCATTCCGGTGTATTTCACCGAGGCGACGCACCGGGCGTGGATGCGCGCGATGCGCCCGCAAAAGCGGATGAGCTACGGGGAGTGGCTCCTGGCGCGCAAGGCGGAGAAGAGCGGGGTTGAGGGTGGAGGGGAGAGGGTAGAGGACGAGGGTCAAGGGTCGAGGATGGAGGGCCACGAGGCGGGTGACGGTGGGACGAGCGGTCCAGGGCCGGCGAGCGCCGGACAGAGTCCGAAGAGCGACCGCGAGGAGAAGGTCCGGAACGAAGGGCAGCGCTTCCAGACCGGTGCCGGACCGGCGTTCGCCTGCGCGGAGGTCGAGGCGGAACGGCGGCAGGAAGCCGAAGCCGAGCCGGTGGATGTATGCGCGCTGCCCGGGGTGGAGTATTTTCGAGCGGGCAAGCCGTTCGCGATCGGCGACCTGGAGGTCACGGCGTTCACCATTCCGCACGACGCGGCGGACCCGGTGGGGTTCGTGCTCGGGTGCGAAGGGGTACGGATCGGCGTGGCGACCGACCTCGGCTACATCCCGGCGAACGTTTGCGAGCAGCTGCGGCGCTGCGACGTGGTAATGCTCGAGTCGAACCACGACCTTGAAATGCTGCGCGATGGGCCGTACCCGTGGTCGGTGAAGCAGAGGGTTTTATCGCGGGTGGGCCACCTGTCAAACGCGGCGGCGGCGGAGTTCCTGGAGAAACGCTATGACGGGCAGGCGGCGTATGTGGTGCTGGCGCACCTTTCGGAAAGCAACAATATGCCGGAGCTGGCCGAGCACGCGGCGCAGTGGGCGTTGCGCGACCGGATGAGCCTGCTGGGCAACCGGTTGGTCGTTGCCGGGCAGCACGTGCCTACGGAGTCAATCCGCTTGTAAACGCGGCGGCCGGGGATTGCCCCTCGGCCCGTTACAATGGAGTGAACGGAATTGCACGGAACCGGGCGTTCTTTACCCGGCGTTCCTCTTGCTTTCCCGCCACGTTCCAGGGCGGAAAGCATCAGAACAAAGAGGGAGAAAGGCTCACAGGCATGGCAAAGTGCAACGATCCCGCGGTGGGATACATTCTTTCTTCATGGCGGTACGATCTTTCGGGCTCATCGGCGGAGGTGCGGGGCGACCTGGAGGAGCACCTGGCCGGGTGCCGGACCTGCCGGACGCGCCAGCGGCTGCACCGGACGATCGACGTGGTGCTGATCGGCGTGGCGACGGCCTCGATTCTGCTGTTCATGGTCGCGATCGCGGTGATCCACAAGCTCGAACCGCTGCGTACCTGGGCGATCGCGCTCCACGCGCGGCAGCTGGACTTCGCGCTCACGCTGCAGGACATCGCGGTGGCTGGGCTGCTCCTGTCGGTGCTGGCCTGGGTGCTGGTGATGGTAATGACGCCCGCGCCGGCGTATTTGACGGAAGTCGCCACGGCGCAGGCCAGGGAGATCCGGAACCGGGTTCCCCGAAAGGCGGCGTGATGCGGCGATCGTTCGGTTTGACCCTGCTTGCACTCGCGGCGGCTTCGGCCTGGGCGGCGGACCGCGTCTACCAGCCCGGCAAGCTCCTGAACGCGACCACCGAGAGCCGGCAGAAGAAGGGCAACACTACCACTCACGCGGTTTTTACCGTGCAGGCCGGGGAACTGGTCTACACCGTGCGCGCGGAGAAGGTTGGGGCCAACGCGAAGGACTATACCGAGGGCATGATCGTGGGTGACCCGGTGGAGGCGAGCGTGGACGGCAACCACCTGTACCTGAAGACGCCCAAGGGCAAGGAGATCAAGACCGACGTGCTGACGAGGGCGCGAGCCGGGGCCGCGCAGTAAGGCTCCAGCGACCTTCGGACACTTAAGGAAGAACCCGCTTTCGCCGCATTGCGGAGGAAAGCAGGTCTTTCGCTCCACTCAGGACGACCCTTGTTTGGAATCTCCTCAGCTTTTCTCCGGCAGGGGCGGGGCACCATCGGGTAAGGACGAGACCATGCCCGGTGCGGGCAGGCTTCCGGGACTCGGCTGGAAGGCCCCGGTCAGCGAGCCCGCCTGCGCGACCTCATTGCGGGCGCACCAGTGTTCGAGCTCGCGGGCAACACGCTCAACCGCGCGCGGGTCGGCGTAGCTGGCGGTCCCGACCTGCACCGCAGCGGCCCCGGCCATCAGGAACTCGACCGCATCCTCCCCGGAGCGGATGCCGCCCGCCCCGAGGATGGGGATTGTCACGGCTTGCGCGGCCTCCCAAACCATGCGGACGGCGATCGGCTTGATCGCCGGGCCGGACAGGCCGCCGGTCACGTTGGCGATCTTCGGCTTACGCGTTTTGATGTCGATGGCAAGCGACAGAAACGTGTTGACCAGCGTGAGCCCGTCCGCCCCCGCGTCCTCGGCCACACGCGCCATGGCGGCGATTGAGGTCACGTTCGGCGAAAGCTTGATGAACACCGGGCGGCGGCTCGCTCGCTTGGTCCGCGTCACCAGCTCGCGCAGCAGCGCGGGGTCCGCGCCGAAGACCATGCCGCCGTGCTTTGTGTTGGGGCAGGAAGCATTGATCTCATAGGCGGCGATGCCCTCGGCGGCGTTGAGCACCTCGATCACGGCCAGGTAGTCGTCGATCTCGTAGCCGAAGACGTTGCACAGGACGGCGCAGGGTGGGGGATTGCGGCTGAAGCTTTGCAGCTTTTGCGTGACAAAGGCGTCCACGCCGACGTTTTGGAGCCCGACAGCGTTGATCATGCCCGAGGCGGTCTCGATGAGGCGGGGCGCGGCGTTGCCGGGCATCGGCAAGCGCGACAAACCTTTCGACACGAACCCGCCGATCCGCTCGAGCGCCAGGATGTCCTCGAACTCGACGCCGTAACCGAAGGTGCCGCTCGCGGCCAGGACCGGGGTGTGGAGCGGGATGCCCGCGACGCGGACGCGCATGTCGGGCTTCATGGCTGGGGCGCTCCGGCAGGCGGCTGAATCACGGAAGGCGGCGCGGGCGCGGGCAGGTCCGGCAGCGCCGGCGGTTCTTCAGGCCTGGCACTGGGGCGGCGCGTTTTGCGCACGGGCGGCTTGGGGTAGAAGGGGTACTCGCCGGCCGGACGAAGCGCCTGGGCGAGGATGTGCCCGACCGAGGCCGAGGGCTGGTTGATGCCGAGCACGGAGGCCAGGGTCGCGGCCAGGTCGGTCGGCTCGACGCGCCCGCGATAGGTGCCGGGCACAAATGGCGCGCCGACGAAGCCGAGCGGCACGTGGCGGTCGTAGCTCCACGGGGAAAAGTGCGTGGTGCCCTGCCCGGGACCCTGTCCCGTCCCTTCCATCTGGAAGGCGACCGGGATGGCCGCGACGTACCAGCCCCCGTTGGGGCTGTAGCTGCGGGCCAGCAGGCGCCCGAAGTCGGTATCGGGCAGCAGACCGGCGGAAAGCTCCTGACGGGTGTAGGCGCGGAACAGGCGAGGCGCGGCGGACGGGTGGGCCTTCACGGTCACCGAGGTGGTATTTGCGTCCGATGGCAGTGCTTCGGCGGGTGGCGGCGGCGGGGCGGGGGCCAACGAGTTGAAGGCAGGCTCCATCGCGGCCTTGACCGCGTCCTCGGCTTCCTGCTCGATGATGCCGGCGCGCTCGAAGTTGGGCCGGTTGAGTGAAATGTACGGGAGCTCCTGGTGGGGGAGCACGTAGACGACCTGCTCGCCGGGGGAAAACTTGGCGTTCATCGCCTGGTTCAGGTCCCCGGCGAGCTTGTTCATGTCGATGTAGGCCCCGGCCAGGCCGAGGCCCGAGGAGACCGCGGGCGTGGGCGCGACGCCGTGGTCGGCCGACAGTGCCAGGACCACGTTGGCGAGGCCGCCGGGAACGTGCGTTTCGAGCCAGCCGGCGAACTGGTCGAGGTTGCGGTCGAGCGAGGCCACCATGGCGTGCTCTTCCGGCGAGTCGGGGCCGTAGCGGTGGCCTTCGATGTCGTTGGGCGAAAGCGAAACGGTGAGCAGGTCGGTGGTGGCATGGGTGCCGAGCTGCTCGCCGGCGATGAGGGCTTCGGAAAAGACGAACTCGTAGGCGTTGGCGACGCCGGTCGCGCCCACCTGCTTGTAGAAGTCGGTGACCGGGCCCACGTTGGCCTTGGCTTCGGCCTGCGCGATGGTGGGGCCGTTGTCGAACTCGACCGCCCACTGCGGCAGGGCCGGCATGTAGTAAGTGGACGTGACGAAGCGGCCGGAGGTGCCGTCGATCCAAAACGCGCCGTTGGCGGCGGCCCCGGCCGGCAGGATGGCGGCGCGGTCCTTGAGCGAAACGCCGTACACACGGGAAGCCCCGCCCGTGGCCAGGCGCAGCTCGTCGCCGAGGGTGGAGGCGAGCAGATTGCGGGGGGAGGCTCCGCGCGGCGATTTTGCGGCCTGCGCGGGTGCGTCGGCAGGCTGGGCTGGGGCGGCCTGGGCAGGGACCGTCTGGGCCGGGGGCGCGTCGACGATCGTGTAGCGGTCGTCCTCGACCGAGGACACTGGGCGCTCCCGGTTGCGGCTCAGGTCCCACCAGTCGTTCGAGTTGATGCCGTGGCCGTCGGTGTACGCGCCGGTCCCCAGGGTGGCGTGGCCGGGGGCGGTCTTGGTGTTGGCGTAGTTGTAGTAGCAATCGGGGAAGTACGCGCCTCCGTCGAGAAAGAGCCGGAAGCCGCGGCGGGCGCGGAACTCGGAGCGGTAGCGCTGGAGATAGTCCGCCCGGAACTGGTCGATCACGAGCAGCACGACCAGCTTGGGGTGGCCGTCGTAGGCGGCGGCCGAGGCAGGCTCGGGATTGCCCAGAACGGGCAGGGCGGCCGCGAGGGCAAGGGCGAGGAGGCGGGCAGCGAAGCGGCGGTGGATGGCGTGCGGCGTCACGTGTACAGGGTACAGGGT
>CAXUHL010000195.1:0-6110 GCA_964250745.1 uncultured Acidobacteriaceae bacterium
CCTTCTCCCTTCTCCCTTCTCCCTTCTCCCTTCTCCCTCCACCCTTCTCCCTTCACCCTTCTCCCTCCACCCTTCACCCTTGCCCCTCACTCCTCCGCCGGCGTGAACACCGGCTTGTTTTCCGGCGCGAGCGGGTTCACGCCGAAGTCCCAGCCGTCCTGGTTCCACTGGCCCGCGCCCAGCAGCTCGACGAGCGCGTACTGGCCCAGGTTCAGGTCGTCGCGGGGGGTCACGCGCATCCAACGGCCGCCGGGCAGGATCGCGCGCTCGGTCGCGACCACCACCGCCGAGCCGTCCTTTCCGCCGCCCGGGGCCAGGGCGCGCTGCGCCTGGCCTGCGGCGGCGCGCAGGTTCTTGTTCACCCGCAGGCGGACCAGGGCGTAGCTGCTGCTCGGCGAGGCTCGCTCATTCTTATTCACGTTCTGCGCGGAAGCCCCGTGCGTGTCCACGACCAGCGCGTCCTCGCGGGCAGGAGCGGTGGTGTCGAGCGCGATGTAGAAGACCGGGCGCGGCACGTGAAAAGCAACGCGCGCCCGGTACCCGTCGAGCCGGATCAGGTCGCGCGCGCCGCCTTCGGGCACCGGCGCGGCCTTGACCGTGTGGCCGAGGTCGGTGTTCAGGTCGCCGTCGGACTGGCGAATGCGCACGAGCTCCGGCGTGTCCTTGAACGAGTCGAGCGCCCACACGCCGGACTCGTCCGGCAGGCGCAGCCCCGGGGCGACGGTGGGCTGGCGGGCGGCCTCGGCGGCCTTGGCGTCGGCTGCCGCCTTGTCCAGCGCGGCCGCCTCCTGCGCGGCGGGCGAGGCCGGGTCCGGCGTGGCGTCGGGGTCGTGTTCCCGATTCCACCGAGCGGTCGCGGGCCAGTCGATCAGGTCCGCGGGCAGGTCCTCGTCGTCGCCCCGCTCGGCGGACCGAAAGTGCACAACCGCGCCGTCAACCTTATAGGACTTCACAGTCTGGTACGTGCCGTCCTTGAGGATGAGCCGCTGACGGGCGGGAGCCTGGGCGAGCAACGGGGTCGCGAGAAGCAGAAGGAGCAAGAGGCGGCGCATAGGGCTACTGCCGGATATAGACGCGAAAGCCGAGGGGGCCGTTTTCCGCGCGGGGGAAGCTCCGCTCGGCTGCCGGCCGATAACGGTCCCGGAGGAAGCGATCGAACCAGGGCCACAGCGCGAGCTTGCGGTAGTCGCCGGGACCCTGGGGGAACAGCCAGGAGGAGACGAGCAGCACGCGCGGCGGGTGCGCCTGGAGCAGCGGCTGCAGCCGCGCGCGGGCGAGCACGACGGCCCGCGGCAGGGGCGCGCCACTGGGGAAGCCGGCATAGGGCGTGCCCCAGGGTGCCGGAACCTGCGGGAACAGGTACTCGTCATAAAGGGTGCCCGTGGCCTGCCGCAGGCCGAGGGCCAGGAGCGCGTCGGTGCAGCCGGAAACCGCGTCGATGCACTGAACTTCTCCGTCCGCTTGCCCGCGCAGCGCCTGCTCCATGGCGGCGACCGCCCCGACGGGCCAGGACGCGCGGGCCGAGGCCCGGACATACGCCGGAGCGCACACGAGGCCGGCCGCGAACCCGGCGAAGCCGAGCCCGCGCGCCAGCCTCCCGGGGCTGCCAAGGGCCGCGTCGAAAACAAGGGCCGCGAGCGGGAACAGGAAGGCGAGGAACGGGTAGCGCTGGTAAGGGTAGCCCTTGCCCTGCGCCACGAATGAGGCGAGCCCGAGCAGCGTACCGGCGAACAGCAGACGAGCCATCGGCAGCCTCGCCCATGGCGCGAACGGCAGGCACGCGCCCGCGAGCAGAAGCAGCAGGAGGATGGAAGGAGGGCTGCTTTGCGCGAGCATCCGGAGGACGCTGCCGTCGGCGAGGCGCGCGTGGTAGGGGAGGTCGACGGTGAGGACGCGCCAAAAGCCGCCGAACCCATGCCAATACGCGAGAAACACCGCCGATGCCGCGAGCGGGATGAGGAACCCGAGCAGGGCCGGGCGCCTGGGCCCGAGCGGGAGCAGCAGCCACAACGCGGCGAAGGGTTTGACGGTCGTGGCCGCGCCGATCAGCAGCCCGGCGAGGACAGCCCGCTTGCCGCCCCGCGCGCACGCGACCGCCCCAAGCAGGAGCACGGCCATCCACAGGTCGCGCTGGTTCGCCTGTCCCATGCCGTCGCGCAGATGGAAGAGCGCAAACAACGAAGCCGCCCAGATCGCGGCGAAGCGGCGGCCCGGGCCTGTTTTCGATTCCAGGATGCGGCTCATTGCAAGCCCGGCCAGAACCGGCGCCAGCCAGTCGGTCAGGCGCGCCGCGGCGGACTCAGGGCAGTGCAGCAGCTGCGCGAGCGAGCCCGAAAGCCAGGGAACGGCGTATGCGCCGGGCAGGTTGATGTCGCCGATCTCCCGGTAAGGAGCCAGGCCACGGTGCATGAGAAAGACCACGTACCGCATCAAGGCCGCATCATTGACCAGCGGCCAGTGCCGGGTCTGCCACAGCGCCAGGGCCACGCAGGCGAGGAGAAAGGCGGCAGCGGCTTGGCGCGGGCGGGGCACTGTGGGGTTAGTTGCGCCCCTAAGGAGGATCCACGTTCTTTCTTTCCACGGAGCTGCCTCTTTTACCTTCGGGAAGCCGGGTCGCCCTGAGGAGCGAAGCGAGGAAGGACCTGCTTTGCCTCAGCGTCCGGAAGAGAAGCAGGTCCTTCGCTTCGCTCAGGATGACTCCTGGAAGCGGGCTTCCGGCCGAGAGCCCGCAACGAATTTGCTCCCGACGGCCCAAACCGGTCTGCGATACTGACGTGTACCTGCCCGCTCCACGAGTCAAGATCGCAACCGCGCCCGGGAGGCCCACCCTCATGTCAGCCAAGTACATTTTCGTCACCGGCGGGGTCGTGTCCTCGCTCGGCAAGGGCCTCGCCGCGGCCTCCATCGGCTGCCTGCTCGAGAGCCGGGGCATGCGGGTCAACCTGATGAAGTTCGACCCCTACCTCAACGTGGACCCCGGCACCATGTCTCCCTTCCAGCACGGTGAGGTCTTCGTGACCGACGACGGCGCGGAAACCGACCTGGACCTGGGCCACTACGAGCGCTTCACCCACGCTAGGCTGACGCGCGACAACAACCTGACCACGGGCCGGATCTACGAGCAGATCATCACGAAAGAACGCCGGGGCGACTACCTCGGGAAAACGGTCCAGGTGATCCCGCACGTCACCAACGAGATCAAGGCGGCCATGCGCAAGGTGGCTTCCCGGATAGACGGAAGCGGCCCGGCCGACGTGACCATCGTCGAGATCGGCGGCACGGTCGGCGACATCGAATCGCAGCCGTTCCTGGAGGCGATCCGCCAGATGCGCCAGGAGCTGGGGCGCGACAACACCGTCTTCGTCCACGTCACGCTCGTCCCCTGGATCGGCGCGGCCCAGGAGCTCAAGACCAAGCCCACCCAGCACTCGGTCAAGGAGATGCTCTCGATCGGCATCCAGCCGGACATCCTCCTGTGCCGGTCGGACCGCGCGCTGGGCCACGAGATCAAGGGCAAGATCGCGCTGTTCTGCAATCTGGAAGAGCGCGCGGTGATCGCCGCGCGGGACGTGGACTCGATCTACGAGGTGCCGCTCAACTTCGCCGAGGAAGGGGTGGACGCGCTGATTCTGAGCTATCTGCGGCTCGCTCCCGGCGAGGCGCGTCTGGAGCCCTGGCGCGCCCTGCTGGGCCGTGCTTATCACCCGCGCGACGAGGTTTCGATCGCCATCGTGGGCAAGTACGTCGAGTACGAGGACTCCTACAAGTCGCTCAAGGAGGCGCTGACCCACGGCGCGCTCGAGGACAGTCTGCGCCTGCGCGTGACCTGGATTGAAGCCGAGGGGCTGGAGTCCGGCGATCCCAGGGCCCAGCTTGCCGGTTTCGACGGCATCCTGGTTCCCGGCGGCTTCGGCAAGCGCGGCATCGAGGGCATGCTCCATGCGATCCGGTACGCGCGCGAGAACGCCGTGCCCTACCTGGGCATCTGCCTCGGCATGCAAACCGCCTGCATTGAGTACGCGCGCAACGTGTGCGGGCTGCGCGGGGCCAACTCGAGCGAGTTCGACCCGGCCACGCCGCACCGGGTGATCTACAAGCTGCGCGAGCTGACCGGGGTCGAGGAGATGGGCGGCACCATGCGTCTGGGCGCCTGGGAGTGCGTGCTGGAGCCCGGCTCCCAGGCCGCGCGGGCCTACGGGACCATCGAGGTGAGCGAGCGCCACCGGCACCGCTACGAGTTCAACCGCGAATACGAGCCGGTGCTGACCGGGGCAGGGCTCCGCATCACCGGCACCTCGCCGGACGGGACCTATGTGGAGGTAGTGGAAGCCCCGGGGCACCCGTTTTTCGTCGCCTGCCAGTTCCACCCGGAGTTCAAGTCGAAGCCGCTCGAGCCGCACCCTTTGTTCGCGGCGTTCGTACAGGCGAGCTACGCGCGGCGGTCCGGGACGCGGGAAACGGAGCAGGTGCTTTTGGAAAGTCGCGTCGCCGGGTAGCATCGGCGTGGAGTCTCTGCTCTTCGCCGCCCGAAAGAGGGGTCATCTTGAGCGAAGCGAAGGATCCGCTTCGCGCCCGCTTCGCGAGAAAGCAGCTCCTTCGCAGCCAGGCCTCCAGAGAGACCCACATCCGTGGCTAGCCGGTTTTGTCTTCCTTGCGCAGCTCGTCGATGGCGGCCTGCACGTGCGGGGCGTGATCGGTCTTGATGCCGTAGCTTTGGTCCTCCTCCCCTTGGGCACGGTTCGACATGCCCTGGGCTCCGGCCTTTACCGGTTCCTGACTGCCGGCCTCGTCCTCGGTCAGGGTCTCGATCGCGTGCGAGCCGTGGCGGGCCGAAGGAGCGTGCGCCGGGCCGCGATTGGTGGCGGTCTGCGCGCCTTCGTTGCCCGCTTCGAGCGCATCTTCCCCGCGCGCGGGCGTTTTCGCCGAGGCGCGGCCTTCGAAGTCGCCGGCCTCGAAGCCCTGGTTCTGGCCCGATTCGGTGTGGGGGGTCGTTGGTCCTGCCATGTGTGTCTCCTTTCCCTTTAGGAGGCGGGCGGGTCGCCGGGCGTTGGCTTTGTGGTCCAATCTGGTTGTGATCCCAGATTTCGAAGTAGGCAACGTACATGTCGGCGCGGGACAGCTGTTTCTGATCGCGGGCCCCTGCGTCATCGAGTCCGAAGCCCATGCGCGCGGCATGGCGGAGGCGATCGGGCTCGTCTGTGCCGAGTTGAAAGTTCCCCTCATCTTCAAGGCCTCCTACGACAAAGCCAACCGGACCTCGGCCGCGAGCTTCCGGGGACCGGGCTTGCGGGAGGGCACGCGCATCCTCCGCAGCATCGCCGAGACGACCGGGCTGCCGGTGCTGACCGACGTCCACGAGCCTTCACATTGCGAGGTCGCGGCCGAGGCGGTGGACGTCCTCCAGATTCCGGCATTTTTGTGCCGCCAAACCGATCTGCTGGTCGCCGCGGGCGAAACCGGGCGCGCGGTCAACGTGAAAAAAGGCCAGTTTGTCGCGCCGGGCGACATGGCCCACGCGGTCGAGAAAGTACGCTCCACCGGCAACGAGCGCGTGTTCCTGACCGAGCGCGGCACCACCTTCGGCTACGGCAACTTGGTCGTCGACATGCGCGGGCTGGCCACCATGCGCGGGCTGGCACCGGTGGTCTTCGACGGGACGCATTCGGTCCAGATGCCCTCGGCGATGCAGGGGGTTTCAGGCGGGCAGCCGGAGTTCATTCCTCTGCTGGCGCGCGCGGCGGTGGCGGCCGGGGTGGATGGGGTGTTCCTGGAGGTCCACGACAATCCGGCGGAAGCGAAGTCTGACGGGGCGAACGCGCTGCGTCTGGACCTGCTCAAACCCCTGCTCGAGAACCTGCTGGCGCTTCACGCGTTGGCACCGGGTCGGTGAGCCTAAAAGCCAACCCGCCTACGCGGCTTGCGCCCACTTAGTGGAGTGTTTTCTTTAAGAGCAAAACCCGATCCCGACCAACGGAAGGGCCACGGCAGCCGGACCGGCGCACCACCGCGAAGCGGTCGAGAACGCGTCACGAAGTAACCAAAAAAACGGCCCCTCTTTCAGGGAGGGGCCAATCTGCCTTGGTTCTCTCGTTGTCCGAGAGCCTGGCGCG
>CAXUHL010000196.1:0-6107 GCA_964250745.1 uncultured Acidobacteriaceae bacterium
GGGGGGGCAGCACTTCAATCCGGCGGCCAAGGGCAGCCCGGGGGGGTGGGCGGGCGGGCAGGTCAGCTTTTCGATGGACCAGGGCGCGCTCTCCTCCTCGGTCTCGAACGATGCCGCGGCTTACGGCGTCGCGCAGGCCGCCGCGATATGGACGGCGGTGCCGACGGCGGCGGTCAGCATCACGCAGGGCGGCTCCCTGAGCGAGGACGTGAACGGCGGCAACGTGACCGCGAACACCCCGGCGGGCACGGGCGCGACCCTGCCCGCGGACGCGCAGGGGTCGGCGACAACGAAGCCGGTGGCGGTGATCCTCGACGCGGACGGCTCGGTGATCGATGCGATTTATGGGGTGGGCGCGAGCGACCCCAACCAGTGCACCCAGACCGGGGTGTACTCCGGGGTGGACAATCTCACCCCGTCCGGCAACATCGCTCACGCCTTCATCATCCTGAACGGGCTGTGCGCGACCACGCAGGACGGCGTCGGGCTGATCCAGTACGAACTGGTGCGGGCGTGGGGGCGCGTGCTGGGACTGGACTGGTCGCAGGTCAACGAATCGATGTGGCCCTACAGCACGGAGGACGGGCGCGCGGGCTGGCCGGTGATGCACGCGGGCGAGCGGCTGTGCCAGGGCTCGGCGAACACCTGCCTGCCCAACCCGACGATGCTGCGCCTGGACGACATCGCCGGGCTGAACCGGCTGTATCCCGTGACCCAGGCGAATGCGGGCCAGTGGCCGGGCAAGACCGTGACCGCTTCGGCGACCGTGACCGTGCAGGGGACGGTGCTGTTTCGCAACGGGCAGGGCATGCAGGGGGTCAACGTGGTGCTGACGCCCCTGAACGCGACCGCCAATGGCGATGTGGAGGACCTGCGCTACACGGTCACCGCGGTTTCAGGCGCGCATTTTCGCGTGAACGGGGCCAACCCGGTGAGCGGGGCTACGGACCCGCAGGGCAATGCTTATGGGCGGTTCGGAACCGATGACGCGGCCAAGCAGGGCTGGTTCACGCTGAGCGGCGTGCCCCTGCCGCCGGGAATGAACTCGGCACGCTATCGCATCTCGATCGAGCCGGTCAACCGCCTGTACACCGGGCCGGACTCGGTCGGCCCCTATGGGCAATGGCTGAACCGGCAGTACACAGGGCCGGAAACGGTGGGGGCCTACCGGGTGTCGCAGGTTGCGCCTTCGGGCGCGATGCAGACGGCGGATCTGGGCACCCTCAGCGCGGGCTCGGTGGCGACGCGGAACTTCACGCTCGGCGACTCGGCGGACGGGACGATGACCGACGACGGCTCACCCGATGCGCCGAACCAGACCGGCGGCAATGGCGAGTGGCTGGCCAAACTGGTGGGCTATGGGCACACGGGCTGGTTCCAGTTTCACGCGCGGGCCAACCGGACGTTTACGGTCGAGGCGATCTCGCTGGATGAGACGGGCCTGCCGACGCTCGGTAAGGCGGCGACGGTCATCGGCATCTGGGACGGCGCGCGCGCGACCGATACTTTGCCCGACCTGTCCACGGATGCGCCGTTCAATGGTGTCGTGGCGGGGCTCACGGCGCTCTCGGCGACCACGAACGCGGACGGCGAGGTGCGCGTGGCCTACGCGGACGCCCGCGGGGATGGGCGGCCGGATTTCACTTACCGGGCGAGGCTGCTCTATGCGGATTCCGTTTTCCCGGCGCGGCTCACCTTGAACGGAGGAACGATCTCGATCGAGGGGCGGGGCTTTCGGCCCGGGGTAAAGGTGACCATCGGCGGGGTGCAGGCGGCGGTCACCAGCGTGACCCCGACCGAGATCACGGCGGTCGCGCCGGCGGTCAGAGCCCCGACGGGCACGGCGGTGCTGGCGATCCAAGACCCGCAAACGCTGGGTTTGGCCCAGATTCTGGACGGGCTGAGCTATGACGCGCACGGGGATGACGGGGTCCGTCTGGTTTCCGACTCGAACGTGACGCTACCGCAAGGGGTGCCCACGCCCATGACGGTCCGGGTGCTGGCCGGGGACGGCACGCCGGCGGCAAACGTGCAGGTGAGCTTCGCCGTGGCGAGCGGCGCGGCGCAGATGGGGTGCGGCGCGGCGGTTTGCACGGCGGTGTCGGATGGGAACGGCATGGCGTCGGTGACCCTTGCCATGGAAACCACGCAGGCGACGCAGGTGAGCGCGACGCTTTCCGACGGCGCGCAGGTGCGGGCGAGCTTCGGCGGGGGCGCGGCCCCCACCATCGCGGCGACCAATGCCCTTTACGTCGCGATCGGCGCGCAGGTGAGCTGGCAGCCTGCGGCGATCGTTTTGAACGGCGGCAAGCCCGTGCAGAACGCGGCGGTGCAGTGGGTGGGCGGCACGGGCGCGCAGGCCGCGGCTGCAAACACGATGAGCAACGCAGCCGGGGTCGCGACCACGACCGTGACGGCCGGGCCGCTCGCGGAGAATGGGACCGCCCAGGTGCGTGCGTGCGGGGGCCAGAGCGGGGCGTGCGCCGTTTTCACGATCACCGCGGTACACGAAAGCCAGGCGGCGCTGCTGCCGGTGAGCGGCGTAGGGCAGGTGCTCGCCGCGGGCGGGGCAGTGAGCCCGGTGGTTCTGCAGGTCATCGACGCCGTGGGCCACCCGATGGCGGGCGCGACGGTGAACCTTTTCCAGAAGGTTTCGGCCTGGCAGCCCCCCTGCCCGCAAGGCGGCCGCTGCCCCGCGGCCCCGGTCGTCGCGACGCAGGCCGACAAGGCGACCTCGGACGCGAACGGGCTGGTGACGCTGCCGATCTACAACGCCGGTGGGCAGGCGGTGACGATCAGCGTGCTCGCGAGCGTGGGGGACGCGGGGTCGCTGAGCTTCTCGCTCGTGGAACGGCCGCAGTGAGCGGGCGGGGACCGACGGGGTGAAAGCCGAAAAGCCTCGAAACGGGGTGCCCGCGCATCTCTTCTGTAACGGGTGGGACAGAAAGAGCGGGAGGCGGCAATGGCGGCAGGGAAGTCGACGGGCAAGGTCGTGAGCAACAGGGCAATGGAGGAAGGGCGCAGGCCGCGCGTCGTTGTCCTGGGCGGCGGTTTCGCCGGGCTGCATGCGGCCAAGAAACTGGCGAAAATGCCGGTCGATGTCACGCTGGTCGATAAGAGCAATCACCACACCTTTCAGCCGCTGCTGTACCAGGTGGCGCTGGCGATGCTGTCGCCTTCCGACATCGCATCGCCGATCCGGCACATCCTGCGCGGCGCGAAGAATGTGGACGTGCTGATGGACGACGTGACCTCGGTCGACACCAAGGCCCAGAGGGTGGGCCTGGACGGCGGCGCGCAGCTTGAGTACGACTACCTGATCGTAGCGACCGGCTCGCTGAAATCCTACTTCGACCATCCGGAGTGGGAGCAGTACGCGCCGGGGCTGAAGAGCGTAGAAGACGCGTCCGAAATGCGCCGGCGTATTCTGCTAGCTTTTGAGCTGGCGGAAAAGCAGGCGGTGGAAACGGGCTCGCACCGGCCGCTCAACTTCGTGGTCATCGGCGGCGGCCCGACCGGGGTGGAGTTGGCAGGGGCCATCGCGGAAATTTCACGGTACTTCCTGGAGCAGGACTTCCGCCATATCGACCCGGCCAAGGCGAAAGTGCTGCTGATGGAGGGCGGCACGCGCATCCTGCCTACCTATACGGAAGACCTGTCCGCGAAGGGGGTCAAACAGCTCGAGCACCTCGGCGTGACCGTGAGGACGAACTGGATGGTCGAGGAGATCGGCCCCGGCTTCGTCAAGGTCAAGGGGCAGGAAAAGCTGGACGCCGTGGTGACCCTGTGGGGCGCGGGTGTGGCTTCCTCCCCGGTGGGGGCTATGCTGGGCACGCCGCTCGACAAGCGCAAGCGGGTGGTCGTGGACAGCACGCTCAACCCCGAAGGGCTTGAAAACGTGTTCGTATGCGGGGATCTGGCGGGCTTCATGCAAAACGGACGCGATCTGCCGGGCGTGGCGCAGCCTGCGCTGCAGATGGGGGCGCATGCCGCCATGCTGATCGCCCGCGACATGAAGCGGCAGCCGCGGCGCGAGTTCCACTACTTCGATAAGGGCGACATGGCGACGATCGGGCGGTACGCGGCGGTGGCCGACGTGCGCTGGCCGTTCAAGGCGCATCTGGGCGGGCTGCCCGCCTGGCTCACCTGGCTGGGCGTACACCTGGTATTCATCGTCGGCTTCCGGAACCAGGTTGCCGTGCTGACGCAGTGGGCCTGGACCTATTTGTTCCTGACCCGCGGCTCGCGGTTGATCATGGGCGACCCCAAGCTGCAAGGCTGGAAGGAGAACGACCACGTACGCGATGCGACCGTGAGCCGCCCGGCGGATGTTCCAACGCTCAAGACGGCCGGCGACTTGCAAGGCGCGTAAATGCCGGGCCCTTTCACGAGGCCCAGCCGCGACTTAGGCGAGCACAGGCTGCTCCACCGGGACGTTGACGGGCGTAAGCCAGTTGAAACGGTCCGGCACGGTGCCGTTCACGATGCCGAAGAATTCCTGCGAAAGCCGCCGTGTGATGGGTCCGGGCTCGCCGTCGCCGACCAGGATGCGGTCGACTGAGCGCAACGGTGTCACTTCGGCCGCGGTGCCCGTGAAGAAGGCCTCGTCCGCGATGTAGAGCAACTCGCGCGGCAGCGCCTGCTCGACCACCGGGATGCCTTGATGGCGCGCCAGGGTCAGAATGGCGTCGCGGGTGATGCCGCTGAGCACGGAGTTGGCCAGCGGCGAGGTGTACAGCGTGCCGTCGCGAACGACAAAGAGATTTTCGCCGGAGCCTTCCGAGAGATAACCGTTGACGTCGAGTGCGATGCCTTCGGAGTAGCCGTTGACCTCGGCTTCCATGCGGATCAGCTGCGAGTTCATGTAGTTGGCGCCGGCCTTGGCGAGCGAGGGCATGGTGTTCGGGGCCAGGCGGCTCCAGGAGGATACGCACACATCGGCTCCGCCGTGCTCGGCCTGAAAATACTTGCCCCACGGATAGTTGGCGATGTAGACGTCGATGGGTGCGCCCTTCGGGTTGACGCCGATCTCGCCGTACCCGCGCAGGACGACCGGGCGAATGTAGCAGGGTGCGACCTTGTTCGCCTCGACCAGATCGACGACCGCTGAGCAGAGTTGATCGACTGTGTACGGAATGGCCATGCGATAGATTTTGCCGGAGTCGAGCAGGCGCCGCATGTGCTCCGGCAGCCTGAAAATCGACGCGCCGGACGGCTGCGTGTAGCAGCGGATGCCCTCGAAAATGGACGAGCCATAGTGGACGACGTGGCTCATCACATGGATCTGCGCGCGATCCCAGGCGATGAGCTCGCCGTTGCGCCAGATGTTGGCGGTGGGTTGGATGGGCATCGAGAAAGCTCCTTCGAGGGGCGGATCGGATTTGAGCCGATTCTAGCAGTGGGTACGAAAGGAATCTGTCGCCGCCGCGGTACCTGCGGTAAGGTGCTGCTATGTTCGGGCCGGCCACGCACGCCTTGCAGGAGATTCACCAGTCCAAATACGTCGGCTTTTCGCTCCTTGCGCTCAGCTCCATTTTCTTCCTGGTCGACCCGCTTGCCTCGATCGGCACCTTTCTTGCAATCACGGCGGGGGTGGACGCGGCGAAGCGCAAGCGGATGGCGGGCAAAGCTTGCCTGACGTGCTTCATCGTGCTGGCGTCGTTCGCCTTGGGCGGGCAGATTATCTTTCGCATGTTCGGGATCACGCTGCCCGCTTTTCAGATCGCAGGCGGCCTGGTGCTGTTGTTGATCGGCATCGACATGCTGGAAGCACGGCGCTCCCCAACGCAGGAAAGCACGGGGGAAGCGCAGGAAGCTTCGAAAAAGGAGGACGCGGGGATTGTGCCGCTGGGCATTCCCATGCTCGCGGGTCCGGGTGCCATCTCCAGCGTGATGGTCATGATCGGGCAGGCCGAACGAAGCTGGCAGATCGCGGCGATCCTGGGCTCGATCGGGGTGACGGCTCTGGCAAGCTACTGGATCCTGAGCGGGGCCGAGCGCTTGCAGAGGCTGCTCGGGGAAACGGGCATTCGCATCCTCGTGCGCATCATGGGCCTTCTGCTGGTCGCCCTTGCCGTTCAGTTCTTCGTGAATGGGCTTACGGTTCT
>CAXUHL010000197.1:0-6044 GCA_964250745.1 uncultured Acidobacteriaceae bacterium
GCCCAGCACCGCGCCCAGCCCGGGAAAAAGCAGCAGCATCCCGAGCCAGACCCCAACCAGGTTCGCGAATGCAAGCCAGGCGAGCGCGTGCAGGACGGCCAGGGTCACGGCAGGCTGCCGGGCTCGCTCCCGAGCGATACCGGGCGCGGCCGCGGGCGGGGCTTCAAGCGTGAGCAGGCTCAACGGCGCCTCCCGCCAGAATGCGGCCATCCTGCATGTCGACGAGCCGATCGCAGCGCCGGGCCAGCGCGCGGTCATGCGTGGCCATGACCAGCGTCGTGCCTTCCGTCCGGACCAGGTCGAGCAGCAGCGCGAAGATCTGCTCGGACGAGCGTTCGTCGAGCGACCCGGTGGGCTCGTCGGCCAGCAGGATCTTCGGCCGGTTCATCAGGGCGCGGCACAGGGCGGTCCGCTGGCGCTCGCCGCCGGAGAGCTTCTGGATGCGCTGCCCGAGTCTGTGCGCCAATCCCGTCCGGTGCGTCAGCTCGTCGAGCCGGGCGCGTGCGGCCGCGCGAGGCGTGCCGGCGGCCACCGCGGGGATGAGGCAGTTTTCCTCGAGCGTGAGGTCCGCGATGAGGTTGTGCAGCTGAAAGACGAAGCCGACCTCGTACCGCAGCATGTCGACCGTGCGGGCGCGCGGGCCCAGTTCCCTGCCCAGCACCGCGATGCGGCCTTCGCTCGCGAAGTCGAGCCCGCCCAGCAGGTGCAGCAGCGTGCTTTTGCCGCAGCCCGAAGGGCCGCACAACGCAACGGTCTGCCCGGCTTCCGCGTGGAAGTCGACGCCGTTCAGCACGGGGATCGCGCCGTCGTCGTAGCTTTTCCAAACGCCGGACGCTTCGATCGCCCGCGCGCTACTCAAAGCGAAGCGCCTCCACGGCGCGCACCCGCATGGCATAAGCCGCCGGGTACAGGGCCCCGGCCACGCCCGTGCAGCAGGCCAGCAGCAGCACCAGCGCGATCACCGAGGGCTGGAGATCGGCGTTGATATAACCGTGCAGCGCCGGGATCTGCTTGAGGGTGAGGATCGCGAGCACGCCCAGCACGATACCGGCCAACGCCCCGCTGAGCGAGACCACGCCGGACTCGCCGAAGATCATCCCGGCCACCTGCGTGTTCGAGAAGCCGTTGACGCGCAGGATCGCGATCTCGCGGATTCGCGTGAACACCGACATGATCATGGTGTTCGCGACACCGAGCCCGCCCAGCAGAAGCCCCGCGCCGCCCACCGCCCAGGCCGTCGCCGTGAGGATGCGGAACTGCGAGTAGGTGCGATCGAACTCCGTGTTCTCGAGCGCGATCAGGCTGGGGTACTGCTCCCGGACCTGCCGCTTGAAGGCGGCAACCTGCTCCTTGCCGCGCAGCTTCACCGTGATGATTGACGAAGTCGCCTGCTTGTGAAAAAACGTTTGCGCTTCGGCGAGCGGCATGAAGACGCCTCCGTCCTCGAAGCCGTTGCTGGTGCGGAGGATCGCGACCACTTCGAAGATGCCGTGGCCGACCGCGATGCGGCTGCCCACGCGCGCGTGGAGGAACTCGGCCGCCCGCTCGCCCAGGGCCACCTGATTGGCCCCGCGCCCGAAGGCCGCGCGGCTGCCGGCGAGCCAGGTCGCCCTGGTCAGGCGGCTGTCGTCCCCGGTCACGCCGAAGCAAGTGATCAGAGGGTGGTCGAGGCTCGACACGACGCCGAACAGAACGGGGTTCGCGTGCTCCACCGTGCTCCAGCCGCGCATGCGCGCCACCGCGGCGTCGGGCACGCTCGAGAAAAACAGGTCCGACACGTTGCGCTCGAAAACCACACACTCACTGTCGGCCGAAAGCAGCCCGGCGAACATGCCCACTGCCCCTTGCAGCACGGTGACGACCGTGAGCATGGCCGCCACGCTGAACGCGATACCCGCGATGCTGATGGCGGTGCGCACCCGATGGCGGCCGAGGTTGGTGAGGATGAGCCGGAGAAACACGCCCGCGTTGGTCATTCGAAACTCCCGGCCAGCTCGCGGGTTTCGCGGGCGAACCGCTCCCGCACCGCTTCCAGGAAGAACAAGCGCGGCTCGCGGCGGCCCAGGCGCGCGACCAGGCGGTCCCCGAGCAGCAGCAGCCGCTGCAAACGGGCGAACGCCCCGGCAAGCCCCAGGGCCAAAGCCAGGTTGGGCCGGTTCAGGGCGGCGTCACGCCCGGCGGTCTTCTTGCTTCCGTGCGTGTCGAGCACATCGCCGAGGTCGTCGATGATCTGGTAAGCCAGCCCCCAGGCCAGCGACAAACGGTCCAGCAGGCGCAGGGCGTGCTCGTCTGCACGGCCCAGCAGCGCCGGCAGCACCAGCGACAAACGAAGCAGCGCCACCGTCTTGCCGATCGCGACCCGCTGCGGGTTTGCGCCCCCGCCGTGGATGTCCCGGCTTTGCCCGTCGAGCAGCCCGCCCAGGCCCAGGTAGCGCTCCAGGTAGCCGAGCGCGCGGCCCTGCCTCGGCGAGCCGGCCGTCGCCTGCCACACGAGCGCATACGCGCGGTTGACCAGCGCGAGCGAGGCCAGCATCGCCGTGCCCTCGCCGTATACGCGGTGCACCGCGGGCGCGCCCCGCCGCATGGCCGCGTCGTCCATCGCGGGCAGGTCGTCGATGACGAGCGAGGCGGTATGGAAGTATTCAAGCGCGGTCGCCAGGCGGGTGGCCGCTTCGTCCCCAAGGCCGAACGCCCGCCCGGTCAGGAAGGCGAGCTCCGCGCGCACCAGGGTTCCGGGCTGCGCGAGCGTACCGCCGAGCGCCGCGGCCAGATAGGGCTCCGTATCGCGCGGAACCGGCAGCCCTTCGGTGTAGGCCGCATGGAGCCGCGCGCGCACGGCCTCCCGCCTGCCCGCTTTTGGCGCGGCGCTCACGGTGGGCTTGCCGGAAACTTTGCGGATGCCGGGTACGGCCATGGTGGACTCCAGTCGATGTGGATGGCGGGGCGGGCGGGCTTGTTTCAGCTCCGGCCACCCTCGCTGAGCGAGCCGAACAGTTCGAGGTCGATCTTGACCTCTTTGCCGACGTGCAGCAGAAAATTGCTGGGGTCCTTGAGGCCCCACTCCACGTAAGGGACGGTGAAGGTGCCGGTCGCCTTGCACTCGGTGCCGTCCATGTGGACCTGCATGGGCACAGTGATGGCGTGCGGGGTACCCAGCAGCGTAAAGGTGCCCTCGACCACGATCGCCGAGTCGCCCGATGGGTGAATGGCCCCGGTGTGGCGCTTGGGCGCGAAGGTCACCGTCGAGTAAGTGGGGGCCTTCAGCTCGTCGTTGGTCATCTTTTTGTCGCGCGAGCCGTTGCCGCTGTTGCCGCTGGCCGCGTCCACCGCGACGGTCCCGCTCATGGGGCCTTCTTCGGGCGAGAACCGGATGACGCCCTCCTGCACTTTGAAGGTCCCGTGCACGGCATGCAGCACGTCGCCCAGCTCGAAGTGCACCGACGAGGACGCGGGCGCGAGGCGCAGGGTCTGCTTTTGGGCCCGGCCCGGAGCGGCCGCGAGCAGCAGGAGAGCGAGGGGAAGAAGGCGTGTCGGCAAGGCGTTGGGCTCCTACGGTTCCCCTCCAGTCTTACTGCTTTAAGAAGGTGACGTCAAGAGTACTTCGGTACCGCCGGCCACCGGGAGGCTGAAGGTAAACGTCGAGCCCTCGCCCAGCCTGCTTTCAACCGAGAGGACGCCGCGGTGCGACTCCACGATCGCCCGGCTGATGGCCAGGCCCATGCCGGTGCCGGGCGTGACCCCGGCCTGCGTGCGCGAGCGGAACAGCCGGTCGAACACCAGAGGCTGCTCCGAGGCGTCGATACCGATGCCCCGATCGGCCACGCTGAGGTGCACCGCGCCGCCCCTCTGTTCGGCCGAAACGGTGATGGGGGAGCCCGCGGGCGAGTACTTGCTCGCGTTTTCGAGCAGGTTCGAGAGCACCTTGCCGATCATCTCCGCGTCGGCCAGCACCGGCGGCAGCGCCGGCAGGTCGACCCGCAGCGCATGTGTCGCGCGCGCCGCGGCCAGCGCGTCCTCAGCGTGCGCGGGCAGCGCTTCCACCGGCACCGGCGCGAAGTTCATCCGCACCTCGTGCGCTTCCAGGCGCGCCATCTCCACCGCCTGCCCGACAAGCCGGTTCAGCCGGTCGCTTTCCTCGTCGATGATGCTCAGCAGCTCCCGCCGGCTCGCTTCCCCCATCGCCGGCGCGAACAGGAGCGCGCTGGCCGCGCCCTTGATGGAGGTCAGGGGCGTCCTGAGCTCGTGCGTGATCGAGTCCAGCACCAGGGTGCGCAGCTGCTCGCTTTTCTTCGCGGCCTCGCTGCGGGCCGCGTCCTCGAGCGCCTGCGCGCGGTCGAAGGCGATCGAAACCAGGCCGCTGACCGTTTGGAGGCTTTCGGGCGAAAGCGCCGCGCCCCGCAGCACGAGCAGCCCGCGCGGGCGCACCCCGGCTCGCAGGGGGATGCGCGCTTCGCCCTCGGGCCCCAGCTCCGGCGCGTTGAGACGCAAGGCCAGGGCTCGCAGCTCGGGGACGCCGGGCGCCGGGCCGGGGCTTTCCCCCTCGGTAAAGACTCGCTCGCCCTCGAGCAGGTAGAGCAGCAGCGACCGGGCCCGCACGGCCCCGCGCACGATGGGCGGCAGCGCCCCCACCAGTTCGCCCACTTTTTCGGTTTGGAGCAGGTCGCGGCTCAGCGTGAACAGGGCGGCCAGTTCCCGCTCGCGGCTGCGGGCCTCTTCCGCCTCGCCGCGGGCGCGCTGCGAAAGCCGGCTGCCGATGACGCTGGTGGCCAGAAACGCCGTGAGCGCGAGCCAGTTCTGCGGGTCGTCGATGGTGAACGCGCCGTCCGGCGGTAGAAAATAGTAGTTGTAGGCGAGGGTCGAAGCGACCGACATTACGATCGCCTGCCGCAGCGTCCAGCGCGCCGCGATGCTGAGGATGAACAGCAAAAGGGTGAGCGCGACCGTGGTCGGGTTGACCTGGAACCAACGGTGGTACACGAGGACGATCGCGGCGAGCGCGGCGAAACCCCCCGTCCACTGCGCCGCCGCCCGTGTGCGCCAGTCCCGCATCGGCCCCAGTGTACGGGGTATTCTGGTCCCCATGAAGCGCATTCTGGTCGTCGACGACGAGCGGCAGATTACCCGGATGCTGCGGGCCTCGCTCCAAAGCAGCGGCTATGCGGTTTCGGTCGCCAACAACGGCCTCGAAGGCTTCACGCTGTTCGAGTCCGAGCGGCCGGACCTGATCATCACCGACCTGGCCATGCCGGAGATGAACGGCCTGGACCTGACCGAGGCGGTGCGCCGCGTGGCGCAAACGCCCATCATCGTGCTGAGCGTGCGCGAAGGCGAAGCGATGAAGGTGCGGGCGCTGGACGAGGGCGCCGACGACTACCTGACCAAGCCTTTCAGCATGCCGGAGCTGCTGGCCCGGGTGCGCGCGCAGCTGCGCCGCCTGCCCGCCGGGGAGCCACCGCAGGAGCCCCTGGCCGTGGGCGATTTCGCCGTGGACCCGGCCGCCCACTCCGTGCTGCTGCGCGGCGAGCCCCTGCACCTGACCCCCAAGGAGTTCGACCTGCTGACGATACTGTTGCGCAACCCGGACCGCGTGATGCCGCACAAAACGCTGCTGCGCGCGGTGTGGGGTCCGGCCGGGGAGGACCAACCGGAATACCTGCGGGTGCTGGTGGGGCAGCTGCGCAAGAAGCTTGATCGCGGCGAGGGCCCGCGCTACATCCAGAGCGAGCCGTGGATCGGCTACCGGCTCCGTCCGGCCGGGGAGGCGGCGGACCGGGACTTATAAAAACTTTACGGGTTCTCTACAGACTTTCTACAGCCGGCGGGTGTCACCTTGCAGGTGGAGGAAGTATCCGTGAAGCGCTCCACCCTTCTGTTCGCTCTTCTGTTCGCCCTATGTTTCAGGTCCGCGTTCGCTCAAAACGCGGCACCGCAGGTCACCAAGCCGGACGCCGTGCCCGCCGCGCAGGCCGGCGGCAACTTCTTCGACCGGCTCGGCAAGGCCTACAAGGCCGACTGGAACCCCGCCCCGCGCGCCGCCCCCGCGC
>CAXUHL010000198.1:0-6009 GCA_964250745.1 uncultured Acidobacteriaceae bacterium
ACCCGCCGCAAAGCGGGGCTCACGAGGGTCGCCGAAGCCGCAAAACCATTGATGAAACCGCTTTTAGGAGTTACTGCGAGGACAACGTGAGCTCCCCGCCCTCGGCACGCTCCGGCAGGCGCACCCGCAGCGTCCGGGTCGCGGCATCGTACCGCGCGCCCTGTAAAGGCTTGCCGTCCAGCATCGCTTTGCTCTGCGCCGAGGGCCAGTCGTATACGGCCACCTCCACCTCGCTCCACCACGGCGCGTAGCTGCCCTCGCGCTTGCCCAGCCGCAGCTTCAGGCTGCCCGGGGCGGCCTCGCAGGTATAAGCAACGCGCAGGAAAGCCCCGCGCTTGTAGTCGAGCGTCGCCCCGTCGTCCCCGTAATACGCGCCCTTGCAGTCAGGCCCCGGATACACGCGCAGCGTCAGCGGCCCCAGCGGCTTCTCGCCCGTGCTCTGGACCAGCGGCTGCTCGGGGATCACCGATCCGCCCCGCACGAACACAGGCAAAACGTCGTTCGCCGGCTTGATCGACAAGGTTTCGAGCGCGCCGATGCCCAGCGCCGCCCCAGTGCTGACACCCGCCGCGCTCACCGCTTTTGCCTGCGCGGCGGGCGCATCTCGGGTCACGCGTCGGCCGGTCCAGTAGTCGAACCACGGCACCGGCGGAAAGGTCACGCCATACGCATCCGGCTCCTCGGGGTACGGCGAGGGCGCGATCATCAGCGCCGGCCCGAACATGAACTGCGCGGCCGCGTCCAGGTCCAGGGGATGCCGGTCCTCGGTCGCGTCGGGGAACTCCAGAAACAGCGGCCGCACGATCGGCACGCCCGTGCGCGAGGCCTCTTCAGCGGTCGTGTACAGGTAAGGCAACAGACGGTAGCGCTCCTCGATGTACCGACGGTGGATGGCTTCGCGCTCCGGCCCCGCGCCCCAGGGCTCCTGCGGGTTGGTGAACTTCTCCGTGTGGTCGCGGTCGATCGGGTTGAACGCGCCCACCTCCAGCCACTTGGTCAGCAGGTCCGGCGGGGGCGATCCCGCGTAGCCGCCGATATCGTCGCCCACCATGTAGAAGCCGCTCATGCCGATGCTTTCGAGCATGGGGGTGCTCATGCGCAGGTGGTTCCAGGTGGAGGAGTTGTCGCCGGTCCACGTGGCCCCGTAGCGCTGGCCGCCCGCGTAGGTGGCCCGGGTCAGCACGAACGGGCGCTCGTTCGGCTTCAGCGTTTCCAGGCCTTCAAACGTCGCGCGCGCGTTCAAGAGGCCGAAGATGTTGTGCGCCTCGCGCTCGTCCGCCGTACGCTTCTGGAACCCGGGCTCCTCGACCCGGCTCTGTACATCGAGCGGGGCGGTCTTGGTCGGCGTGCCGAACACGGACGGCTCGTTCATGTCGTTCCAGAAGCCCGAGACCCCCTCGCCGTAGAAGGTCTTGTACAGCGAACCCCACCAGGCCCGGGTGCTCGCGCGAGTGAAGTCCGGAAACACCGACGGCCCCGGCCACACCTTGCCCACGAACTCCGTCCCGTCCGGGTTCTTGATGAAGTGCGAGCCCGCTTCGCCCGAGTCGTAGGGCGCGTAGCCCTCGCCGGGCGCGTGCGCGATGTGGAGGTCGGTGATCATGACCAGGTGCAGCTGCTTCTGCTTCAGCTCATTCACGAAAGCGGGGAAGTCCGGGTACTTCGCGGCGTCCAGCGTGAACGGACGATTCTTGATCTGGTAGTCGATGTCCATGTACACGGCATCGGCCGGGATGCGGTCGGCGCGCAAGCGGTCGGCGACCGCGCGCAGCTCCGCTTCGGTCTCGTAGGAGTAGCGCGACTGCTGGAAGCCGAGCGACCACAGCGGCGGCAGGGGCGTGGTCCCGGTCAACCAGGCCCAGCTTTGCTCCACCTGCTTCGGTTTGGGCCCGTACAGGATGTAGTAGTCCAGCGGTCCCTCGTCCGAGCCGAAGGCATACTCGTCGCGCGCGGCCTTGCCGAAGTCGAAAAAAGTCCGCCAGGTGTTGTCGAAGAACAGCCCGTAGCTCACCCCGGCGCGGTCGGTCAGGAAGAACGGGATGTCCTTGTAGATTGGGTCGGTGCCCTCCTGGAAGCGGTAGGCGTCGGTGTTCCACATGGTGTAGGCGTGGTCGCGCCGGTCCAGCGGGCCGGTCTTGTCGCCCAGGCCGAAGTAGTGCTCGTCCTCCGGCATGCGCTTGTGCACGCTGATGCGCCCATCCGCACCGAACGCGGCCGGCGCGGCATCTTCGACGATCGGCTTGCCCGCGAGGTCGGTCACGGTGACGCGCAAATCCTGACCGATGCGGACGTGGAGCTGCCTGGTATCGAAGCCGGCAGCATTGGGAACGACCGAAACTTTCGCGGCGCGCGCGGCGGGCAGGACTGCCCATGACGCGTCCTCCGGCAGCGCGCCCCTGCCCGCCAACGTGACGCGGACCACATCGTCGCGCAGGGCAAGCACCCGCAGGGTCTGCCCGCCGGCCTGCACCTGCACGCCGTTCGGCAGGGCCCTGACGGACGCATCGGTTTGGGCGTGGGCGGAGACGAGAACGGCGAAAGGGAGCAGGGCTTGAGCACGCATGGCGGCTTCTATCGAAACACGAGCGTGGGGAGCTTGGGTAGTCCGCCCGCTATGCTGGTGGTCTAGATCAAACAAGGACAAGAACAAATGCCACAGCACGGACGCCGCGCCCTGGTCACCGGAGGGGCGGGCCTTATCGGTTCGCACATCGTCGATTCGCTCCTCCGCGAGGGCTGGACGGTGCGCATCCTCGACAACCTGGAGCCGCAGACCCACAAGAACGGCAAGCCCGCCTGGGTGAACCCGGCCGCCGAGTTCGTCGAGGGCGAGGTGCAGGATTACACGACGATGCGCTCTGTTTTGACTGACATCGACGTCGTCTTCCACGAAGCTGCCTACGGCGGGTACATGCCGGAGATGGCCAAGTACGTGCTCGTCAACAGCTTCGGCACGGCGCAGATGCTGGAGATCATCCGCGACCACGGGCTGCCGGTGAAGAAGGTGGTGGTCGCGAGTTCGCAGGCCGTGTACTCCGAGGGAGCCGCGCGCTGCCCGGAGCACGGAGACGTGGTCCCTATGCTGCGCCCGGCGGAGCAGCTGCGGGCGGGCGATTTCGAGGTCCACTGCCCAGCCTGCGGCGCGGCCACGACGTCCATCCCGACCCCGGAGAACACCCCCGGCGGCGGCGAGACTGTGTACGCGCTCACCAAGGTCGACCAGGAGCGGCTGGTGCTCTTGTGGGGCAAGCAGACCGGCATCCCGACCGTCGCGCTGCGCTACTCCTGCACCTACGGGCCGCGGCAGTCGCTGTTCAACCCGTACACCGGGGTCATCGCGATCTTCTGCACGCGCCTGCTCAACGGGCAGGCCCCGATCCTGTACGAGGACGGCGGGCAGACCCGCGATCTGTGCTTCGTCGAGGACATCGCGCGGGCGAACCTGCTGGTTGCCGAAACGGACAAGCTGGACGGTTTGCCGGTGAACGTCGGTTCGGGCCGCGCGACCGCCGTGCGCGAGCTGGCCGGAATCATCGCCGGGCAGCTCGGGGTGCGGATCGAGCCGCTGGCGCGCGGGGAGTTCCGCCCGGGCGAGATCCGCTCGCTGATCTCCGACATCGCCCGCATCCGCACGATCGGCTACGAGCCAGAAACGACCCTGGAGCAGGGGATCGGGCGCTACATCGAGTGGATCCGGACCCAAGGCTCGGTCGAGGATTATTTCGCAAAAGCCGAAGCCGGGCTGCGCGCGAAGGGCATCGTCCAGAGCGTGAAGAGCTAGCGCGCAGCGATTGTGGGCAGAGCCTCCACCGCGCCCAGCACGATGCTCTTCGTAAGCAGCTCTGGCAGCACCTGCGCCTGGGCATTGGGCTGCGCCGGGTAAATCACATAGGTCGGCACCCCGCTGCGGCTCACGCTCGCCAGCTGCCTGGTGATCGCCGGGTCGTAGCGGGTCCAGTCGGCGCGCAGCAGCACGAAGTGCTTTGCCGCAAGCTCGCGCTCGACCGAAGCATCCTTGAGCACCACGCGCTCGTTGACCTGGCAGCTCAGGCACCAGGCCGCGGTGAAGTCGACGAAGACGGGCCGGCCCTCCGTCCGCGCCGCAGCCACGGCGTCGGGGGAGAACGGCTTCCACACGGCTTGGTCCTCCGCCGGGGCGGTGAGCGAAACCGCGCGCGAGGCCGCCGCGCCCGCCCCCGCGCCCACGAGCCCGGTGCGCCGCGCGGGCCCGCGCCCCAGCCCCCAGCCAGCCACCGCCAGCAGGAACAGCCCGACCAACAGCCGCGCGATGTGGTCCGCGCCGTCGGAAGGCGTGGCCGTGAACAGCCGCCCATACACCCACACCAACCACACGACCGTCAGCAGCAGCGGCACGGCGGTGAACTGCTTGAGGGTCTCCATCCAGCGGCCCGGCCGGGGCAGCAGTCCGGCCCATTGCGGCTGCAGGCACAGCAGCAGGTAGGGCAGCGCCAGGCCCAGGGCAAGAGCCGTGAAGACCAGGAAGGTAATTGCCGCCGGTGCGGACAGCGCGAAGCCGATCGCCGCGCCCATCAGCGGGGCGGTGCAGGGCGTCGCGACCACCGTCGCCAGCACGCCGGTAAAGAACGAGCCCGTGTAACCGGACTTGCGTGTGAGCGCGTCGCCCTTGCCCGTGAGGCTTAGCCCCAGCTCGAACTGCCCGGCCAGCGCCAGCGCCATGAAGAACAGCAGCGACGCCATGAGAACCACGAAAACGGGCGACTGCAGCTGGAAGCCCCACCCCGCTTGCCGTCCGCCGGCGCGCAGCACCAGCAGGACCGCGACGATGGCCCAAAACGAGACGAGCACGCCGCCCGTATACGCGAATCCGTGCAGACGCTGTGTGCGCCGGTCGCCGCCCGCGCCCTCCACCAGCGAGAGCGCCTTCAAAAACAGCACCGGGAAAACGCACGGCATGAGGTTGAGGATGAGCCCGCCGCCCAGGGCCAGCGCGACCGCGAGCGCGAAGCCGACCCCGGCGGCGGAAGCTTTCTGCTCCATCGGCGCGGCCGCGAGAGCCCCCGCCGCGACCGGCGCGGCGATGGTGTAGCTCTTGCCGCTCGCGAGCTTCAGAACCCCGTTGAGCTGCTTGGGTAGGGGCTTGGTCGCGTCGTCGCGCGTCAGGGTCAGGCGCAGGCCGTCCGGGGTGGGGACCGCCGTCTGCGGTGCCGCGTTCGCGATTACGTCCTGGTCGAGCGGGTAAAACTCCGCGCCTGTCTCACGCGCGCCGGTCCGCACCGTCAGCTGCATCTGCCCGCCCGATGCGGCAACCGAAGCCGCCCCGGCAGGCAGCGCGACGGGCTCGGCTGCAAGCGCGGCCAGGATGCGCTTGTCCGCGACCGGCGGCTGCGCGCCCGCGGTCACGGGTAAATCGAGCCCCAGAAAGCCGCGCCCGGGGATGCACACCTCCCGGCACACCTGCCAGCGCACATGCGCGCCCAACCGCAGCGTGCCCGCGCTGAGTGTTTTAACTGCCGTGAGCGGGAAGGGAAACACCGCCGTACCGTCGTAGCCGAAGTCCATCAGCGGCCCCAGAGGCAGACGCTTGGGCGCGGCGAATTGCATCGGACCCGCCGCGACGCTCCGGGGCAGCGACCACTCGACGCTCGGCGGCTCGCCGGAGTCTCCGGCGTTCGCCCAGTACACGTGCCAGCCGGGGTCCATGGTCAGCGCGAGCGCCACGGTGGTCGCGCCGCCCGGCGTGATGGAAGAGGCCCCGGGAACGAGCTCCGCGACGATGTGCGCCGCCCTGACCGGTCCCGGCGTGCCGTCGCCGGCCTCGTGCAGCTGGCCGAAGGCTATCGCCGGCCCGAACAGAAAGGCCAGGAGCAGAACCCACGCGCGGCGGGCATCCTTCATTCTTCTTCGACCTTTCCGCGGCAGGCTCCGCGTCTCTTCCCTTGTATCTGATTCCTTGCCGCCGTCGAAGTTGCGTTCCGGGGTTGGCCGGCCTGGCCCGCTTCCGGGCGGAGAAAAGGCGCAGGCTTTATC
>CAXUHL010000199.1:0-5963 GCA_964250745.1 uncultured Acidobacteriaceae bacterium
ACCGTACGGGGAGCCGGAGCGGATTGTCTTCAATAAAACCCTTGCGGAAGATGGCTACAACCAGCCTGCGAGCCTGCCCGAGCTCAAATTCTGGCGCGAGCACAACAGCACCTATGCCGCGATGTCGGGCAGCACCGTCGACGAGCTGAACCTGCTCGGCCCGCAGGGTCCCTCCGTGGTGCATGGCGTCAACGCGACCGAGGACTTTTTCGCGGTGCTCGGCGTCTCGCCCCTGCTCGGCCGAGCCTTCAACCCGCGGGACAAGGCGGAAGGCCGGAACGACATCGCCGTTCTGAGCTACGGCCTTTGGAAGACCCGCTTCGACGGCAGCAAGCGCGTTCTCGGCTCCAAGATCGACCTGGACGGGCGGCCCATGACCGTGATCGGAGTCATGCCCGCCGGTTTCCGCTGGCCCCTCACGCAGACGGAGACCGTCTATACGCCACTGAGCCCGGAAGAGCTGAAGGCGACCGGCGCGGGCGCGCACTGGCTGCCCACCTCCGGCAGGCTCAAGCCGGGAGTGACGCTCGGGCAGGCTGAAGCGGACATGAAACGCGTGATGGCCGCGTTTGCCCGCGTCGAGCCGGAAGGGAAAGGCCGCGGTATCCGCGTACTCGCGATGGCCGATTCCATGCTGGGCGAAGTTCGCGGTTTCGTCTACGTACTGGCCGGTGCCGTCGTCGCGGTGCTGGCGCTCGGCTGCGTCAACATCGCGGGCCTGATGCTGGTGCGCGGGCTGCGCCGTGAGCGCGAGCTCGCGCTGCAGGTGGCGCTGGGTGCTTCGCGCGGACAGCTCGCGAGACGACTGTTCGCCGAAATCGCCCTGCTCGCGCTTGCGGGCACGGCCGGCGGCGCGCTCGCGGCCGGAGGGCTGCTGGCCGCGATTCGAGCCCTGTTGATAGCCTCCATCGCGCGGGGCTCCGAGGCGACGCTCAACGTCCCCGTGCTGCTCGCCTCCCTCGCGGCGGCGCTGCTTACGCTGGCCGTTGCGGGCATGCTTCCCCTGCGGCAATTGCTGTCGGTCGCGCCCGCCGATGCCCTGCGCACCGGCGGCGCGAGTACCGGGGCCGGGCGGGGCCAGAAACGCCTGGGCGCGTTGTTCATCGGCAGCCAGATGGCGCTCGCCATGGTTCTGCTTGCCACCGGCGGCCTCCTGCTGCGGCCGCTCGCGCACCTGCGCGATGCCGATCTCGGCTTCCGCACGGATCATCTGCTGATCGAGAATGTCCGTCCCTCGCCCGGCACGGCGGTCGGCCGCGACATGGTCCAGACCTTCTACCTGCCGCTGCTGGAACGCGTTCGGGCGATACCCGGCGTCCAGTCTGCTGCCTTTTTCAACAGCCTGCCACCCGTGAGCATGGGCTCGAACGGCGAGGTTCATATCGCCGGCAAGCCTCCGGCGGCCAGTGGCCGCAACCCGATCGTCGAAATGCGCTTCGGCACGGCCGACTACTACCGCACCATGGGTACACGCCTTCTGCGCGGGCGCCTCCTCGACGACAAGCTCGATACAGCCGCATCGCAGCCCGTCATCGTGGTCAACGAGGCCTCCGTAAGCAAGCTGCTCTCCCCAGGCGAAAACCCCATCGGCCAACACCTTGCCGGCGGTACCAAAGCTGAGATCGTCGGCGTGGTCGGCAATCAGCGGCAAAGCCTGTTCGAGTCCGCGGCGCCCGAAATAGATACGCCGATCGCGCAAATGCCGGCAGAGTGGAAGGCCTACTTTCAGCAGCTCCAGCTCGTTCTCCGCACCACCGTCCCCCCGCTCACCCTGGCCGAGCCGCTCCGCAAGGCCATGCAGCAGCTCGACCCCACGCTCCCCTTCCGCCCGGTGCAGACCATGGAAGACGTGGTCGGCGAGGCACTCGTGTTCCAGCGCATGGAGAGCTGGCTGTTCGGAGTGTTCGCGGCGCTCGCCGTCCTCTTGGCGGCCATCGGTTTGTATGGACTGATCGCCCAGCAGGTGGAGTGGGGGCGGCGCGACATCGGGGTCCGGATGGCGCTCGGCTCCACCCGCGGCGCCGTGGTGGGGCTGGTGCTGAGAGGCGTAGCCCGGGTCTCGCTCGCCGGGCTCCTCGCCGGACTGGCCCTGGCCTGGGCTCTCAGAAAAGTCATCGGCTCCATCCTCACCACCCGCGCGCCGCACGAAGTCCCATTCGTGCTCGCCCTCGCCGCCGGCATGGAGCTGCTCGCGCTGCTCGCCTGCGCCGCCCCGGCGCGGCGGGCGGCTACGGTCGACCCGGTGGAAGTCCTGCGCGCCGAATAAGGAGAACCCCATGCAGACCTTGACGCACGACCTCCGGTACACCCTGCGCCGCCTGCGCAACGCTCCCGGCTTCGCGCTCCTCGCCGTGCTCACGCTTGCCGTCGGCATCGGGCCCACCACAGCCGTTTACGCGGTGTTCCGGCAAGTGCTGCTGCGGCAGCTGCCCGTGTTCAAGCCGCAGGAGCTGGTGCTGCTCAGGCAGGATTCGGCTTTCGACACCGGCTCCTTTTCCTCCTGGGGAGGCGGGGACCATCTTTATTTCACCGCTCCGTCCTACCGCGCTTTGCGGGCAGCCTACCCCCAGCTGGCCGCGATCTCCCGACAGCCGGTCAACCTCGCGACAGCGAAGGAAGCCGTCCACGGGAGCGCGCAGATGGTCAGCGGCAATTACTTCAGTCTTCTCGGCGAGAGGCCGCTGCTGGGCCGCCTCTTCGGCGACGAGGATGACCGCGTCCACGCCGCGAACCCGGTCGCCGTGCTCAGCGAGGGGTTTTGGCGTGGGCATCTGGGCGGGAGCTCCGCCGTGCTTAACATGCAGATCGTCGTCAACGGTGCCCCTTTCACGATCGTGGGCGTCGCGGCGGACCGGGGGGTGATGGACGCCGAGCCCGCCGATTTGTTCCTTCCTGAAACCGCTCAGCAAGCCGTTTCCCTCGGTGAAAAGGACCGCGAAGATGACCCGCTGTTCCGCTGGCTGTTGGTGATGGGCCGCATTCCCGACGGGCCAGGGCGCGCCCAGACAGCAGCCCGGCTCGGGAGTGCCTGGGTCGACTGGAGGCGCGATGTTCTCCGCACGAATGGCGGTTCCATCCGCGACAAGAAGGGCTGGATGAGGACCTCGCTCAGCCTGGCTCCCGGCTCGCGCGGGGTATCTCTGCTTGGCGAGCAATTCGGAACGCCCGTGAAAGCGCTCCAAGCCATGAGCGTGCTGGTGCTGCTGATAGCATGCGCGAATCTGGCCGGACTGCTGCTGGCGCGCGCCGCCGGGCAGCGCGCGCAAACCGCGCTGCAAGCCTGCCTGGGCGCGAGCCGGTTGGAGATCGCGAAGGCCACTGTGCTGGAAGCCCTGCTGCTCGGCGTGGCCGGGACGGCAAGCGGCGCGGCGCTGGGTTGGGCATGCCTGCGGCTGCTCACCCATCTCGCTGTGGTCAACAACTCTCTCGACGGTGCTCTCCATGCTCCGTGGCATTGGTCGGTTGTGCTTTTCGCCGTGGCGGCGGGGCTCCTCACCAGCTTACTGTTCAGCATCGGCCCCATGCTCGCGCACCTGCGCGTCGACGCGGCGGAGGTGCTCCACGGCGGCCAGGGTGTGCTGAGTCGCGCGGGCAGAACACGCAACGCGCTCGTCTCCGGCTCCGTCGCGCTCAGCCTCGTGCTGCTGCTTGCCGCGACGCTGGTGGGCTGGAACCTGTACCGGCTCAGCACGACCCCGCCCGGATTCATACCCGACCACCTGCTTACTTTCAGCGTCGACGAGTCGGCCACTGGGGCGACACCGGAGCGAACCGCGGCGGTGTATCAGCAGCTGCTCGCGTCCTTGCGCCCGCGCGGGAGCACAGCGGCCTACGCGCAGAACGGGATCCTGAGCGGCAATCAGATGGGCAACAATATCTCCGTAGCCGGGCGCGTGAACATGCCTGACGATCCGGCACCGAACAATAACTGGGTCAGCCGGGATTTCTTCAGAACCCTGGGCGTGCCGATCCTGCGCGGGCGCGAGTTTACCGACGCCGACACTGCCGCGAACGAACCGGTCGCCATCGTCGACCAGGCTTTCGTACGAGTTTTCTTTGGAGGGGACGCCGCCCGGGCGCTTGACGGGCGCTTCGGCTTCGGCGCGGGCGATCACTTCAAGTACAACTTCCGCATTGTCGGCATCGTCCCCACCTTTCACGAGGACTCCCTCCAGTCCCTCCCCGGCGTGCCTTACCTGTACCTCGCCTACCCGCAAACCTTCAGCAGCGGCGGCCGCAATGATCACGCGGCTACGTTTTACCTCCGCACTTCGGGCGATCCCTCAGCGCTCGGTCCGGAGATGCGGGCGTTGGTCCGCCGCATCGACCCGAAACTGCCCGTGCTCGATCTGAGGACGATGCGCGAACAAGTGAGCGCGAGCGTCGCCGACACTCGCCTGCTCGCCGCGCTTTCGGCCGCGCTTGGGGCGTTATCGGTGTTTCTCGCCGTGGTGGGATTGTATGGAGTGCTCGCGTATCAAGTGGCGTCGCGTACGCGCGAGATCGGACTGCGCATCGCCGTCGGCGCGAGCCGTGAGCGCATCATGGGCCTCCTGTTCGCGCGCATGCTCAGGCTCACGGCATGGGGTCTGGGAACGGGAGCGCTTCTGGCGTTCGCCGCCATGCGGCTGCTGCGCCATCAAGCCTCGGAACTCGCGCCCGCCCCGCCTTGGCTCTATGGCGTCGCGGCGCTACTACTCCTCGCCGCCACATTCGCCGCTTCGGCCATCCCGGCCTGGCGCGCGGCCCATATCGACCCCAATGAAGCACTCAGATCGGAGTAACTCAGTGATCGAACTCAAGCATATCGAACGCACCTACAAAACCGGAGCCGCCCAGACCTATGTCCTCCGCAACATCAACCTCCTCATCCGCGAGGGGGACTTCGTCACCATCATGGGGCCGTCCGGGGCGGGTAAGTCGTCGCTGCTGAATGTACTTGCCCTTCTGGACGACGAGTGGCGCGGGGAGTACTTCCTCGACGGCGAAGCGGCGCACGGGCTCGGGCGCAAGCAGCGGGCGGACCTGGCGCGGCGGCGCACGGGCATGGTCTTCCAGAGCTACCACCTGCTCGACGACCTGACGGTGGCCGAGAACATCGACCTGCCGCTCTCCTACAAGAACCTGCCGCGCGGCGAGCGGGAGGCCATGGTCGCGGACACGCTGGACCGGTTCCGCATCGTCGGCAAAAAAGACCTGTTCCCGTCGCAGCTCTCGGGCGGCCAGCAGCAGCTGGTGGGCATCGCGCGGGCGGTCATCCACAAGCCCGCGCTCCTGCTGGCCGACGAGCCCACGGGGAACCTGCACTCGGCGCAGGCGGAGGAGATCATGGCGATGTTCCGGGCGCTCAACGAGCAGGGTACGACCATCGTGCAGGTAACGCACTCCGACGTAAACGCGGCCTGGGGCAACCGGGTGGTACGCCTGCGCGACGGCTGGCTGACGGACGACCTGACGCAGGTGCCGCAAGGAAGAGCGGCGGAAGGGGTGGGGCGTTGAGGTTTTCTTTTCCCACGCGCTTGCTTTCGCATTTCGCGCGAACGTTTTCAAGGCAAATTCCAGGCAGTCGCGGCTGCGCTTTCCGCCCGGATCGGCAACGCGTCGCGGCGGGGCTGGTCCTGCTCGCCCAGCCGTCGCTGCTGCTCGGCCAGAGCGGTTTCGCGCCGCGCGCGTTCGTCGCGCCGGAAACGCTTGCCGGCTCCACCCTGCAATCCCAATCCGCCCAACCCGGCGCACCCGCGCAAACCCTCACACCCCGCGCAAACCGCCCTCCGCTACCCGCGTTCCCGCAACCCGTTCGACACCTACCGCGCCGCCTACGTCCCTCCGGCCAGCCTCGCGAACTCCCCCCGCATCGACACGCTCGTCCGCGCGGGCAAGCTCTACCTCTCCCTCGACGACGCGATCCTGCTCGCGCTTGAAAACAACCTCGATGTTGAAACCGAGCGCTACAACCTTGTGCT
>CAXUHL010000200.1:0-5951 GCA_964250745.1 uncultured Acidobacteriaceae bacterium
ACCGAAGAGCATTTTGACTCGACCTTCAACACCAACGTGCGGGGCACGCTCTTCACGGTTCAGAAGGCTCTTCCTCTGTTCAGCAAAAACGGCTCCATCATCCTGAACGGATCGGCTGCCGGCGTGAAAGGCATCCCCCGCTTCGGCGTGTACGCGGCAAGCAAGGCCTCGCTGCGGTCCTTTGTACGCACCTGGCTCGTCGAGCTGAAAGATCGGGGTATTCGGGTGAACCTGCTGAGCCCTGGGACGATCGATACACCGGGTCTCGATCCCTTCGGCGATGAGAGCAAGAAAGTGTTCACATCCATGGTTCCCCGCGGCTCAATGGGCCGGCCGGAAGAGATTGCGGGAGTGGCGACGTTTCTGGCATCGGATGACGCCAGCTTCGTCAACGGCATCGAGCTGTTTGTCGATGGCGGCTCCGTACAAATCTAAGCAAGTCTTCGATTCGCGACTTCACGGGCCGACGAGTCCCGTGAAGTCGTCTTTCCCGGCATGGATCGAGCGCCGCGCGGTGCGCCGCATACCATCGCCTCTCCCGACCGCAGGCTTCCCACAGCAGTCAGCTTCAGGCGGTCGCCAACGCAGGCACGACGCGATGCGCCTTGTAGATGGCGAGCACCTTCGCTCCGCGCTCGGGGTCGGTGGCCCAACTTTTCGAAACGTGCGTCACGAACGCTTCGCCGGATGCGGCGGCAAGCGCGGCGCGGTACTCGGGGATGCCGTTTTCGAGCGCCCGCAGCAGGGTCATGCGGTGCGCGAAGCAGTCTTGCCAGCTAGTGAAGACCACCCACTGCGCCTGCACCGTGAGCCATGCGCCGTGGAGGAACTCGCGTGTCGGCAGCGTCAGCGAGGCACCCCGGGCGGGATGCGACTGCTTCTGGCCGAACAGGTTGTTGGCCGCGCGGGCCAGCTGCGACGCGCCCCAGGCGGACTCGAGCGCGGCCTCGCAGGCGGCGTACTCGGGGTAGATATGGCCCGCGGCGCGGGCGGCGGCGGCGGCTTTGGGCAGGAACTCTTCGGGCTTCATGGGCTCTCCGGAAATGAAAAAAAGCCGCTCCATGACGAAGCAGCTCTTTTCTCATTTTCGAAGAAGAGATGAATTTAAGTGCCAAAGCCCAACCGCCTGCGCGGCTCGCGCCCACTTCGTGGGGTGTTTTTTTGTAAAAGCTTCAAACCACGAAGTACTTCGCCTGCGGGTGGTGCACCACCAGAGCATTCGTGCTCTGCTCCGGCTCCAGGTGGAATCCCTCCGTCAGCCTGACCCCGATGTTTTCCTCCGGCCGCAGCAGCTCGAAGATCTTCGTCTGGTCTTCGAGGTTGGGGCAGGCCGGGTAGCCGAACGAGTAGCGCGAACCCCGGTACTTCTGGTGGAACAGGTCGCGCGTCTCCGGCGCGTCCTCGTCCGCGATCCCCAGCTCCTCGCGCATCAGCTTGTGGCCGTATTCGGCGAGGGCTTCCGCCGTCTCGACGCCCAGACCGTGCACGTACAGGTAGCGCGTAAAGTCGCCCGCGTCGAACAGATTCTTGGTCTCCTCGCTCGCCCGCTCGCCGATGGTCACGGCGGAGAAGCCGATGACGTCCATCCGGCCCGAATCGCGTGGGTGGAAAAAATCCGCGATGGACAGCTGACGGCCTTCGCGCTGGCGCGGGAAGGTGATCCGCAGCTGCTCCTTCGCGTGGTCCTCGGGGTGGTAGACCACCACATCGTTGCCGTCGGACTGCGCGGGGTAGAAGCCGTAGACCAGCTTCGGCCAGAACCAGCGCTTTTCCCGGATTTCGGCCTTGAGTTCCGCCAGGATGGGTCGGTACTTCTCCTCGACCAGACGCATGTAGTCCGTCGCCGAGGCGGTCTTGAGCTGCCACTGATTCTTGAACAGCGCGATCTCGTTGATGTACGAGAAGATGAAGTCAAGGTCGAAGTCCTTCCGAACCCGGCAGCCCCAGAACGCAGGAATTGGCGTCTGCTCAACCGGCTTGACCCAGCTCGAACGCACCGGCGGCCCTTCAAGCGGCGGCAGCGCCTGCGAGGCGAGCACGTGCGGCGCGGACGGGAAGAGCTTCACCGTGCTGCCCTCCTCCATCCGCTTGTCGCGCGCCTCCTCTTCGCCCGCCAGGTCGCTCATCACATGCAGCCCGGCGAAGGCGTCCTCCGCATAGAACACGGCGGAGGCGTACTCCTGCCGCAGGTCCTGCTCCACGTACTTGCGCGTCAGCGCGGCACCGCCGCAGATGACCGGCGTCTTCATGCCCAGCCGTTGGAGGTCCTGCACCACGTACTTCATCTCGAGGGTGGACTTGACCAGCAAGCCGCTCAGCCCGATTGCATCCGCGTTGTGCTCCTGGGCGGCCTTGATGATCGCATCCGCGGGTTGCTTGATCCCGAGGTTCACGACCTTGTAGCCGTTGTTCGACAGGATGATGTCAACCAGGTTCTTGCCGATGTCGTGCACGTCGCCCTTGACCGTCGCGAGCACGATGGTTCCCTTCTGGGTGCCCTCCACGCGTTCCATCTTCGGCTCCAGGTAGGCGACGGCGGCCTTCATCACCGCGGCCGAGTCGAGCACCGAGGGCAGCTGCATCTTGCGCGCGCCGAACAGCTCGCCTACCGTCTTCATCCCATCGAGCAGCACGGTGTTGATCAGCTCCAGCGGGCTGTAGTCGGCCAGCGCCGTGTCGAGCACCTGTTCGAGCGATTGGCCCGCCATCGTCCGCTCGCCGCGAATGATGAGCTGCTTGAGCTGGTCTTCGAGCGGCAGCGACTCGACCGCGACCAACTCCTCCTTCGCGCTCGGGTCCAGCCCGGTGAAGTGGGCCATGTAGCCCTGGAGCGGGTCGCCCTCGCTCCAGTCGCGGAAGATGAGCTTGCGCGCCAGCTCCACCTCGCGCTCCGGGATCTTGTAGAGCGGGTAGATCTTGGAATAGTTGACGATCGCCGCGTCCAGACCCCGGTCGACCGCTTCTTTCAGGAAAACAGAATTGAGTACCCGCCGCGCATAGGCGTTCAGACCGAAGGAGATGTTGCTCACGCCCAGGATCGTCTTCGCGCGCGGCAGCTCCTGCTTGATGCGCCGGATGGCCTCCAGCGTCTCGATCCCGGCGGTCCGGTAGTCTTCCTGGCCGGTCGAGATGGGCAGCGTCAGCGCGTCGAACAGGATGTCCTCGCCCTTGAGGCCGTAGCGCTCGGTCGCCATCTCGTAAATGCGCTTGGCCACCGCGACCTTCTTGTCCGCGGTCAGAGCCATGCCGTCTTCGTCGATGGTGAGGGCCACGACCGCCGCCCCGTAGCGGCGGGCCATCGGCAGGACCTTCGAGGTGCGCTTCTCGCCGTCTTCGAGGTTGATGGAGTTGATGAGCGGCTTGCCGGGCACGCGCTTCAGCGCCTCTTCGAGCACGTCGGCCTCGGTCGAGTCGATGACCAGCGGCGCGGTCACGCGGGTGGCCAGCTTGTCGAGCACCCCGTTCATGTACGCCTTCTCATCCTCGCCGACAATGGCGCAGCACAGGTCGAGCATCTGCGAGCCCTCGGCCGCCAGGCGCTTGGCCATCACGAGAATGCCGTCGTAGTCCCCGGCGCGCACCATGTCGCGAAAGTGCGCGACCCGCGTGGTCGTATTCATCTCCTCGGCGACGATGACAGGCTGGCCGTCGACCTCGAGCGGCGTCGCGGAAAAAGCGCTGGCGACCACCCCCTGGGGCTTCACGTCGCGGGTCGCGGGCTTCGCATTACGGACCGCCTCGACCACCGCACGCAGATGCTCCGGGGTGGTGCCGCAGCAACCGCCCACCACTTGAACCCCATACTCGGTCACGAAGCGCCGGTGGTAATCGGCCAGCTCGCGCGGGGTGAGCTTATAGACCGCGTGGCCGCCCTCGTTCTGCGGCAGCCCGGCGTTGGGCAGTACGGAGATCGCGCGGACCGAGTTTTGGCACAGGAAGCGCACCGCGTCGTTCATCTCCGCCGGGCCGGTCGCGCAATTCAGCCCGATGATGTCCGGGTCGAAGCACTCCACGACCGCGAGCGCCGCGCCGATTTCGGAGCCCAGAAGCATGGTGCCCGTGGCTTCGAGCGTGACTTGCATCTGGAGCGGCAGTCTGCGGCCCGCGGCACGCATGGCGTCGTGGCAGGCGGCCAGGGCAATCTTGGCCTGCAGCAGGTCCTGGCTGGTCTCAATCAGCAGGATGTCGACCCCGCCCTCGATCAGCGCCTCGGCCTGCTCACGGTACATGGCGGCCATGGCGTCGTAACCGATGTGGGCGAGCGAAGGCAGCTTGGTGGTGGGGCCGATCGACCCGGCGACAAAGCGTGGGCGGTCTCTCGTGGAGAAATCGTCAGCGACGGAGCGGGCCAGCTTCGCAGCGGCCAGGTTCAGCTCGCGCGTGCGGTCGCCCAGCTCGTACTCGTCCAGCACCACGCGGGTCGAGCCGAACGAGTTTGTCTCGACCACATCGCAGCCGGCTTCGAAGAAGCTGGCATGGACGCCCCGGATGATGTCGGGGCGGGAAAGCGTGAGCAGTTCGTTGCAGCCCTCCTTGCCCCAATAGTCGTCGAACGACGGCGACTGAAGCTGGATGGAAGTGCCCATCGCGCCGTCGTAGACCACGACACGTTCGTTGAGGAGCGAAAGAAAGTCAGCCATGGCCAACCTTCATTCTAGGGCTTCAGAGCACCGGCTCTACCGGATCGACGACCCAGATGTTCAGCCCGCCGTCCATGATGGGCTCCAGCGCAACCATTGCCGCGCGGAAATGGTCGGAGCTCTTGTGCTGCTCGAAGTCCTCCGGCCCGCCGTACTGTTCGCTGATGACGAACTCGCCGCCGTCCGTGGTCTCGAATAGCTCGTACAGCTCGCAGCCGTCCTCGGTGCGGCTCGCCTTGACGAGCTCCAGAAACTGCTCCCGCATCGCCTCTTCCTTGCCGGCAATGGACTTAGCCCGCGCGAAAACCCGAACACTCGCCATACGTTCTCCCTCGTTCCCAATGTGTGATGCGGCTCCAAACGGAAAACGGCGGCCCTTGCGGAAGGACCGCCGTTTCCCCGCGAAAAGCGCTACTTGACCGAGTCCGCGCCCGCCGCGACGCCACCGGGCAGGCCGAGGTTCGGCACCAGCATGTCTTCCTTGCGCATCACCAGCGTGCCCGCGTTCAGGCTGGCCAGCTCGAAGCCGTGCCCATGGGTGATCGCGTCCGTGGGGCAAGCCTCCACGCAGTAGCCGCAGAAGATGCAGCGGTTGTAGTCGATGTTGTAGACCTTGGCGTAGCGCTCGGCGGAGGAGATGCGCTTTTCGGCGGTGTTCTCCGCAGCCTCGATGTAGATGCAGTTCGCCGGGCAGGCCGCCGCGCACAGGTAGCAGGCCACGCACTTTTCGAGGCCGTTCTCGTCGCGCTGCAGGATGTGCGCGCCGCGAAAGCGCTCCTGGAGCACCGCGCCCTTGTTGGGGCCGGGGCCGTCGGGGTAGTTCTCCACTTCGGTCGGCTTGAACATCTCCCCGAAGGTGATGCTCATGCCCTTGGCGATTCCCTGAATGTTGCGCACGATCGACATGCCATGATTATACGGGCCGGTTTTCGGGCGATGTTGGCCCGGCCCACAGAGGGGTTTTATGTCGATTGCCGGATACGCTTCCCTGCTTCTTCTCCTTCCCACGATGGCGGCCGCGCAAACGCCTGCCGCTCTGCAAATCTCCGGACCGGGCCAGCCGTTTACCTTGACGCTCGATGCGCTGCGCGGAATGAAGCACGACTCGCTGACGGTGACCAACGGCCACACGCACGCGAAGGAGACCTACACGGGCGTGCCGCTACTCGCGCTGCTCGAGAAAGCCGGCGCGCCGGTCGAGGGAGCCTTCAAGGGTAAGGCGCTTTCGGAGTATGTCGTCGCGACCGGCTCGGACGGCTACAAGGCCGTGCTGGCCCTGGCGGAAGTCGAGCCCGGCTTCCACCCGGGAAC
>CAXUHL010000201.1:0-657 GCA_964250745.1 uncultured Acidobacteriaceae bacterium
CGTTATAGGGCCAAAAGCTCTATCGGGGGTTCGAATCCCCCACTCTCCGCCATGGACTCTGGATCAAACTTTGAAGTTTCAGGCGGCTGCCGGTCGTGTGGACGGGCTTGTACTCGCAGCTCTCGACAGGACAAATCCAGTAGAGCCGTAAGCTTCACGTCGCTTAGTCCGTCGAAACGGTCGACGTCGATGCACTCGGTTTCAAGCCTTATGCAGTAGACATCCCAGCCGTTTCGGCTGATTGCCGGGCCCGGTTCTCTGTACTGGTTCTCTGTACTTTGGAACCGCGGGTCCGGCTACGATGGCCGTATGCAATTCTTCGCACACTCGAGAAAGCCCGGGGACTCACGGGAATGGCAGCTGCTGGAGGAGCATCTGGACGCCGTGGCCAAAATGGCGGAAGCCTTCGCGCCTCCAGGCTGGCAGGACCAGGCGCGGGTGGCTGGGCTCCTCCATGACGCGGGCAAGTATCAGGCGGCGTTTCAACGTTACATCGCGGGCGATCCGGAAGCCTCCAACGAGGGCCGGAAGGCGAAGGGCGTCCAGCACGCCATCGTGGGGGCGGCCGCGCTGATGCGGATCGGCCCGATGAGCCTGCCCGCTGCCCTTGCCGTGCAGGCGCACCATGGCTGTTTGAAGAACGCGACCGATCTGCGG
>CAXUHL010000201.1:667-3817 GCA_964250745.1 uncultured Acidobacteriaceae bacterium
GCGGAACGCAATCGACGGCGTGGGCGCGCCGCTGCTCCGCGATGCGGAGCGGGACGGCATGCCTGCTTCTCTCAAGCCGTCTAGCGCTCCTGCGATACCGGCGGAAGCTCTGCGCAACGCTTGCTGGCTCGCAATGGCCACGCGGTTCATCTTTTCCGCCCTGGTGGATGCGGACCTGTTGAATACAGAAGCGTGGGATCGCGAGGCAGAACGGCCGAAGGAGGCCGCAAGTCTTCCCGAGCTTGCGGACAGGGTCGAGGCGGCTTGCCGCGAGCGGGCCCGCAAAGCGCCGGATACCCCGCTGAACCGCATGCGAGTCGAAGTTCTGGAAGCCTGCGTCCAAGCCGCCGAACACGAGCCCGGGGCCTTCACGCTTACCGTCCCTACCGGCGGCGGTAAGACGCTCAGCGGGCTCGCTTTCGCGTTCCATCATGCCGCCCGGCACTGTCTGCGAAGGGTCATCGTCGTTGCCCCGTACACCTCTATCCTGGAGCAGATGGTCGGGGTCTACCGGGCGGCCCTGGGCGAAGAAAACGTGGTCGAGCACCACTCCAGTCTGGACCCGGACACGGAAAGCGACCGTAACCGGCAGGCTTGCGAGAACTGGGACGCGCCGGTGGTGGTGACCACCAGCGTGCAGTTCTTCGAGACGCTGTATGGTGCGCGCAACCGGCGCTGCCGTAAGCTGCACCGGATCGCGCGCAGCGTGGTTTTCCTCGACGAGGTGCAGACCTTTCCCGAGCACCTGCTGAAGCCGATTCACTCAGCGCTCGAGCTGCTGACTACGCGTTTCGGCGCGAGCGTGGTGCACTCGACCGCGACCCAGCCCCGGTTGTTGGCGGGAACGGGCAAGGCAGTGCCACGGGAGATCGTGCCCGGCTATCGCGAGCATTTTCCGGTAACTGCGGGACGGTTTCGCCTGGAGGTGCTGGGCGACCTGTACGAGGCGGTCAGCATGGAGCAAGTCGCGGACGAGATGGGCCGCTGCCCGCAGGCGCTCGCGATCGTCCACCGCCGCGAAGAAGCGGAGAAGCTGGCGCGGCTGCTGGGGCCGGAGTGCCTGCACCTGTCGGCGCGCATGTGCGCGGAGCATCGCACGGCGGTGCTCAGGGAAGTGGCGCGCCGGCTTAAAGCGGGCGAGCCGTGCCGAGTCGCGGCGACGCAGCTGGTCGAGGCAGGGGTGGACCTGGATTTCCCTGTCGTTTTCCGCGCTCTGGCGGGGCTGGAGACCCTGGCGCAGGCGGCGGGCCGGTGTAACCGCGAGCTGCGCCTGCCGGGGCCGGGGCGGTTCGTGGTGTTTCGCGCGCCGTCCAAGCCGCCCGCGGCATCGCTGAAGCGCGGGCTTGGGGAAGCACTCAAGTTTTTCAACCGAGGCACGCCGGATCTAGCCGACCCGGACCTGTTCGCGGCGTACAGCCGCGGGTTGCTGTTCGGGCTGGGCGACAACCTGGACGCGAACGATGTGCTGCCGCATGAACGCAAGCTCGACTTTTCGGAAGTGGAAGCACGTTTCCGGATGATCGAGGACGCGGGCACCCCGGTGGTCGCCGACTACGGCGAGGCCTGGGACCGAGTGCGCGATCTGCAAGCGGGGAAAACGGGGGACGATCTGCGGAAGGGTTTTCGGCGCTTGCAGCGATTCACCGTTTCGCTGCGGGCCCACGAGATCGCCCGCCTGCGCGCTCTCGGCGTGCTGGAACCCCTGCTGCCCTGGGCCGAGGAGGCCGAGGCCAACTCCTGGGTGCTCAAGGAGCGTGTGAGGCCCGAGGTCTACGACCGGCGGTTCGGCTTCACGGCGCAAGGTGGTGAGGGCTATGTGGAGGACGGGGTTTGCGCCTGAGCGGGCTGGGTCACCGGCGCGCGTAACGAACGTAAATTGCGCATCTGTCCGTTTCCGGGACAAGCTGTTGCAGCCGATATGTCCATCCACGAATTCGCCCTTCGTATCCGCGGCGAGATGGCCTGCGTCACAAGGCCGGAATTCTCGACCGAACGGGTTTCCTACGAACTGATTACGCCCTCCGCCGCCCGCGGCATCCTGGAAGCGGTGCTGTGGAAGCCCGCCATCCGCTGGGAGATCGCATCGGTCGCCCTGCTCAACCCGGTGCGGTGGATCCAGTTCCGGCGCAACGAGGTGAACTCCCGCGTTTCGACGCGTTCCGCGATGAGCGGGACGGTGGGCGACTACTTCGCCGAGGAGGACCGTGCGCAGCGCAACACCCTGGCCCTGCGCGCGGTGGACTACGGCGTGCGCGCCCGCATTCACATGACCGCGCGCGCCGGGGATGAGGACTCACTCGACAAGTTCCGCGCAATGTTTCTGCGCCGCATCGAGAAAGGTCAGCAGCACATGCAGCCCTACCTAGGCTGCCGGGAGTTCCCGGCGGCTGTGGAGCTGTGGGACGGCACCCCGGCACCCTTGGCCGGGGAGGACCGGGAACTCGGCTGGATGCTGCACGACATCGAGTTCGGCCCGCAAAACCAGGCCAGGTTTTTCCCCGCGCGTCTCCAGGGCGGCGTGATGGACGTACCCGCCTGGCAGACCTCGACGGCCGGAGGCGCGCTGTGATCCTCCACGAACTGCGCGCACTGGCATTGCGGGAAGGTTTGATGGACGACCCGGCATTCGAGTCCAAGCCCGTGGCCTGGATTATCCAGCTCGACGCGAACGGTGCGTACCTGGGGCTGAAATCCACGTGTGTCGAAGTGGCGCTGCCGGAGGGCAAAAAGGGCAAGCCGAAGTTGCAGGCGGCCATGCACTCTATCCCTCGGCGGCAAATTCGTAAGAGCAATGATTTGTCCGATTTTCTTGTGGATAAGTCGGAGTACGTACTTGCGATTGAACCTGATGGAAAACGCGAATCAGACGTGCTCGTGAAGCGGAGCAGCCTCTTTTGTAAGATGTTAAGTGTTGCTCATACCGCTACGGCGAGTAGTATTGCCGGCGCGGTTCTCCGCTTCCTGGATAGTCCTGCGCAGCGGTCGCGCTGCATCGCAGAGCTTGAAGAAGTAGGTTATGCGAGTAACGATCTCTTCGCCTTCAGTATTAACAACGAGTTAGCTCATAACGACATTCTTTTACGTAAGTGGTGGGCTGAACCGAAGCTCGCTAGTGGCGTTCCGGACAGCAGTCGCCAATGCCTCCTGTGT
>CAXUHL010000201.1:3827-5904 GCA_964250745.1 uncultured Acidobacteriaceae bacterium
GACATTTATTCCAGGCAGTACCAGTCCCAGTTCGCCATTGGTCAGCTTCAATAAAGAAGCATTCGAGAAGCACGGCCTGGAACGCAACGACAACGCCCCCATCTGCCGCAGCTGCATGACGGGCTACTTCGAGGGGCTGCGCCGCCTCATCAGCCCGCGCTATGTGAGCGCCCGGACAGGCGAGGTCGTTACTCCGCAGAACACGCGGCTCTCAGGCGACACCACCGCCGTCTACTGGTCCGGCGTCGACGATCCGCTGCTCGGCATTCTCGGCGAGCTCTTGTACTCGCCGCAGCAGGTGCGCGCGCTGCTGCTGAGCGCGCATAAGGGGCAGCGGGCGCATGTCGAGCGCGAGCGCTTTTTCTGCTTGATCCTAAGCGGCGCGCAAGGCCGCGTCATGCTCCGCACCCTGCACGCCGGCACGCTCGGCGAGCTTGAAGAAAATCTCAAGGCTTACTTTGCTGCCTTGGAGCTGGAGGGGCTGGACAAATCCGAGCCCATGGATCTACGTCGCTTGCTGGCGCGCTTGGTACACCAGAAACAAAGAAAAGATAAGAAAGGCTATGAATGCAAGCTTGAAAATCTACCACCCCGGTTAGCCGAGCAGGTCTACCTCGGCGTTCTTTTCCGGACACGCATGCCGCAAATCGTCCTCGCGGCCGCTGTCGCTCGCAACCACGCAGAGCAAGCGGTGCCGCCGGAGCGCGCAGCATTGCTCCAATTGTTTTTTCAAAGCCGCAAACAGAAGGAGATACCGATTGTGAGTCTCGACGAAAGTTGCATACTGCCCGGCTACCTGCTCGGCCGACTATTCTCAACATTCGAGAGGGCCCAGATAGACAAAGTCCGCATGGACAACCCAAACGCCAAGTTGAACAGCACCCTTACCGATCGCTTCTTCGGAGCCGCTTCAACACGACCCGGCACGGTCTTTCCTCGGCTAATCAGCTTGTCGCAAACTCACCTGAGTAAGCTCGGCGAACGCGGCAACTATTTGAAAAAGTGGATCGGCGAGATCACCGACGGCCTCGGAACTTTCCCAGCCATGCTCACGCTGGAAGAGCAGGGCCACTTCGCCCTGGGCTACTACCACCAGCGCCAGCGCTTCTTCCGCAAAGCCCCTGCTGAACCCGCAGCAGACCAACCCGAACTCGCCCAGCATGAACTCGCGCTGAGCACCCAAGGAGACCCGCAATGAGCCGCCCCACCCTCGTCCTCGACGCCCCACTCGAAAACCGCTACGAACTCGTCCTCCTCTACGACGTACGCAAGGGCAACCCGAATGGCGACCCCGACGCCGACAACGCGCCGCGCGTGGACCCGGAGACCGGCCACGGCCTGGTCACCGATGTATGCAACAAGCGCAAGATCCGCAACTACGTGGGCCTGACCCGCGGGTTCGCCTCGCCCTGGAATATCTACGTCAAGGAACGCGGCATCCTGGCCAACGTGCAGCGCGACGCTTACAAAGCGCTGAAGATCGAGGCGGACAACAAGCCCAACGGAGATGCACGCAAATACATGTGCAAGCACTACTTCGACGTGCGCACCTTCGGCGCGGTGATGACCACGGGCAAAGCCGAAAGCGAGGCCGACGCCGCCGTGAACGGGGGCAGGAAAGCGAAAGGCCCGGCAAAGCTGTGGAACTGCGGGCAGGTGCGCGGGCCGGTGCAGTTCGGCTTCTCGACCTCGATCGACCCCATCATGAGCATCGCCCACACCATCACCCGCACCGCCCTGACCAATGCCACCGATGCCGGGCAGCAGGCGAGCGCGAGCGAGGACGGCGAAGAAAAGGCCGCGAGCGGGCAGATCGGCCGCAAGCACGGCGTGGCTTACGGCCTATATCGGATGCACGGCTTCATCTCGCCTTTTCTGGCTGCCGATACCGGCTTTACCCAAGGCGATCTGGCCGTGCTGCTCGAAGCCTTGGAGCACCTGTTCGACCACGACCGCTCGGCCTCGCGCGGCGAAATGGCGGTGCGAGGGCTGTACCTGTTCGAGCACGCCGGCAAGCTCGGTAATGCGCCGGCGCACCGCCTTCTGGAGACGGTCAAGCTCGCGAGCGTGCGCGCGC
>CAXUHL010000202.1:0-1197 GCA_964250745.1 uncultured Acidobacteriaceae bacterium
CGCGCCCACTCCGGCGCGCAGCCGATGTTGTCGTACTCCGGCACGAACCGGACGAAGTTCACGCATAGCTCGCGCCAGGCAAGGACCTCGCCGTAGTAAGCATCGCGCGCCTCCGGCGTACACTTGCCGCTCGCGACCGCGTCGCCTATGGCCTTGGTGATGGTGATGGGGCATAAGTGCCCGTAGTGCAAATAGGGTGAAATCCGGCTGGTTCCATCCTTATCCGGGCGGTTCCGTACCGTGTCGTAGTCCTTTAATTTGTTATCGACAAAGTCGCGCAGCAGCTTGAGCCCTGTATGCGTTCCGCCCGTGAAGCTATCGACCGGCCCCAGCGAACGGTCGAACGGCGGCCCCCAGCCTTCCGTCAGCTCCTCGCCGACCTTGAAGCTCGTAAAACCGCGCGGACGGTCCCACGTGTGCCGAGCACGACCGGCGTCCTTATAGTCCAAATACTTCGGCATCTCCCGAAAGAACCCCGGACGGAAATGCACCGCGGCATAGTAATGCTTGGTAAAGGTATTCATCGGGACGAGGTTATCCGCGTCCACCGTCCAGAAAGGCACGCTGACCCGGTGCGCGAACACCTGCCGCCATCGCTCCGGCTCGCGCATGGGGTTTTCATCCCCGACCACGACCGCGGCCCCGAGCTCGACCGCCAGCTTCTCCAGAGCGTTCTCCGGCGGCCTCCGCACGATCAACTCCACGTTCCGCTCGCGCAGGTCCTGCTCGGCGTCCACCAGGCCCTGCGAGAGGAAGTGGTAGTGGCGCCAGTTCGCATGGGGAAAGTTGCTGATCGCCGAGAAGAACGCCACTACCGGCAGCCCCAACTCGTTGCCGAGCTCGATGGCCTTGTCCAGCGCCGGGTTGTCGATGCCCCGCTCCGCCCGCTGCATCCAGTAAAGAACGCACTTGCCGTCGCGGAGGGGCTCGCCGCCGCGCCGCACCGTCACGCGCGCGTCCGTCGCCAACTGCTGCAAGGCTTCCGGCATGGGCCCGGTCTCCGGGGCCTCGTGCCACACCCGCGGGCCTGTGGGTGCTTCCGGTTTTCCGACCTTAGCCGCCCTCTTCGCCCCGGTCGTCTTGGCTGCCGCCGTCTTCGCCGCCTGCTCGCTCATCGAGAACCCTCGTCCTCGATGCTACAGAGGGAAAGCGTCATCCTGAGCGGCGCGAGGAACCTGCTTTGCACGACCGGCAAAA
>CAXUHL010000202.1:1297-5884 GCA_964250745.1 uncultured Acidobacteriaceae bacterium
TTCGTGGCGTGTCTTCTAGAATGCAGCCATGCCCGACGGCCGCCGCACCCCCCGCTACGATGCCGCCGAAGCCTGCCGAGCGCTTGCCGCCGCCGACCCCAAACTCGGCGCGCTGATCCGCCGCGCCGGCCCGTTCACTCTCAAGCTCAAATCTCGGCACTCGCCTTTCGAAACCCTGTTCGAAGCCATTCTGTCGCAGCAGCTCCACGGCGCGGCGGCCCGGGCGATCCTGCACAAGCTGCTCAAACTGTTCGGCGATGTCCATCCCACCCCGGAGCTGCTGCTCGCGCAGCCGGACGAAGCCCTCCGCGCGGTCGGACTGTCCCGCAACAAGATGCTCGCCCTCCAGGACCTGGCCCGCAAGACCTTCGACGGGACCGTGCCCACGATTCATGCAATCCGCCGCCTGGCCGATGAAGACATCGTGCGGAGACTCACGGCAGTGCGCGGCGTGGGACCCTGGACGGTGGAGATGATGCTCATCTTTCGCCTGGGCCGGCCCGACGTGCTCCCGATTACCGACTACGGCGTCCGCAAGGGCTTCGCCCTTTGCTTCACGCGCCTGCCGAAGACGCGCCCCTTCGACGCGACCATGCTCGGCCAGCCCGAAACCATGCTCCGGCGCGCCCGGCGCTGGCAGCCCTGGCGCTCGGTCGCGAGCTGGTATCTGTGGCGCGCCTGCGACCTCCACGGCAAGCCCCCGGCAGCACAGGACACTCCATGACCAACCGCTATCTCTGCATCCACGGCCACTTCTACCAGCCCCCGCGCGAGAACCCCTGGATCGAGTCGGTCGAGGTGCAGGACTCCGCCGCGCCCTATCACGACTGGAACGAGCGCATCACCGCGGAGTGCTACGCGCGCAACGGGGCTTCGCGGGTGGTCGACGAGCGCAACCGCGTGCTGCGGATCGTGAACAATTACGCGCGCATGAGCTTCAACTTCGGCCCCACCCTGCTGAGCTGGCTCGAGAGCCAAGCGCCGCTGACGTACCGGTCCATCCTGGACGCGGACCGCGCGAGCGCCGCGCGCTTCGGGGGCCACGGCTCGGCCATGGCGCAGGTGTACAACCACATCATCCTGCCGCTGGCCTCCCGGCGCGACAAGGAAATCCAGGTCCGCTGGGGTATCGCCGACTTCGAGCGGCGCTTCAACCGCAAGCCCGAAGGCATGTGGCTGGCCGAAACAGCCGTGGACACCGAATCGCTGGAGGTGCTCGCCGAAAACGGGATACGGTTCACCGTGCTCGCCCCCAGCCAGTGCGCCGCGGTCCGCCCGCTCGCGACCGCCGAGCCGGCCGGCGAACCCGGAGGGCCCGAGGAGCCTTGGCACCCCACCCCCGATGCGTCGGTCGAAACCCGGCAGCCCTACCTCGTCCAGCTCCCAGGCGGCCGCTCCATCGCGGTGTTTTTCTACGACGGCCCCCGCTCCCGCGCCATCGCGTTCGAGCACCTGCTCAACTCCGGCGAGGGCTACGCGCAGCGCATGATGGGCGGCTTCTCTTCCGACTCGCCTTCCGAGCCCGAGCTGGTCCACGTCGCGACGGACGGCGAAAGCTACGGCCACCACCACCGCTTCGGCGAAATGGGCCTGTCGTACGCGCTTCAATACGTCGAGGAGCGCGGTCTCGCCACCCTGACCAACTACGGCGAGTTTCTCGCAACCTTCCCGCCCGCCATGGAGGCGCGCATCCATGAGGCGACCAGCTGGAGCTGCGCCCACGGGGTGGAGCGCTGGCGGTCCGACTGCGGCTGCAACGGCGGCAAGCCCGGCTGGAACCAGCTGTGGCGTGCCCCCCTGCGGCACGCCCTCGACGGTCTGCGCGACGGCCTCGCGCCGCTTACCGGCGCGCTCGGCGCGAAGCTCTTCCGGGACTGGCCGGGAGCCGTCGACCGCTACGCCGCGGTCATCCTCGACCGCGCCCGCGCTTCGTCGTTCCTGAAGGCCGAGCAGGCCGGCCCGCTCACCGAGGAGGAGCGCACCGAGGCGCTCCAGCTGCTCGAGCTCGTGCGCCATGCGCAGCTCATGTACACCTCCTGCGGGTGGTTTTTCGACGACATCGCCGGGATCGAGACCGTGCAGATCGTCGCCTACGCGGCCCGGGTGCTCGAGCTGGCCGGCCGGCTGTTCGGCCCCGAGGGCGCGGCGCTGGAGGGCCCCTTCCTCGCCGGGCTGGCCCAGGCGCAAAGCAATGATCCCACCGAGGGCTCGGGCGCGGATATCTACGCCAAACGCGCGAATGCGGCCAGGGTCGGACTCGTCGAGGTCGCCGCGCATTACGCCATCTCCTCGGTTTTCCGCCCCTACCCGGAGCGCGCCAGGGTGTTCTGCTTCGAGCTCACCCGGCTGAGTGAGGTCAGCCAAAGCTCGGGCCACGGCCGCCTGCTCGCGGGCGAGGCCGAAGTCCGCTCGACCCTCACCCATGAACGCGCGCGCGTCGCGTACGCCGTACTTCACTTCGGCGACCAAAACCTCGCGGCCGGGGTGCGGCTGCTCGGCGGCGCTTCCGCGCACGCCCGGTTCATTGAAGAAGCCCGGGCAGCCTTCCTGCGCGCCGACCTTCCCTCGGTGATCCGCCTCTTCGACCGGGAATTCACCCCCACGTACACCATCCGCTCGCTGTTTACCGACGAGCAGCGCTGGGCGGTCAACCTGATCCTGAACCAGACCGTCGCCGCGGCCGAGGAGAACCTCGTCCGGCTCTACGACGACCATGCCTCGCTGCTGCACTTCCTGTCGCAGGCGGAGGTGCCGCGCCCGCCCGCGCTTGCCCTGGCCGCGAACTTCACCCTGAACCTGCTGGTCAAGCGCGCCCTCGCCGCCGACCCCATCGACGGCGCCCAGCTGCGGTCCGCCCTGGCGCTTGCCGCCCAAGACCGCGTCGCGCTCGACCGACAGGAGTTGAGCTTTGTCGCGGACCGGCGCATGAGCGACGCGATGGCCGCCTTCGCCGCCCGTCCGGCGGACTTGTCCGCGCTCGAGAACGCCCACGCCGTCGCGGAGGCGTTGCGGCTGCTGCCGTTTGAGGCGAATATCTGGCAGGCGCAAAACCTGTGGCACGCGCTCGCCTCCGCGAAAGTTCCCGTCGCGGACCGCGCGCTCTTCGGGGAGCTCGGGGAGGCGCTCGCGATCGCGGTGAACTCGCTGAGTCTCAACGCCTAAACCCGCCCTGCCATACCTTTGGTGACGGCGCCCAACGCAAGGGAACACCCTGAAAAGCGAAGCAACGAAGGACCTGCTTTTCGCGCTCGTCGGGAAACAAAGCAGGTCCTTCGCTTTGCTCAGGATGACCCCTTCCAGACGAACCCCGGTTGCCGGAGAGGTCTGGCGAGGTTCAGCTTGCCCTAAGTCTCGCCTCTGAGATGGGGCCCGCGCGCCTTAATCATCCTCCGCCAACGCCGGCCCGCGGGTCGCGTCCAGCCCCGCGACCGGCTCCAGCTGCACCGGCGCGCCCGTCTCCGCCGCCCGGTAGATCGCCGCCATCAGCTTCTGGTCCTGCAAGCCCTCGGCGCCGCCGGTACGCGGCTTGCGCCCGGTCCGCACACACTCGGCAAAGTGGTCCATCTCAAGCGCGAACTGGTCTTTCGGCGAGAGGCTGTACTCGCTCGCCGCCGTGCCCTGCCCTTCACGCCGCCGCACGGTCAGCTTCTGCCCGTGGTAGGAGAACGCATTGTCCATGCGCGCCCAGGCCTCGGTCCCCAGAACCTCATATTGCCGCAGCTCGTGCGAGCTATAGCTCGAGGTACACACCGCGACGACCCCGGACGGGAACCGCATCGTGAACTGGACCAAATCCTCCACCTCCTTGAACCGCAGGTCGCCCGCGGGCGAGTGCGTCCGCGCCGTGATTTCGACCGGCTCTTCCCCGAGCAGCGCCCGAACCGTGTTCAGGTCGTAAAGCCCGATGTCGGGCAGTGAACCGCCGCCCGCGAGCTTCTTTACGCACCGCCACTGCTTCGGGTCGCCGAGGTTCTGCGTGTTCACCGCCTGGATCGCGCGCACCGTGCCCAGCTTGCCGCCGCGCACCATCGCGCCCAGCAGGCGGTTGCAGGGCTCGTACTGGATGCGATAGGCCACCATGAGCTGCACCCTGGCCGCCTCGCAGGCCGCGATCATCGCCTCGGCGTCCTCGGGCGACTTGGTCATCGGCTTCTCGCAAAGCACGTGCCTGCCGATCTTCGCCGCGCGCTCGGTGTACTCACGGTGCAGCGCGTTCGGCAGCACGATGTAGACCGCCTCGGTTGCGGGGTCGTCTTTCAGCTGCTCCATCTGTTCGTAGCCGAGCACCTTCGGGATGCCATACTGCGCCGCGAGCGCCTTTGCCTTCGCGGGGTCGCCGCTGACCAGCGCCGTGGGCCGGCAGTGCCTGGCGGAGCCGAACGCCGGCAGGATCTGCTCGACGCTCAACCGGCCCAGCCCCACGATCGCGAGGCCCACCCGCTTCGCCGGCGCGTCCGGGTTCGGGGGCATACCGGCCGGCGCTTCGGTTTCCGCGTCCTCGCTCGGGAAGGCGACCTTGGCCCCCTGCGCCTTGCCCCGGTCCACCTGCGGCACGGCCTGGGCCTCTGCGGCGGCGGCGCTCAGCAT
>CAXUHL010000203.1:0-5846 GCA_964250745.1 uncultured Acidobacteriaceae bacterium
GCGGGGCTCACGAGGGTCGCCGAAGCCGCAAAACCATGTATGAGACCGCTTCTAGGTCACTTAGCCCATGCCGATTGTAAGAACAAAAACTGATCCCGCAAATCGTCTTTTTCCGCATTCGACTTAGGCCGGTCGAGATACAACACCTTCGCTCCCGAAGCAGGCGCGTACACGGGCCACTGCACCAAGCCCTTCCCGTTCGGGTCGCCGGTGCGGGCGAAGTTGGTCCAGTACGCCATCATCTGCTCGCTCATGGCATAGTCCTCGGGCCGCCAGGCGATCCCCTTGCGTGAGTCGAGGTTGCCGAACACGTATTCAATATCGTCCGAGTGGAAGACGCCGTAGCGCCCGGGCCGAGCCGGGTCGGGCGGGGGCACCAAGTCGAACCGGTAGCGGTACGCCGGAGCCTTGCCGGTCGCTGTCTGCGCCTCCAGCCATGCCCAGGTGCTGTACGCGATGAAGCGGTCCGAGGCGTACTGCTGCAGCCGGGTTAAAGCTTCGGCATCGGTCGCCGCCGGGAAGGCCTGGAGAAACTCACTCGCGTGGCCGGGAAAGTCCTTCGATGCCAGGGCCTTCAGGCGGTCCAGGTCTCCCGGAGCGGCAGCCGTTCCGCCCACGCTCGATCCGCCGGTTGGGGTGATGTCGGTCGCCTTGCCGTTGCCGCCCTCGTCGCGGTTCCACCCTGCGAGTACCGGGACGTCGTTCTGCTTGCCGGCCGCGAACGTCGCCGCCGGGGTTTGCGGCAGGAACAGCCCATCGACGCCGGGACGGAACCCGCGCCCGTCCTTTTCCGCCGCAAGCAGCCGGTCCGCGGGCAGGGCGCGTAGGGCCGCGAGCGACTCCGCGTGCAGCTGGGTCCGGGCGAAGTCAGCGTCCTTTTCGGCTTGCACGGCTGCTGTCGCCATGCGCGAGCTCGGGGCTCCCGCGAAGGCACCTCCACTTTGGCCGATGGCCTGCGCGAACAACCCATGCGCGAGCGGCGAAGCCATCAGCGCGCTCACCGCAATCGACCCGGCGCTCTCGCCGAAGATGGTCACGTTCGCCGGGTCGCCGCCGAACACCGCGATATTCGCCTTGACCCATTGCAGCGCGGCGACCGCATCGAGCAGCCCGTAGTTCCCTGCCGCGTGCGCGGGCGACTCGGCGATCAGCTCAGGGTGCGTGAAGAAGCCGAAGATGCCCTCGCGGTAATTGAACGAGACGACCACGACGCCCTTGGTCGCGAGGTGCGCGCCGTCCTGACGCGGTTCCGAGGTGGACCCGGTGACGAAGCCGCCGCCGTAGATCCAGACCATGACCGGCAGCTTGCTCGTGGAGGCGGCGGAGCCGGGCGTCCAGATGTTGAGCGACAAGCAGTCCTCGCTGGTGCCGGGGTCGCGAAAAATCATGTCGTCGAACAGTGCCGGCTGCATGCAGCGCGAGCCGAACGCGGTCGCTTCGCGGGTGCCGGTCCACTTGGCGGCGGTTGCGGGCGGGCGCCACCGCAGCGGCCCCACGGGCGGCGCGGCATAGGGGATGCCGAGAAAGGCACGCGCCGAACCGGCCTTGGTATCGGCGAGCTTGCCCCGAACCTGGCCGGCCGGGCTTTGCACCACGGGCGCGGTGGCGGCGGTCCCGGTGATCTCCGAAGGCACGACCTGGGCGAGCGCGGGCGAGGCGAGAGAGAGTGCGAGCAGGAAGCGCGTCATCGCGCCCCAGTGTACTCCGTTGTTCCTGCCTTTGGCCGCTGGCTCGCGCCGCGCGGACCCCGGATAGACTGGGACTCGAGGAGCGACAACCAACGATGGATAAATTCGTCATACGCGGCGGCAACCCGCTGCTCGGTTCGGTACGCATCAGCGGCGCGAAAAACTCGGCGCTGCCCTGCATGGCCGCCGCCATCCTGACCGCCGAAGAGGTGGTGCTCGAAAACATCCCGCAGGTCCAGGACATCGAGACCGAGCGCAAGCTGCTCGTCTCCATGGGCGCGGAAGTCGAGCTGGGCTACGGGCGCGCGCAGCACCGCACGACGGTCAGCTGCGCGGTGCTGTCGGACCCTGTCGCGAAGTACGAGATCGTCAAGACCATGCGCGCGTCGTCGCTCGTCCTTGGCCCGCTGGTCGCGCGCACGGGGCTGGCCCGGGTGGCCATGCCCGGCGGCTGCGCCATCGGCGGGCGGCCCATCGACCTGCACATCAAGGGTCTCGAAAAGATGGGCGCGACCATCTCCTACGAGCACGGCTATATCGAAGCGCGGGCCGAACGCCTGCGCGGGACGGAGATCCTGTTCGACAAGATCACCGTGACCGGCACCGAGGACCTATTAATGGCCGCCGTTCTGGCCGAGGGCGAAACGCTGTTCGAGAACTGCGCCTGCGAGCCGGAGGTGGTCGACCTGGCTGCGATGCTGTGCGGCATGGGCGCACAGATCGAGGGCGCGGGCACACCGACGATCCGCGTCCGGGGCGTCGACAAGCTCAACGGTGTGCGCCACCGCATCAACCCCGACCGCATCGAGGCCGGGACGTTTCTGATCGCCGGCGCAATCACCGGCGGCGACCTCCAGCTGACTAACTGCAACCCGGCGCACCTGGTCGCGGTCATCCGCAAGCTTGAGGAAGCGGGCGCGCGGATCGAGATCACGGGCAAGGACACCATCCGCGTCCGCTCCGAGGGGCACTTGAGGGCGGCCGACGTGTCCACCCAGGAGTACCCCGGTTTCCCGACCGACATGCAGGCGCAGTATATGGCGCTCGCCACCCAGGCCGAAGGCACCTCCTTGGTGACCGAGAACATCTTCGAGAACCGGTTCATGCACGTGGGCGAACTCGCGCGCATGGGCGCCAACATCAAGGTCGACGGGCGCGCCGCGACCATCACGGGCAAGACGCCGCTCTCCGCGGCGGCGGTGATGTGCTCGGACCTCCGCGCCTCGGCCTCGCTCGTGCTCGCCGCTCTGGTGGCCGACGGCGAGTCGATTCTCGACCGCGTGTACCACATGGACCGCGGCTACGAGCACATCGAGGAGAAGCTGCGTGGGGTGGGCGCGCAGATTCGCCGCATGGGCAAGGTTTTCGGCTGATCGCGGACGCAAGGAGGCGGGTGCCTCCTTGCACCCGCTCCGCTGCGGTTACTTACTGTCGCCGTCGTGGTCGGCGTCGACCGGTTTCGCCGCGTGCGCGCTCAGGTGGACGGTGTCGTGCGGCAAGGCGGCGGCATGCGCGGCCGGGGCGGAAGCCGCCTGCGGGGCGGGCTTGGGCTGGAGATCGGGCTGGGGTTGGACGGCGGCGGCTGCGACGGAAAGCGACATAGGGAAATTACCTCCAACCCTTCTATCGGCACTTCCTGGGATTTCGTTCAGGTCTTTGCTTACTTTTTAAAGAGATTATTTTCTGAGTTCTTCGCTTGGGGCAGCTTCGGCTCGCGCAGCGGCTAGGGGTGACACCGAAGATGCTGCTCTCTCCGGCTGCAGGAGACCATCTGTTCTTCGATCATCGAGGTAGCGCATCAGGATGCCGGCGGCCAGGCAGGCCGCGATCGCATTCCACTCCGACCAGACCCGGGTTTCATACCAGATGCCCAGCACGCCGGAAAATACAAAACCCGGTAGTGTGCCGAGCAGCAGCCAATGCTGGTCGCGGTCCAGGAGCCGTCGCCATAGAAAGACCGGGAGCGCGAGAAACCCGACCGCGCTCGCGACCTGCGGCAGGTGCTTCGGCTGCAGAATCGCGTGTGCATCCTGGTGGTAATGCAGGCCAACATCGCTGGGAATTGCCTTGAAGTGATGTGCGATGAGCAGATAGACCGGCAGCCGAAAGGCGAACAGCCCTGCTGCAAGCGTGCTGTAGCGCCGCAGATCCCGCCGGGCATAGCCGACCGCCGGCACGCACGGAATCAGATAAGTTGCCGTTTCGCGCGTTGGGCAGTTAACCGCGAAGGCTGCTGCAACGCCCCAGAACGATCCGGCAAGCAAAGCCAGCAGCCCAGTGGTGAAGAAGGCAGCGTGCGGTAGGTCATATGGGTACCAGAGGTTCTGGTCCGCTCGGGCACCGTAGGATGCATAAAGCGTCGCGAGATAAAGCGCCGGCGGCAGCCACCAGAGCTCGCGAAAACGCTCCCATCCGTAGCAGGCAGTGATCCCCACCACCCAAAATACGCTCAGCACGCCTGCGACGTAGCAAATCAGCTTCTCGGGCTTGTATTCCACCACCATAGAGTGCACGAACTGACCCTGCGTTTGCTTCAGGTCGATGCCGAGCTGGACAAGAAAGGGCTTTCCGTGCGCCAAGCGGAGCAGCGGAACCATAGACACCCTGCCCTGGAACGGCATCGCCGCCTGCCCGGTTTCGTATTTATATAGATCGAGGAGGCTATAGTCGTCGAAGTAGAACACTGTGCGCAATGGACCGAGGCCAAAGCCAGCAGCAGCATTACTCATTAGTTCCGGGCTTAGCCAAAGCGGGGAAGACCCAAACGCAGTTTCCAGCAGAATCAAGCGATAACACCGCTCTCGTCAAACCTTACCTTATGAGTTTCCTGGGTGCTAACGCCCGTGTTGCTTGGAAGGCAGCGGCAGAGCTCACTCCCAGCTCACCGCCAAGTGCCAGCGCAGGCCGCGGCTGGCGGTTTTGTGGAGCACCAGCTTGTATTCGCGCAGCTCAGTCAGCAGTTCGAGCGTGCCTGGGCCGTAGCAGGTAGGGTCGTGTTCGACGTGGGTCAGGAGAGCGTCGACCGTTTCGAGACCCTCGCGCGGCATGAACCACTGCGGGTCTGGCAGGGCCTGGGTCCAAGCGGGGTCGCCCGCGCCCTGCTCCAGGAGCATGGCCATGGAGTTGCGGTCGGCGGAGAAGTAATCGAGCAAAGGGGGGACGCCGAGGGAAGCGGCCAACTGATCGAGCTCGGCCTCGTAACGGGCCAGCGCGTGGCCATTGACGAAGATGTCGAAACCGGGGTCCTCGCCCTCGACCACGATGTAAAAGCAGGCGCTCATCTCTTCCATAGGACGCAAACGGCGGCTGCGGGGTGAAAAGATTTTCAATGAGTCTTTAAAAAATAAGCCTCGCCGGGAGAGGGCGGCTCCCGCAGGACATGGAAAAGACAGACCAGCAGCGCCCCGGCGGCGAGGAGAACGGGCCGGGGCGGGTGCGCGCGGGCCAGCAAAAGGCTGGTTGCGGCGGCAAACAGGGTTTGGAGCCACTGCGTGACCGCGACCTGCGCCGGGCGGAGCGCGTCGCGGGTCAGCAGCAGGAAAAGCCCGCCGTACGGGAGGGCGACGGCCACCAAGGCGTGGAGCGGCAGAAGAAGCGAGAAGGAGACCCGCTGGGGCCTGTCCAGGACGGCACCGCCAGCCGCGATGCAAACCGAGGCGAACAGCAACTGCACCCCGAGCGCGCGGGCCAGGGCGCGCCCGGGGCCGAGCTGCCGCAGACGAACGAGCGCCCACGCCTGCAAGCCCACGGCAGCCAGCGCTGGTAGCGCCCCAAGGAGCGCCCTCGGGGTGAACGGGACCGTCCCGTTCAGAAGCACGAGCACCGCCCCCGGCGCAATGGCCATCGCGGGCGTCCACGCTCCCTCAACAAAGGCAAGCGCCAGCGGCATCAGCGAGTAAAGCAGAGGGGTCCAGCCCGCTGCCCCGTGCCTGCCCGCGAGGATGAGACAACTCTGCGGCACGGCAAATAAGACGAGGCTCAGCAGCAGATTGGCGCGCCACGGAACCGGCTCGCCGCCCCGGAAGAGGGAAAAACCGAGCGCGAAGCCGCCCGCGAAGAGCAGGCTTAGCGCGCTGACAGCGAACGGATTCGCCGCCTCGGCGAGCCCCGGGCCGAGCAGCCACGCCTCGCCCCAAAGGAGGCTGATGCCCGCCAGAA